>CAIYGQ010000222.1 GCA_903925745.1 uncultured Actinomycetes bacterium | reverse complement strand
CTCGTGCAGCAGCTCCCGCTCGATCGCCGCCACGGTCCCGACGATGCGCGGGTCGCGGGCCGGCAGGAACCCGACCGGCGCGAGCTGCAGGAGGGCTCCGTCGAGCTGGGTGCTGCCGAACGACTGCGTGAACGAACCCCGGTCGGCGTCGTAGCCCTCGTCGCAGACGAGCCGGTGGATCTCGTCGCGGGTGGCGCGCCAGCGGTCGATCGGCGCCGGGAGGTCGAAGCGCTCCGCCGACTCGACGGCCACCCGGAAGGCCAGCCACGCCATCACCTTCGAGTAGGTGAAGTGCTGACGGCCCCCGCGCACCTCCCAGATCCCGTCGTCGGGCTCGTGCCAGGAGCCCTCGAGGTACTCGAGCAGCGCGGTCTCGATCGGCCACGACGCCGCGGTGTCGTGGTCGTCGGGCGGGAAGAGCACCCGCATGGTGTGCAGGGACCCGAGCGTCTCGCGGTAGACGTCGATCTGGAACTGCCCGCTCGCCGCGTTGCCGACCCGCACCGGTGCCGAACCCTCGTAGCCGGGGAGCCACGGGACCTCGAACTCGGTGAGTCGGCGCTCCCCGCGGACGCCGTACATGATCTGGAGGTCGGCGGGGTCGCCCGCCACGGCGCGCAGGAGCCAGTCGCGCCAGGCGTGCGCCTCGGCGGTGAAGCCGCCGATGATCAGTGCGTTGAGGGCGAGCACCGAGTCGCGCAGCCAGCAGTAGCGGTAGTCCCAGTTGCGCACGCTGCCGATCCACTCGGGCAGCGACGTCGTGGGCGCCGCCACGATCCCCCCGGTCGGGGCGTAGGTCAGGGCCTTCAGCGTGATGAGCGAGCGCATGACGAGCGAGCGGGTGTCGGGCGAGCAGGTGGCCCGGCGCGACCACTCCTCCCACCGGGCGAGGGTCTCGGTGAGCAGTGCGTCGGCGTCGCCGGTGGCCGGAGCGGGATCGTGCGACGGGTACCACGCCAGCACGAACGGGACCCGTTCGCCGGCCGCGACCACGAACTCCGACACCGTGGCCGGCCCCGACCCCGACCAGTGGACCGGGGTGTCGAGGACGAGGGCGTCGGGTCCGGCGGTGGCCCGCAGGCGCCCGTCGTCGGTGCGGACCCACGGGACGATCGAGCCGTAGTCGAACCGGAAGCGCAGGTCCATGTACATGGGGACGCGACCCGACACGCCCTCGACGATCCGGACCATCTGCACCGCGTGGTCGCGGATCGGCATCAGGTCGAGGACCCGGACGACGCCCTCGTCGGTGGTGTGGGTGGTCTCCAGGACCAGCGTGTCGCCGACGTAGCGCCGCTCCGTGTGGCGCAGCCCGCCCGCCGGCGCGATCAGCCAGCGGCCGTGCTCCCGGTCGCCGAGGAGGGCGGCGAACACCGCGCCCGAGTCGAACCGGGGCACGCACCACCAGTCGACCGAGCCGTCGCGGCCCACCAGCGCCGCCGTGTGCGTGTCGCCGACGAGTGCATAGTCTTCGATCCGACCGGCCACCGGCGCTCCTCACCTCGGGGTCGTCGGGCGAACGGTAGTGCAGGACCCGCCGACCGACCGGAGCCACGGTGAGCGACCCGAACCCCGATCCTGCGTCGCCCCACCCGGCGACCGGTCCGCTCGACGGAGTGGTCGTGGTCGACTGCACGCGCGTGCTGGCCGGACCCTTCGCCACCATGGTCCTCGCCGATCTCGGCGCCCGGATCAT
>CAIYGQ010000221.1 GCA_903925745.1 uncultured Actinomycetes bacterium | reverse complement strand
GCTCGGGGGGGAGGACTCGAACCCCCAATAACTGGACCAGAACCAGTTGTGTTGCCGATTACACCACCCCCGAAAGGCAGTGCCGTCCGCACGGGACGCCCGGGAACCCTAGCCGAGTCGGCCCGCAGCCCCACAACCACACGAGTCCCCCTCACCGCCGGTAGCGCAGCATCCGGCCAGCCCCCTCACGGCCGGTAGCGCAGCATCCGGCCAGCCCCCTCACGGCCGGTAGCGCAGCATCCGGCCGTAGCCGATCACCCGACCGAGCGCGACCAGACCGGTCTCTCGGGCCATCTCCTGGATCGAACCCCCCGTGGTGCTCGGCGAGGTCACCGCGTCCATGCCCAGCTCGGCGGCGATCCCCTCCAACCGGGCGTTGTGGTAGCCGTCCGAGACGAGCGTGATCGGACCCACGCCCTGGGCCTGCAGGATCCGGTCGGCCGCGGCGAGCGACTCCCACGTGCTGTCGCCGTCGTCCACGATCGTCAACGCCGACTCCGGGACACCCCGCTCCCGCAGGTGGGTGAACCCTGCGTACGCCTCGGTGAAGCGGTCCCCCGGCTGCTTGGATCCCGTCAGCACGATGCGGGGGGCGACACCCTGGCTCCACAGGTCGTAGGCGTGGTCCAGTCGTCCCCGCAGCACCGGCGACGGCCGCCCGTCGTACTGCGCGGCACCGAGCACGACGATCGCATCGGCGGGGCGACGGTCGTCGCGTTGTGAGGCCACCTCGGCCAGCACGAACGTCACCGCCAGGTAGCCCACCAGCACCACCAGGGCGGCGACGGCCAGGCGGAGACCCCAGCGGATCACGACCCGTCGGCCTCCAGCCGCCCCAACGCCGACCCGACCCGTCGCAGGCACTCCTCCCGGCCGAGCACCTCCATGGACTCGAACAGCGGAAGCCCGACGCGCCGGCCGGTCAACGCGACCCGCAGCGGCGCCTGGAGGTTCCGGAGCCGGGTTCCCAGCTCCTCGGCGAGCGCGGTCGTGCCCGCGTGCAGGTCGGCGGACCGCCAGGGCCAGTCGACCATCCGGTCCGCCAGCACCCGCAGCCACGACGGAGCGTCACCGCCAGAGACGGCCGCCCAGTCGGCGTCGTCGACCGGGGGGTCCTCCACGAACAGGAACTCGACCAGGTCCGGCACCTCGGCGAGCGTCTCGACCCGCACCTGCACCTCGTCGGCCACGCCGGCGAAGAGCTCGTCGCGGAACCGGTCGGCCCACGGTGCGGCCTCCACGAAGGGCCGGACCCGCCCCAGGAACTGGGCGGAGCCGAGCGCCCGGATGTGCTCGGCGTCGACGTGTCGGAGCTTCGCCGGATCGAACGTGGCCGAGGACTCACCGACGTCCTCGATCCGGAACAGCGGCGGGAGCTCGTGGAGCGGATCGACCCGAATCTCCTGTCCATCTGGCGGTCCCCAGCCGAGGAGCGCCAGGTAGTTGACCATCGCCTCACCCAGGTAGCCGCGATCCCGGTAGTCCAGCAGCGACACGTCGTCGCGTCGCTTCGACAGCTTCTTGCGGCGCTCGTTGACGATGAGCGGCAGGTGCGCGAAGCGCAGGTCGGCCACCTCCAGTCCCAGCGCCCGACGCAGGAGCAGGTACTTGGGCGTCACGTTGACCAGGTCCTCACCCCGGATCACGTCGGTGACCCGCATGTGCGCGTCGTCGACGACGTTCGCCACGAAGAACGTGGAGGATCCATCGGCCCGCCGCAGCACGAAGTCCTCGATGTGTTCGAGGTCGAACGAGATGTCGCCCCGGATCTCGTCGTGCCAACCCACCGACGTGACACCGAGCGCCTCGGCATCCACCCGGAACCGCACCGCCCGGCCCGCACCCGGACCGAGGTTCCGGTCGCGGTCGGCGACGTCGTGGGCGCGCCCACCGGTGCGTTCCCTGTCCGACTCGGGCACCGGGTCCGACCAGTAGGCGAGGCCCGAGGCGAGCAGGTCGTCGATCGCCGCCCGGTGGGCGTCCTCCCGCGCCGACTGGCGTATCGGGGGCTCGTCCCAGTCGAGCCCCATCCACTCGAGTGCCTCGAAGACCACGTCGACCAGCTCGGGACGGGAGCGCTCCAAGTCGGTGTCCTCGATGCGCAGCAGGAAGGTCCCGCCGGTGCTCCTGGCGGCGAGCCAGTTGAACAGCGCCGTCCGGGCACTCCCCAGGTGCAGGTACCCGGTGGGAGCGGGCGCGAACCGCATGCGGCGCTCGGCTGGGAGTTCGCTCACGTGGCCACGCTAGTGGTCGGACACAGCGACGATTCGGCTCCTAGCATGAGGACGTGAGCGACGACCGGCCGACCGATCCCACCGGCGGGCCCACCAGCGATCCCGCCGGCGGGCCCGGCGACGACACCGGCGAGACCGGTCCGGTCGGCTTCCGGGTCGAATCCGTCGACACCGGCACCGACACCGGCACCGACACCGACACCAGGTCCCGGCGCCCCGGCCCACGGGTGATCGCGGCCATCTTCGTCGTGGCCGCAGCAGCGGTCATCGCCACCGGGGCCTTCCTGGCCACCCGCGGCGGGGATCCACCCCCGCCACCGACCACCACCACGACGTCGACCACGACGACCCAGACGACCATCTCGCCCGCCGTCGTGGTCGCGACCGCCAGGCAGCCGAGCATCCAGGTCAGCGCCACCCCGCCCGCCGACTGGGAGACCGCTGCGACGGCGGTCCGCTACGGCCCACCGCCGCCCCCCTCGAGCGCCGCCGAGCTCCAGGCCACGGGACAGGCGCTCCCGCCGCTCCCCCGCGAGGACTACCCGATCGAGGGACGTCAGGTCACCCCGGCCGGGTGGATCTTCGCCAACCCGACCTCGCTCGGCGACCCCTTCGTCATGCTGGTCACCGAACAGCGGGGCGACCACCTGCAGGTCCAGGTCCCGGTCCGCCCCAACGGCACGGTCGGCTACGTCCGGACCGACGAGGTGGACCTGACCACCTCGGCCCAGCGGTTGGAGCTCGACGTCTCGGACCGTCGGCTCCGCTTCCTCGACGGTGACGTCGTCGTCGCCGAGACCTCGGTCGTCGTGGGCACCGACGACACGCCGACGCCGACCGGGCGGTTCTACGTCACCGACCAGATCGTCAAGGACAACCCCGAGGGTGCCTACGGCCCCCGGATCCTGGCGACCAGCGCCTACAGCGAACAACTCGACGAGTTCGACGACGGCGCCCCCGTCGTCGCCTTCCACGGCACCAACCGACCCGAGCTGATCGGCTCCGCCGCGTCCAACGGGTGCATCCGCATGCCGAACGACGTGGTGACGCTGATCGGAGACCGCCTGAAGCTCGGCGCCAGGGTCGACATCACCCCGTAGGCCCGCGCCACCCCGGCCGGGTCTGCTCAGCCGTCGGTGTTCAGACGTCGGTGCTCAGACGTCGAGGTCCAGGCAGGCCCGCCAGTCCTCGCGGTGGAGCTCCTCGATCCGACCGTGCGGCAGACGCAGGACGTCCTCGGGTGCGGAGTCGGCGATGCGTCGCAGGTCCGAGTAGTTGTGGCTGAGGTGGACCTCGTCGAACCACCCTGGACGGATCCCGGCCAGACCGGAGTCCACCGGGTCGTCGAGGAATCCCCACACGACCAGGCCGACGGTGACGTCGTGCAGGACCGGTGCCCGGCCGAAGAGCCCCGACCGCTTCGTGGCGATCGCCGTGGCCCCGGCCAGCGCATCGGCCTGGTGCTCGCCGTCCAGCAGGTGGAGCCGGCCCTCGTAGCGACGGGCCAGCTTGAGCGCGTACCCCTGGTCCGGGCCGGGGGTGCCGAGACGTTCGCCCTCGGGCTGCAGTCCGGGGACCTCGCCGGGCCGATCCGCCGTCCACGATCCGGCCCGACGGGGCGGAGACGCGTAGCTGCGAACGGTCTGCGTCGGGCTGGTCGGGACGTACCTCGGTGCTGCCATGCGGGGCCGACTGTACCCTGCCGCTGCTGACCGCCCTCAGTCCCCGGCGTGGAACAGGCCGAAGACCAGCCCGTCGGTCAACGCCCGCCACGACGCCTCGATGATGTTCGGCGACACGCCCGTCGTGGTCCAGGTCGCCTCACCGTCGGTGAAGTCGACGAGCACCCGGACCACCGCGCCGGTCGCCGCCAGCCCCGGGCCGGTCGGACCGTCCAGCACCCGGACCCGGAAGTCGGTCAGGCGGATCCGCTCGAGCGCCGGGTACCGGCTGCTGAGCGCGACTCGGAGCGCCTCGTCGAGCGCGTTGACCGGGCCGTTGCCCTCTCCGACCGCAGCGAGTCGCTCGTCGCCGACCCAGACCTTCACCGTCGCCTCGGTGGAGGTGGTGACCGGACCATCGCCTCCTCCGTCGGACGGTGTCGCCCGGTGGTACGACGACACCCGGTAGGCCTCCACCCTGAAGTACGGCTGGGTCCATCCGGCCGCCTCGCGCATCAGCAGCTCCAGGGACGCGTCGGCAGCCTCGAAGACGTAGCCCTCGGCCTGCAGTTGCTTGAGGCGCTCGGTGAGCGCGGCCGCGGCCCGGTCGTCGAGCTCGACACCGAACTCCGCCGCCTTCATCGCCGTCCCCGACCGGCCCCCCAGGTCCGACACCAGGACCCGGGTGCGGTTGCCGACCGACGACGGATCGACGTGTTCGTAGCTGGCGCTCCCCGCCTTGCCGAGCGCCGAGGTGTGCAGCCCTCCCTTGTGCGCGAACGCCGATGAACCCACGTAGGGATCCGCCGGGTGCGGCGGCAGGTTGACGAGCTCCGCCACGTGGCGCGACACCGACGTCAAGCGCTCGAGGCGACCGGGCGGCAGCGTCGCCACGCCCAGCTTGAGGGTCAGGTCCGGGATCACCGTCATCAGGTTCGCGTTGCCGGTGCGTTCGCCGTAGCCGTTGACCGTGCCCTGGACCTGGGTGGCGCCGGCCACGACCGCCGCCACCGAGTTCGCCACCGCGCACCCCGAGTCGTTCTGCGTGTGGATACCGATCGCCAGGTCGCCGAAGTGGCCGACGACCTGCGCGGTGAGTTCCTGGACCTGGTGGGGCAGCGACCCGCCGTTGGTGTCGCAGAGCACCAGGCAGTCGGCGCCCGCGGTGGCCGCCGCCTCCAGCACCCGGAACGCGTACTCGGGGTTGGCCCGCAGCCCGTCGAAGCAGTGCTCGGCGTCGAAGAACACCCGCAGGCCGGCATCCACCAGGAACCGGACCGAGTCCTCGACCATGGCCACACCCTCGTCGAGGGTCGTGCCGAGCGCCTCGGTCACGTGGAAGTCCCAGGCCTTGCCGACGATGCAGACGGTGCCGGTCCCCGCGCCGACCAGCGCCCGGAGCGTCGGATCCTCGTCGACCTTCCCGGCGGGACGCCGGGTCGAGCCGAACGCGACGAGCCGGGCCGTCGACAGCGCCAACTCACCGGCAGCGGCCCGGCGGAAGAACTCCTCGTCCTTCGGGTTCGCCTGCGGGTAGCCGCCCTCGATCCACGCCACGCCGAGCCAGTCGAGCTGTTCGGCGACGCGCAGCTTGTCCTCGACGGTCAGCGAGATGCCCTCGAACTGCGCCCCGTCGCGCAGGGTCGTGTCGAAGATCTCGACGGCGTCGGGAGGAGTCACGCTCACCGGACCAGCTCCACCCAGTGCTCGTAGTCGGGCACCTGGCCGCGCACGATGCGTCCGTACTGGGCGGCGACCTCGCTGGTGATGGGTCCGGGACACGGGATGCTGCGGTCGTCGACCGAGTTGACCGCCGACACCTCGGCCGCGGTGCCGCACACGAACATCTCGTCGCAGGTGTAGAGGTCCGAGCGGGTCACGTCGGACTCGCTGCAGTCCACCCCCATGTGGCGCAGGATCGTGGCGACGGTGTCCTGGGTGATGCCCTCGAGCGCTCCGGCGGACTGGGGCGGCGTGACGACCCGACCGCGCCGCACCACGAAGATGTTCTCGCCCGTGCACTCCGAGACCAGACCGGCGGGATTCAACATCACCGCCTCCTCGTAGCCGGCGCGCAACGCCTCGACCTTCGCCAGCGACGAGTTCACGTAGTTGCCCGTGGTCTTGGACGCCGGCGGCATGGCGTTGTGGTCGTGGCGGAGCCACGTGCTGATCTTCATCCGCACGCCCTTGGACACCGCGTCGTCACCCAGGTACGCGCCCCACGGCCAGCACGCGATCGCCACGTCGACCGAGCAGGGCAGCGTGTTGAGCCCCATCTCCCCGTAGCCGAAGTAGGCGATCGGCCGGATGTAGCAGCTGGGCAGTCCCGAGTCGCGCACGACCTCCTTGGTGGCGGCCACCAGCTCGTCGACGGAGTACGGGAGCTCCATCCCCATGATCTTCGCCGAGGAGTGCAACCGGGCGATGTGCTCGGTGAGGCGGAAGACGCCGGGTCCGTCCGGGGTCTCGTAGGCCCGGATGCCCTCGAAGACACCCATGCCGTAGTGGAGCGTGTGCGTGAGCACGTGGACCTGCGCCCGGTCCCACGGGACCAGCTCGCCGTTCATCCAGATGTGTGCGGTCGGTTCGATGGGCATGTCCGGCAGTCCTGTGGGTCGGTGGTCGTTGGAGCGGAGGGGTTGGGTCGGAGGGGTTGGGTCGGAGGGGTTGGGTCGGAGGGGTTGGGTCGGAGGGGTTGGGTCGGAGGGGTTGGGTCGGAACGGTCGGGCCAGAACGGCCTCAGCGCACGGCGGCTGCGATGGTGTCGCCGATCTCCGAGGTGCTCCCGGTGTGGCGTTCGGGTTGCTCGCACGCGGCGGCGATGGCGGCGGCCGCGTCGGCCTCGCCCAGGAACTCACACATCAGGCCGGCCGAGACGATCGCTGCGATCGGATTGGCCCGACCGGTGCCGACGATGTCGGGCGCCGTCCCGTGGACCGGCTCGAACATCGACGGTCCGGTGCGGGCCGGGTTCAGGTTGGCCGAGGCGGCGTACCCCACACCCCCGGCGACCGCCCCACCCAGGTCGGTGAGGATGTCGCCGAACAGGTTGTCGGTCACGATGACGTCGTACCGCTCGGGTCGCTCCACGAAGTGGATGCACGCCGCGTCGATGTGGTCGTAGCCGGTGGTGACCTGCGGGTACTCGGCTGCGACCTCGTCGAAGGTGCGCTGCCACAGGTCGCCGGCGAAGGTCAGCACGTTCTTCTTGTGGATCAGGTGGAGCTGACGCCGTTCCGTGGCCGCCGCCCGGTCGAACGCGTAGCGGACGCAACGTTCGACGCCGAGCCGGGTGTTGACCGACCCCTGGGTCGCGATCTCGTTGGGGGTGCCCTTGCGCAGGAACCCGCCCTCGCCTGCGTAGGTGCCCTCGGTGTTCTCGCGGATCACCTCGAAGTCGCAGCGAGGGGGCAGCCGGAACGGTCGCAGGTTGATGTACTGGTCCAACTCGAAGCGCATCCGCAGCAGGATCCCGCGCTCCACCAGACCGGGTGGTGCCGCGACCCCCGGGGCGGGGTCACCGACCGCGCCGAGCAGCAGGGCGTCCAGCGTCCGCCACTCGTCCATCACCTCGTCCGGCAGCACGGTGCCGTCCTCCAGGTAGCGGTGGGCGCCCAGGTCGTAGTCGACCCGCTCGTAGTCGACCCCGGCCGCGTCGACGACCTTCAGGGCCTCGGCCACCACCTCGGGGCCGATTCCGTCGCCACCGATCACGCCGATCCTGTGGGTCACGTCGCTGCTCCTGTTCCTGTCATGCCGTGTTGCTGTGCTCCCCGGTCGCTGGGATTCCGGGGACTGTCGAGCCGATCGCCGGGCAAAAGAAAACCGTCCACCAGGTGGACGGTGAGTCGCGCACGCCGGGGGAGGCGTGCGCTAGCGAATGATCACGACGCGTCGGGCGTCGCTGGCTCCAGAGGGCCGGGATCCGGTGACCGACATCACGTCGAGACTGTACCAAGGTCGGCCTCCCCGGCGACAGCCTGCCCCGACGGCGCCCCGATCAGCACCCCACGGGACGCTGGCGACGGCCGGCTGACCGCGGCCTACGCTGCCCGGATGGCAGACGAGCACCACATCTCACAGGCGGCGTTCGACCGCCTCACCGCCGAACTGCAGGACCTGCGGACCCACGGTCGGATCGACCTGGCGGACCGGATCGAGAAGGCCCGGGAGCACGGCGACCTCCGCGAGAACGCCGAGTACCACGCGGCCAAGGAGGAGAAGGCCAAGATGGAGGCCCGGATCGCCAAGATCGCCGGGATCCTCGAGAACGCCGTGATCATCGCCGAGGGCGAGGGCGACGGCACCGTTGCGAGCGGCAGCATCGTGACCCTGCGTTACGAGGGCGACGACGAGGACGAGACCGAGCGGTACCTGATCGGCTCCATCGAGGAGCGGCACGACGACCTGAACGTCGTGTCGCCGACCTCGCCACTCGGCGAGGCACTGCTCGGGGCCGCGGTCGGCGACGTCGTCGGGTACGCCGCACCGAACGGGGAACTGCGGGTCGAGATCGTCGACGTCGAGTGACGGACACCCGCTGACCCGGCCTCCGTCGGGTGGCGACGGAGGCCGGGCTGCGGGCCCAGCGGCCCGGGGGGCGGAGCGGTCGGGTGCTTGACCGCAGGCGGAATCGGTGCCACGATGTCGAACACACGTTCGATCCCGTAGCCGCCCGGGTTCTCCTGGGTGGACCCGGACCAGCCCGGGTGGGCGGCATGAATCGAGGTGGTCTCGTCGCCTCCGGCGACCTCCAGCAGCTCCCCGACCGACCGGTGCCGACACGGTCCGGACCGGTCCCGGGGCCGAGCCC
This sequence comes from uncultured Actinomycetes bacterium, assembly GCA_903925745.1. Classification (GTDB taxonomy): domain Bacteria; phylum Actinomycetota; class Acidimicrobiia; order Acidimicrobiales; family Microtrichaceae; genus SXMI01. The sequence goes on along the minus strand of CAIYGQ010000221.1, from coordinate 6,590 downwards.
GAGGACGACCGTGCGCACTGCGCAACTCGAATCAGGAACGCCGAGCTGCGCCCGGGCCGACTCCGGCCCCGGAGCTGCGACCGGAGCCCGTCGGGACGGCGCGACCGAGCACCAGCGACCTGACGGGGTCATCCGGAGCGTGGCCGACACCGTGGACCGGCTCCACGGACCGGACGCCGACCTCCGCTCCGCCGACGCCGACGACCTGGTGGCCGCCCTCGAGGACGTGGAGTCCGCCCGGCGGGCCCTGGACGCCTTCCGACTCGCGCTCCTCGGCGAGCTCGACGCCCGGGGCGAGCCGCTCCGCAGGACCGGACTGCGGACCAACGCCTGGCTGGGCCACCGCTTCGGCGCGCCCCGGGCTCGGGCCGGTCGAGAGGTCGCCGTGGCCAGGAAGCTCCGTGCGGTGCTGCCCCGCGTGGCCGCGGCACTCGCCGAGGGGCGCATCACCGAGGACCATGCGGCGCTGCTCACCCGACTGACCACACCTCGGGTGGAGTCCACGATGGTGGCCCTGCAGGACCAGCTCATCGATCTGGCCGACGGGGTCCGCTTCGAGCGCTGGGCCGCCGACGTGCGGGCGCTGGTCGACCTGGCCGATGCCGATGGTGGACACCGGCCCACACCAGAGGACAACCGCCTCAGCATGGTGGTGGACGGCAACGGGGTCCTCCACCTGGACGGTCGACTGGTCGGTGAGGACGCCGCCGTCGTCGCCCAGCACCTCCACCGCGCCGCCGACCGTGCGTTCCGCCGACACGTTCGGGACCACCAGCTGACCGACGGCGAGCTGGGCGCCGCCAGGGCCAACCACCTGGCCGCCGGACTGGTGGACCTGGTCCGTCGTGGCGCCGGTGTGGACGGCACGTCCACCGCTCCTGCCGCCGACCTCACCGTGACGATCCCCGTCGACCACCCGGCGCTGGTGGGGCGCCACGACGGTCCCGCCGTCGTGGACCACCACGGTCACGTGGTCGACGGACGAACGCTGGATCTCCTGACCTGTGACGCCACGTTCACCGCGCTGGTCGTCGACTCCCTCGGGACCCCGCTCGACCTCGGCACGACGGTGCGATTCGTCGACCGGCACCAGCGGCGAGCGCTGGCCGCCCGGGATGGAGGTTGCGTGTTCCCCGGCTGCGACGCACCGGCGGCGTGGACCGATGCCCACCACGTCGTGCGGGTGGCCGACGGGGGCACCAGCGACGCCAACAACCTGGCCCTGTTGTGCCGGCACCACCACGGGGTGGTGCACCGTCCGGACTGGTCGATGCGACACGTCGGCGACCAGCGCTTCCAGGTCGTCACTCCGGCGGGCGTCACGCTGGACTGCCAGCGGCACCACCGTCCGGCGCGGTCGAGGGAGTGAATCCTGCGACGGGAGAGGCCCTGGTCTGGGCCGGGCCGGGCCGGGCCGGGCCGGTCAGTCCACCCTGACCTCGACGGATCCGTCGAGCAGCTCGGCGAGCAGGGACGACCGATCCCCGGCGGTCAGGACCTCCATGGCCAGATCGCCCGCATCCGCCGGGATCAGCCTGATCTCGACGCCGTCATCGATCGCGGCGACGCGCACATCCCGGACGCTGCCGTCGTGGTTGCGGTCCAGACCGATCGCCACCCGGAGCAGCGCGGCCAGCGAACGGACGACCCGGCGGTCCGCCTCAGCCAGGGCGGCGAACTCGGGGTGCTTCTCCTCGGAGGGCGCGCTGCGCCGATGGAACCGCGCCACCTGGGCGATGAGCTCCACCTCCCGGTCGGTGAAGCCCATCAGGTGCTCCGAGTTCCGGATGACGTAGTAGCTGTGCTTGTGGTGACGGGAGTGCGAGATGAACAGGCCGACGTTCGACAGCAACGCCCCCGCCTCCAGCAGCTCGCGCTCGGCGTCGCCCAGTCCCAGACGGTCGGCGAGCTCGTCGTGGAGTCGAAGGGCCAGGCGGGCGACCTGGACCGAATGGTCCGGGTCGTCGTCGCAGAGCTCGACCAGGTGGAACACCGAGTCCCGCCGCAGGTCCGACAGGTGGTGCAGCGTGCCGCCACGGGAGCGGTGCAACCCGTCGAGCAGCACCCCCTCACGCAGTGCGTACTCGGAGATCCGCAGCGCGTCGATGCCGAGCGAACGGGCCACCTGCTCCAGGACGATGCCGCCACCCACCACGATGTCGGCGCGGGCGGCATCCAGACCGGGGAGCCGGCGGCGGTCCGCCGTCGTGCGGGCGCCGGCGAGCTCGTCGATCACCTGCGACAACTCGTCGATGCCCATCACGAACCCGTTCATGGACTGCGGCACCGAACCGGAACGGGCGGCCACCATGGCGGCGAGCGTCTCGGCGGTTCCCGACGAGGCGACGGCGACGTCGAAGCCCATCCCCTCGGTCTCGTGCACGACGGGAGCGAGTCGGGCACGCACGTGCTCCCGGCAGCGCGCCACCGCGTCCCCCACCACCTCGCCGTCGGGGAAGAACTCCCGGGTCATGCGGAGCGAGCCGAGCTTGACCGAACGCGCGTAGCGGACCTCGGAACCCCGGCCGAAGAGGACCTCGGTCGAGCCACCGCCCACGTCGATCAGGACCAGGTCGCGATCGAACACCGGCAATGCCTGCAGCACCCCCAGGTGGATCAGGCGGGCCTCCTCCCGACCGGAGATCACCTGGACGTCGATGCCGGCCTCGTCACGTGCCCGGTCGATGAACTCCTGGGCGTTGCGGGCCTCACGAACGGCCGACGTGGCGACCGCGAACGTGAGCGCACCCCAGGAGTCGGCCAGCGACCGGCACCGGGCGAGCGCAGCCACGCCCCGGTCGATCGCGTCCGGGTCCAGGTGCTTCATCTCCTGTCGACCCGATCCGAGGCGCACCATCTCCTTCTCCTTGGTGATCACCTCGAAGCGGTCGTTGTTCGCAACACGCGCGACGACCATGTGGACGGAGTTCGTCCCGATGTCGATGGCGGCGATCACGTCGGGATCGGCCCGATGGTCCCGCTGCTGCAACGTCGGGACCCCGTGCACGACGGCCATGGGCGGAGTGTAGGACCCGTCCGGAGCCGCGCCGGTCAGGCGTGGCACCATCATCCCCAGCATGTTCCGACCCAGCCCACCCAAGTCGGCGTGACCGTGCCGAGCCCGCCAGCGCGACCGCCGGCGTGGGACGACGGATGGGAGCGCGGCCAGGACCTCCCGGCCGGCCTGGTACCAGCCCGCGTCGTCAGGATCGACAAGGGCGGCATCACGGTCGCCACGAGCCCCACCGACTCACACATGGTCGTCGCGGCGAAGGCGGCCCGGCGCGTCGTGGTCGGCGACGTCGTGGCGATCGACCCCGGAGCCGGCCGGATCGAGGCCATCCTGGAGCGGCGCACCGTCTTCGAGCGACGCTCTCCCGGTGTGCAGCGCGACGAACTGCGTCTGGACGCCCGGCCGCTCGCAGCGAACATGGACCACGTCCTGGTGCTCCAGCCGCTCGACGGGGGCGTCAACCCGGCCCGGCTCTGCCGGGAGCTCGTGCTGGCCTGGGAGAGCGGCGCGACGCCCGTCGTCGTCCTCACCAAGGCCGACCTGGTCGACGAGCGGACGGTCACCTCGCAGCGGGAACTGGCCGAACGTCACGCGCCGAACGTACGGGTCGTCGTCTCGTCCATCCGGGACGACGACGGCCTGGCGGCGCTCCGGGAGGCCATCGACCCGACCGAGCGCGACGCCGGGCGCGTCCACGTGCTGGCGCTGCTCGGCGCATCGGGGTCGGGCAAGTCCTCGCTCGCCAACGCCCTCGCCGGACGCGAGGTCGCGCTGACCGCCGAGGTGCGCGACGCCGATCGTCGGGGCCGCCACACCACCACGGCGGGACAGATGCTCCGACTCGACGACCGCACCTGGCTGATCGACACGCCCGGCATCCGCGGCGTCGGGCTCTGGGCCTGCGACGACGGACTGGAACGCGCCTTCGCGGACCTGTCGCCCTTCGTCCAGGACTGCCGGTTCGACGACTGCACCCACCACCACGAACCGGGCTGCGGCCTGCTCGCCGCCGTGCAGGACGGTCGCGTCGCCGGCGACCGAGTGGAGCTGTGGCAGCGGCTCGTGCTCGAACTCGACGAGCTCGAGGCCGACCTGGAGCGCCGCGACCGGGCCGTCACCCGGGCCGAGAACCAACGGGCCCGACGACGCGCCGCCGGTCGGGACGATCAGCCGTAGGAGCGCCAGGAGCCCTCGACGGGCACCGACCCGACTCCCGGACGGGCCCAGTCGCAGACACCGTCGGGGAACACCGAGCGGAGCCGCTCCAACTGGGCGGCGTCCACGCGGTCGGCGAGGCCGACCGCCTCGAGGGATTGCAGTTCGCACCGGGCGGTGAGTCCGTCGAGCGGCTGCCCGGCGGCCCGGCGGGGGTCACCCGCGAGCGGGTACGCCGCTGCGCACGGGGTGCCCGGGGCGTGGATGCCGGGACCCGAGACCTCGCCGCCGCCGGGCAGGAGGCAGCGGTCGGCGGCCGCTGCCGGCCGGGTGGATGCGAGCGTGGCGAGCCGGTCCGGGTCCTCCGGCGTGGATCCGGTGGCGTCGAGCGCGTCGAGCCAGGACGCCGTGGCGTCGAGCGCCTGGTCTCGCAGCGGCGTGTACCCGCCGAGCGCCGAGTCCACCAGGTTTCCCCCGGAGGCGGTCCAGAGCGACAGCCCGCTCGCCGAGCCGCCGGCCGCACGGTCGAGCCGTTCACGGATCTCGAAGATCCGCCAGCGGTCGTGGATGTCACCGGTCGGGTCGCTGTAGACGTTCACGAGCAGGACCGGGATCCGGGTCGCGTCGCCGGCACCCTGCAGCACCCGACCCGTCCGGGCCAGGTGCTCGAGCGCGTCGACGTCACCCCGGCTGCGGGACGGCACGATCCGGCCGTCGATGTCGTAGCTGCCGACCCCCTCGTTGAGCGCCACGAGCTGCTCGCCGTCGATCACCCCGGAACGGAACGCCTCGAGCCCGTAGACCACGCCGGTGTTGTCGAGGGGCCGCCGGGCGAACCCGGTCGACCCGTCGATACCGAAGAGGTTGACCGCCGAGTCCTGCAGGGTGCACCGGGCGCCGTCGGGCCGCAGGACCGGGTCGTAGACCTGCTCCTCGGGCAGGTCGCAGCCGACGGTCGGGTCGACCACCTCGAGGAAGCTGCCGACCCAGGCGTCACAGGTGGCCGCCGTGGCGTGGCCGTTGATCGCAGTCCGCTGGTCGGCGGTCAGCGCAGCCCCCGACGGGGTCCGGTAGTAGGCGTCGAGCAACCCGCAGTCGGTGACCCCGGGCGCCATCGACATCGCGTCCGGGAACGGGGCCCCGACCACAGCGGCGTCCAGGATCCCCGGGTAGTTCTGCGCGATCAGGAGCTGCTGGATCGCACCGCCCGACGCCCCGTCGCCGATGGTGTGCCGGGGCACGCCGTAGCGCTCCGCCACGTGCTCGATGGTCATCAACGCGGCCTCGGCCGACACGACGTCGTTGCAGTGGACCTGGAAGGTGTTCAGGGTGTTGGTCGCCACCGCGTAGCCCTTGGTCAGGAGCGTCACGTCGATCGTCGGCGGCGCCCCGCGCTCGGTCGCCAGCAGCGGGGCCCCCTGTGAGTAGCTGGTGCCGCACCCGCCGCCGAAGCGGTACACCAGGTCGCCGTTCCAGCCGTCCGAGACGCCGTCCCACTCCTCGGTCCCGGGCGAGGGGTCGAGCACCGACACCCACGCGACCCCGCGGTCGATCGTGCGCACCTCGGTCCGGATGACGACCGGCACCGGACGCCCACCCACCTCGGCCGTCGCAACGTCCGACGGGATGGACCGGTCCGCCGGGAGCTCGCGGAGCGAACCGTCCACGGCCTGGTAGTGCCAGACCACGCGGGGTTCGATCGTGCAGTCGGCGTCGAGCGGCGGACCGAGCCCGAGCTGCTCGGTCGTGCATGCGAACGGCTCCTGGTGCGGCCCCGAGAAGAGTGGACCGGTGACGGGGTGGTTCGTCACCTCCAGCGTGCCGGTCGCCTCACCGACCCGGGCCTCGAGCGTCGAGGGGCCCTCGGGCAGGCCCGTCACGAGCCCCCGCCACGCGCCATCGACGGTCGGGGTCAGCTCGACGGACGTCCCGGATCCGGCGATGCCGACCGTCGGCGTCCCGGCGCTCGTCGTCGTCGGGTCCCCGGGGGTGCCGACCGCGACCTGGACCAGCACGTCGCCGCCGGTCACGTACTCCGGCCGGGTGGAGACCGCCGTCACGCGGACCTCGTCGCCACCGGCCGTGGCCGATGGCGTCGCGTCACCCGAGGACGACGAGCACGCGGCAGCGGCCAGCACCACCGCTGCGGTCAGCACCACCGCTGCGGTCAGCGGTGCGCCCGTGAGCCTCCGCGCCCGGAACGACCGGTTCGACCGTCGCCCGTGCCGGTCAGGACCGGCCCCCCACATCGCCACGGCGGCACCGTAGCCCCTGCACTGCGACCGGTCACCGGCGGCCGGGCCGACGCGCAGACACCGGCGGCCGGGCCGACGCGCAGACACCGGCGGCCGGGCCGACGCGCAGACACCGGCGGCCGGGCCGACGCGCAGACACCGGCGGCCGGGCCGACGCGCAGACACCG
>CAIYGQ010000220.1 GCA_903925745.1 uncultured Actinomycetes bacterium | reverse complement strand
GGAGCGCCGGATCGGGCACCTGTATCCGAAGGTGACGCTCGACGACGGCACCGAGGCCCCCCCGATCGCCTGGATCTGGGCGCGCACCGTGGAGTCGCCCGACCCGTCGTGGAACGGCCATGTGCCGCTGGTGCGCTCGTGGGTGCTGGCCAAGAAGCCGAAGAAGCCCGTGGTCTGGATCGAGCCGATCGTCGACCGTGCGACCCAGACCATCCGGTACGAGATCCGGGAAGGGGGAAATCCACCGGACGGAAATGTCAGTCGGCAAGGTGCGACGTGCGTCGCGACCGGAGCGCCGATTCCGTTTTCGTACATCCGGGAAATGGCGCAGGCCGGCGAGATGCGAGAGCAGTTGATCGCAGTAGTTGCCGAGGGCGTCGCAGGGCGGGCCTATTGCGCTGGCGACACTCAAGTTGCTGAGCGGCTTGACTTTCGGACGGAGTCGCTTGGTCCGCTTCCGGTGCAAGCGCCAGGATTCCGCGTTCAGGCCTATGGCATGACCAATTGGGAAGACATCTTCACGCCGCGGCAGTTGGTGGCGTTGACGACGTTCTCGGACCTGCTCGGCGAGGTGCACGAGATGGTCCGTCGGGACGCCGGCGGCGACGCGGGGTCAGCGGTCCGTCTGCGCGACGGCGGCAACGGCGCCACCGCCTACGCCGACGCCGTCGTCACCTACCTCGCCTTCGTCATCGACAAGTGTGCCGACTTCTGGTCGTCGATCTGCTCGTGGAACGCAACCAACTCGCAGATAAGGAACACATTCGCACGCCAGGCAATCCCGATGACGTGGGACTTTGCGGAGGCAAATCCATTCTCAGGGAAGCTTGCGAGTTGGTCATCGATGCTCAAGGGAGTCGTTGGTTCGCTGTGGGGTATCCCGGTGACGGCCGACGGGGACTCACGACAGCGAGATGCGTGTGCTCGAATCGCTGAGGTCGGGACTTGCGTCGTCGCAACCGATCCGCCCTACTACGACAACATCTCGTACGCCGATCTGTCCGACTTCTTCTACGTCTGGCTGCGCCGGAACCTGCGCGAGGTGTGGCCGGACGAGTGCGCGACCTTGCTCACCCCGAAGGCCGAGGAGCTGATCGCGAACCGCTACCGCGCGGGATCGCCGGAGGCGGCCAAGGCGCACTTCGAACTCGGCATGCAGGGCGTGTTCGGCGCGGCGGCGCAGCACGCCGATCTGCGCTTCCCCGCCACCGTCTTCTACGCGTTCAAGGCCGCCGAGAGCGACGAGAGTGGCACCGCATCGACCGGATGGGAGACCTTCCTGGCCGGGCTCCTCGACGCCGGGTTCTCGATCACCGCGACCTGGCCGATCCGCACGGAGAAGCCGGGCCGGGCCGTCGCCATCGGCACGTCGGCGCTCGCTTCGTCGGTCGTGCTCGCGTGCCGAGTGCGTCACATCGAGGCGCCGATGGCGACCCGGTCGGAGTTCGTCACCGCCCTGAGGTCGGAGATGCCGCCGGCGATCCGGTTGCTCCAGGAGCAGAACATCGCTCCCGTCGACCTGGCGCAGTCGGCGATCGGGCCGGGGATCGCGGTGTTCTCCCGATACGCCAAGGTGGTCGAGGCCGACGGCTCGGCAATGACCGTGCGGGCGGCGCTCACGCTCGTCAACGAGGTGCTGGCGGAGGTGCTCTCCGGGGAGGAGGGCGAGTTCGACGCCGACTCCCGGTTCGCCCTCACCTGGTTCGAGCAGTACGGGCTCAACCCGGCCGCGTTCGGCGAGGCCGACGTGTTGGCCCGGGCGAAGGACACGTCGGTCGCCGGGGTCGCCGAGGCCGGGATCATCGCCACGCGTGACGGCAAGGTCAGGATCCTCGAGCGGGCCGAACTCGACCCCGACTGGGACCCGGTCGCCGACGGCCGACTCACGGTGTGGGAGACCACGCAGCACCTGATCCGGGCGCTCGACGCGTCGGAGCAGGACGCGGCCGACCTCCTGCGCCGCCTCGGCCCGGGCAACGGCGAGCGCGCCCGGCAACTTGCCTACCTGCTCTACGGGATCTGCGAGCGCAAGAAGTGGGCCGAGGAAGCCGGCGCCTACAACATGCTCGTCACCGCCTGGCCCGAGATCGAGCGCCTCGCCGCGGCCACCGGTGCCGCCGACGACGGCTCGTCGAGCCTCTTCTAGCGGCAGGGAGCCGACCATGGTGATGCCCAACAACGATCGGGTCGGCCGGGGCCTCGACGCCGTGCGCGACGGGATCCGTCCGCACCTCGAGCTGGCCTGGACGACCCACTACGGCGAGGACTGGGCCGCGACCGTCGACGGCAAGGGCAAGGGTGCGGGCGGTCCCAACCCCAACGACCTGGCGTGGCTGCTCACCGGGATGTTCAACACCTGGCAGGAGGTGTGGAAGTTCCGGCT
>CAIYGQ010000219.1 GCA_903925745.1 uncultured Actinomycetes bacterium | reverse complement strand
GTCGACGATCCGCCACACCGCCGGCGGCGAGGTCGTTGCCGACGCCGGCTCCGCGGGTGTCGTTGCCGGCTCCGCGGGTGTCGTTGCCGGCTCCGCGAGTGTCGTTGTCGGCTCCGCGAGTGTCGTTGTCGGCTCCGCCGGTGTCGTTGCCGGCTCCGCGGGTGTCGTTGCCGGCTCCGCGAGTGTCGTTGCCGGCTCCGCCGGTGCTGACGTAGCGGTGCAGTCGGGCGCCGTCGCGGTAGCGGGGGAGCCCGGCCGGGCGTTCGACCGGCACCGGATCCGGTCGCACCGGTTCGAGGGGGAGGTCGTCGACGGGGAGCGCGTCACTGCGTCGCAGGCCCCGGAGCATCCGGGTGCCGACGACGACCATGAGGACGGCGAAGCCCAGCAGGAGCACCTCTCCGTCGAGGCCCTCGGCCAGGCGTGTGCCGACGAACGATCCGACGACTCCGGCGGCGGCGAAGCCGAGTCCGGCCCGAACGGCCACCCGTCCGGCCCGGGCGTGGCTCACGACCCCGACCAGGGAGGCCACGCCGACGACGACCAGCGAGGAGGTGGTGGCCTGCTCGGCGCTGAGTCCGACCACGCCGACCAGCACGGGGACGGCCAGGATGCTGCCCCCGCCGCCGACCGCGCCCAGCGAGAGCCCGATCACCAGGGCGAGTGCGCTGGCGACGATCAGGTCCACGGGGACTGTCCCACGACGTCCATCCTCCTCGTCGACGCCGCTGGTCGTCTGGTGTCACTCGCGATGTCGGACGAAGGTCCCCTCATGCGGCCCGGATGGCGTCGAGCACCTCAACCCTAACGGCGCGGCGGGCGGGAACGACCGAGGCGAGCACGCCGACCAGCAACCCGGCGGCGACGATCGCCGCCAGCCGGGCCCCGTTGAGGGCCAGCGGGACCGATCCGCCGCCCAGTGACCCGACGAGCACCCACCCGACCAGCACCCCGCAGCCGACGCCCACGGCGGTCCCGAGCGCCGCCACCAGCACCGACTCGATCCGCACCATCCGAGCGACCTGCGAGCGCGTCGTCCCCAGCGCCCGCACCACCCCGAGTTCCTGGCGCCGCTCGTGGATCGACAGGGTGGTCGTGTTGACGATCCCGATCAGCGCCACCACGACGCTGATGCCCAACAGGGCGTTCACCGCGCCGATCAGGAAGTCCAGGACCTGGCCGACGACCTGGCCGAGGAAGTTCCCGGGCACCACCTCGACGCCCGTGTAGTCCTGCAGGAGCCGATCCAGTGCGACGCCGACCCGCTCGGCCTCACCGGGTTCGGTCCGCACGTAGACCAGGCTCACCGGCTGCTCCCCGGCCAGATCGACGAACGCCTCCTCCGAGAGCAGCACGCCGAGCGACAGTGAGTCGATGCGGGCCCGGAGCGTGGCGGCGACCGGGAACGACCGCACGTCGCCGTCGGGCAACACGACGTCAACGGCGTCGCCCACGCCGGCGGCCTCACCGAAGGGGGAGGTCGCCTCCGTCGCCGGAGTCGTGGGCGGCGCACCGGACGTCGACCCGTCGGGGGCCTCGGAGAACGTGAAGGTGGACAGGTCGACCACCGCCGCGGCCCGACCGGCGGCGACCTCGTCGAGTGAGCCGTCGACGACCTCCAACCCCGTCGTCTCCTGCAGGGCGCGCACATCGGCCCCCGACACCGCCGTCCGGTTGCCGAGTGAACCGGTGAACGCCGAGGTCCGCACCGGGGCGGTGCGGCGCACCCCCTCGGTCCCGTCGATCCCCGCCACCACCTCGGGGGCGATCGGCGCTCCCGAGGTCGCCACGATGAAGTCCGAGGCGGACAGCGCGTCGAGCTGGTCGGTCGCCCAGGACTTGAACGCCTCGCCCGAGGTCGTCACGACCGTCACCAGGAACAGCCCGATCACCAGCGCGTTCGCCGTGGTCGCGGTCCGCCTCGGATTGCGCACGCTGTTGTCCACGGCCAGGCGGGCGGTGAGTGACGTGCGCCGCGCGAGCGGCGCACAGAGTGCGGCGAAGGCCCGGGCGAGCAGCGGACCGCCGACGATCACGCCGAGGAACAACGTCAGGGCCCCCGGGCCGAGCAGCCACGCCGTCCACCCTCCCAGCCGGACCCCGAGCAACAGGAGCAGCCCGACGCCGAGCAGTCCTCCCCCCGCGACGGCCCGTACCCGCGACGTTCCCGAGCCGTCGACGACGCCCTGTCGCATGGCCTCCACCGGTCGGGTCCGCCCTGCCCGGAGCGCCGGCGCCAGGATCGACACGGTCGTGACGGCGGTGCCGGCCGTGACGCAGCCGAGCACGAGCAGCGGGCTGATCGAGATGCCGGCCCCGGGGAGCCGGAACCCCAGCGCCTCGAGCGCCCGGACGACGCCACCCGCCAGCAGCGCGCCCGCCAGCACGCCCAGCAGGCTGGCGACGATCCCGACGGCGATGCCCTCGACGAGCAGCGACCGGCGCACCTGGCCCGGAGTACCGCCGATGGCCCGCACCAGTGCCAGCTCCCGCCGCCGCTGGCTGACCACGACGGCGAAAGTGTTGGCGATCACGAAGCCCGCCACGAACAGCGCGACCCAGGCGAATCCGTTGAGCACCGGCCGCAGGACGTCCACGACACCGGCGGTGAGCGCCTGGCGTGACGAGCGGAACTCCTCGCCGTCCACGACCACCAGCGACCCGCCGGGCGACCCGGCGACCAGCCCGGCGACCGCGTCCGCCACACGCCCCACGTCCCCGTCGGCTCTGACCAGGACGGCCTCCCAGCCGGTCGCCTCGGCGCCCAGGACCCTGAGAGCCTCGGCCTGGGTGAACGAGACCGTCCCGCCGTCGTCGACCGAGTCGGCGTCGCCGAAGCGACTGAGGCCGACCACGGTGCGCTCCACCCGACCAGACGGCGTGGCCAGCCGCACGACGTCACCGACGCGCACGCCGACCTCGTCGGCCGTGCGACGGTCGAGCACCACGCCCCCGTCCCGGGGTGCCTCCCCCTCCGTGATCGAGATCGGGTTCAGGCCACCGTCGTCCTCGATCCACGGCCGGCCCTGCGTCCGCGAGGCGACCGTCTCGCCGTCGGCATCCACGATCCGCACCGGCTCGGCGAGTTCACCGGTCGCCGCGGCCACACCCGGGACGGCCCGGATCCGCTCCAGGAGCGGGTCGTCCACGCCGAGTCCCAGCCCCTCGAAGTCGAGTTGTGACTCGACGGCCAGGTCGACGCCCGCGTACTGGCGGTCGACGGTGCCGAGCAGCGCGTCCCGCATGGCGCCGGTCAGGGCCAACCCGGCGGCCAGGAACCCGATGCCGACGACGACCGCGAGCGCCGTGGCCACGAAGCGCGGTGCGTACGCGCGCAGGTTGCGGAGGGCCAGGCGGAGCACGCGGATCCGTCAGCCGGCGGGCGAGCCGGTGCGCTCGAGGAGCTGTGACCAGGTGGGTCGGAGCAGGTCGTCGACGATGCGACCGTCGTTGAGGAACACGACCCGGTCGGCCCGGGCGGCGGCGACGGGGTCGTGGGTGACCATGACGACCGTCTGGCCGAACTCGGAGGTGGCCCGGGCCAGGAAGTCGAGGATCTCGGCAGAGGACCGGGAGTCCAGGTTGCCCGTCGGTTCGTCGGCCACGATCAGCTCCGGCCGTTCCACCAGGGCCCGGGCGACGGCCACCCGCTGCTGTTGTCCACCCGAGAGCTCCGAGGGGCGGTGGTCCAGCCGGTCCCTGAGCCCCACGGTGTCGACGACGTGGTCGAACCACGCCGGGTCGGGCCGCCGTCCGGCGAGGTCCAGGGGGAACGTGATGTTCTCACGGGCGGTCAGGGTC
>CAIYGQ010000218.1 GCA_903925745.1 uncultured Actinomycetes bacterium | reverse complement strand
GCGGGCGGGGCAGCGGGGCGGCGGCGTGGCGGCGGGGCGGCGGGGCCGGCCGCTACTCGACCAGGGACGCTGCGCCCGCGACGATCAGCTCGTGGAGCGCGTCGGCGACCCACCCGGGAACGTCGCGCCCGTTCCCCACGCTGTTGATCTCCCCCACCCTCCACATCCGGGGGCTCGCCGGACAGCTGTCGGACGACCAGTTGTGGAGCGATGCGTTGAGTCGCTCGCCGCCCGGACCTTCGAGGATCAGGATCACGGCCGCCTGTTCGACGATCTGGTCCGTGTAGCCAGCGGTGCAGTTGCCCATCCGCCGGGCGTTCCGCTCCAGGTCGGCAATGGTTGCGGGCAGTGTCACGGTCCACTCGGAGTGGCCCGGCAGCACCGCTCCATCGAGCCGGGCGATCTCGGGTGCGTAGGCGAACGGGCCTCCGCAGTGGGCGACCGACAGTGACCGGTACACATGCGGCCCTGACCGTTCCGGGCGGGCACCAGCAGGAACCATCGGGATGCGGCAGGCCAGACGTGCGGGAATCTCCGAGACACATTCGGCATCCCGACGGTCGCGCCGGCCGCAGATGACATCGAGCGGGACGGTTCGGTAGAGGGCCGGGACCAACCTTCGGAGGCCACCGGTCGCGGTGCGGGCCAGTTCGAGCGCCAGGCGGGGGTCGTCCACCGGAGGGTAGGGCTCACACCATCTCGCTGCCGCCTCGGAGATGTCCACGTCGGGCCTCGCCTGGAGCTCGGCGAGCAGCGGGTGGACGTGGTTCGCACGACCATCCCGGGTCCGACAGAACGCCGCCCGCAGGATCCACGGGTCGTGCAGGTCGACGTCCCGGAGTGCCCCGGAGGTGAAGCTCTGGGCGTTCAGCAGCCCGAGCCAGTTGAGCGCAGCGCACAGGTGCACCGGCGAGTGCTGGGCAATCCACCGGACGTCCTCGACGTCGGCCGTCCGGAACCAGCTGCGGAGGCGGGCGACGTCCACGCTGTGCGGCCCGGCGAGCACGGCGAGCAGTGCAGAGGCTGGGTCGTGGGGGTAGGTGACCCGGAGTCGGAGGCCCTCGGGGCACGCCTCGTTGGCGAGCAGGGCGTCGGTCGCCTCGAGCAACAGCAACTCGAACAGGTCCGACTCCTCGACGACCCGTGGGTCGTGGGCCAGGACTCGCAGGTCGACCGGATCCAACGAACGGAGTCGTTCGACCCGCTCGGCACCCGTCGAGGCGAGCACCTGCTCGACCGGTGGGTGTGGAATCTCAACCCACTCCCGGTAGGACCCGCCTTCGGAGACGTAGTGGAGAGACTCCTCGTCGGCGCCGAACCCCGCCCATCCCCGCCAGACAAGACGGTTGAGCGTGAGCCGGGGCTGGCTGAGGCCCGACCACGTGACGTCGAACCGTCGTGGGAACTCGCGCCCCGCACCGGCGTGCTCCTCCGGATCACCGCCCGGCCGCCACAGCCGCGAGAGGAACTCGCGTCGCAGCGCCGGCGTCCGGGCGAAGCCCAGCACCTCGGTCACGCGGTCCCGGAGGTCCGGGGCGAGGGGCCGCAGCGAGGTGTCGGACTCAATGGCGTGGCGAAGCAGGTGTTCGATCGAGGTCGTGTCCACCAGGTCGGCGGCGAAGTGGGCCAGTGTCAGCGCATCGGCGGCGACCGAAGGTCCGAGCGGGTGCTGGAGCAGCAACCCGACCAGTCGGACCACCGGCTTGGTGGCGTGGCCCCCGTCGACCGGGCGGCCGAGCACCACCGTGGCGAGCGTACGGGCCGATCCGAACGCCGCAACCACCTCGGTGAGTCCCGCCGACGAACCCAGCAGATCGAGCGCTGCGACGGGGTCCACCAGATGCTCAGGGGTCGGCTCATCGAGGTGCATCGGTTCGGCGGACGACGGACGGGATGGCATTGGTTCGGCGGATGCGGGATGGGACGGCATCGGTTCAGCAGGCGCGAGACGGGACGGCATCGCGTCGGCGGACGGGGAGTCAGGGACGGGAGGGTGCTTCGAGGACATGGGGGTCTCCAGGGGTTCAGCGCACGGCGCAACGGTCGACAGCGGGTGTCGTGGGACTCGCAGCGGAGAGGACCCGAGCCGGCGCCCTCCGGGTGGCGCTGGCGGTGACCGGCCGCACACAGCCGGGTCCCCGGGCACCGGTGGCGTTCCGTGCCCGGACAGGCGGGTGACCCGCCTGGCGCTCCCGAACCGCTGCGGGAGCTCTGCAGTTGTCAAACAGCGCGCGACTCAACGAGTGAGTCGGCTCTGTCTGACGACTGCGGCTCGACCGCAGGCGGGTGACGTCGTCCCAGTCTGACGGACGGCTCCGTCACGGGACTCGTCGAAGGATCACCCAGGCCGGGTCTCCGCCGGCTCCGACCACGTGCTGCAACGAGCGACCCGGCCGCCGCTCCGCAGGGAGCTGCACTTCGCCAGATCGAGAGCGGTGCAGGCACCGGATTGGTACCATCCGGCTGTCTTCGGTGGAGGAGGGGTCATGGCGAAGTGTGGTCGATGTGACGGCAAGGGAACCTGCGACGCCTGCACGGGTCGGGGTCACACGAACCCGACCGGTCCGGCGCGCGACTGTCGGACCTGCTCCAACTCGGGCGAGTGCCCGAGTTGTCACGGCAGCGGGCAGCGGTAGGTCCTGTCTCCCGCCGGCCCGCCGATGCAACTCACCGACGGGCCACACGTGACCGAGCGGTGTCGCTGACGGGCGGAGCGACCCGGATGAGCTCCTCGACGAGGAATCAGCGCCGGAGCGGCTCAGGTCCAACCCAGAGCGTCGAGCACTCCGGGAGCGACTTCCGACGGAGCCGATCTGCCTCGAGTCGAAGTGCCGCAAGGCCGACCTGACGAACGGACGTCACGTCGCGGCCTCACACGGTCAGCCGGAGCCCCCGGGCCTCGCGTTCCGCACGCAACTGCGCGCCCGTCAGCCCGTTGAACAACTCGCTGGCCTGCTCGTAGTCCGGGCGATCGAACGATGGGGCCAGGAGGTCCTGCCCCCGCACCACTCGGGCCACCGCGGCCCGGATCTCCTCTCGGAGCCAGCCGGCTGGTTCGTCGACCACACCCGGCGGGTGTGGCCTCGACAGGAAGTGGCGCCCGGCACGAACCCGCCAGTGCGGTGAGTGAGCTGCTGCACCGACATCTCGATCGGCGACACCTCTGCCCCGCTCGTTGTGGTCCCGGTTGATCGGATCGTGGCGGTACCAGGTCGGCATCGTGTTGGGCCCCCGGTTCCCGTCGACCCTCTGGACCATGCTGGGGCGCATCCACCACGCTGCTTCGAACTCACCGGCAGGGAAGGCCCGCTGGAGTATCGCTTCCGCCATGGTTGCGGTGGCGCCGCTGACCGCCACTTCGTCGACCACCAGCACCCGCTGGCCGTCGAAGCAGGTCCGGACCCCCTCCGCCCACGGGTCGTCCAACGCATCGGCCGATGACGCGAAGCAAGCGCGGAGCCCGGAGATCACCTCGTCCGGCATGCGCCGAACGTCCCAGCCTCCGGTTCCCTCGGGGTCCAGGGTGCCCAGCCACTGGAGGCGATCGATGTTGACGAACTTGACGGTCGGAATTGGAGGTGTCGGCCCGACGGTCAGGTCGACCCGGACCTCCGCCGCCAGAACCTTCCAGGCGGAGCGGAGGAACCAGGCCACCGGACGTGCGGACTTGTCGAGGAACACCACCTGATCGAAGCCACCGGAGCGGACCTGCTGCACGAGGTTGTCGGTGAGGTGCAGGTAGAGCAGGCGGACGTTCTCATCCGACAGCCGGCCGCCGGAGCGGAGAGCGTGGCCGTACAGGACCTTCCACTCGCCGACGTCCGACCACCCTGCTGCCTCACGAAGCGCTCGCTGGCGATTCGGATCACCACCGGCCAACCGATCGATCCGTTCCTGTGTCATTGATGCTCCCCCTCGCAATCGTCACCGAGCGCAGGGTTCACCCCCATCAGGTCCCGATGTCCGCTCGGCTCGGCGGGTTCGAGTCCACCGGACGTTGAACACCCAGCACCACGATCCCAATCCCTGCGTGAACGACCGTCTCCGAGACCACCATCCGAACCCAAGTGACGGACGGCGTCGCTGCATCACGAGCCATGGATCGCTGGACCCCCGCCCACCTGCACCTTCACCGTCCGGATCCACGGGGGCACGTCCGTGACCCCGTACCAGACCCCCGGGTCGTCGATGATGACTGCGATCACCGGACATCGGACGGGGGACTCCGGCCACGGTGTCTCACCATCGGTCAGCACGATGATCAGGTCGGGCCGATCGATCCCGCGCGCCGGGCGGGCGACCTGCTCGACGGCCCAGCTCATGTCGGTGCCGCCACCGCCTCGCAGTTGCTCGGCCAACCGCTCCAGGTTCCGGGTGTCGGGCAGACGGGTCAGCGCCGTGTCACACGAGTAGACGACCGTCCGTCCGCGCCGGTTCGCACCGAGGATCCGCTTGAGCTCGCCCAGCGCCTGCCCCAGGAGCTCACGACTCATCGAACCCGACGTGTCGACCACGACGGCCACCGTCGACACCCACGACCGTGATCCGGGTCGGATGAAGGCGTCGCTCCCCGTGGACCGCCGGCTCGGAACCATGTAGGTGGGCTCCTGCCAACCACTCGTCGACCGCACCCCGATCCCGACGATGCGTCGCAGCTCCCGAACCCACGGCGTCACCGACTCCGCGACTTCGTCGACCCACCGCAACAAGCCAGCCGGCACGTTGCCCGCCGAGTGACGAGCGCCGTGGTCCCGGATGTCGTCACGAGTCCGGGCCCGTGTGAGGACTGCATCCCGCTCGTCGAGGCCACGGTGGCCTTCGCCGAGTTCATCGGCCTGGGCGGCGAGCGAGTCGATGCCCCCGACCACTCCGGACCCGCTGCCGCACAGATCATCTGCGGTGAGGGGCTCCGGTGCATCCGGGTCGACCCAGTACTCCCGCACCGATCCGTCCGACTCAGTGACGACCTCCGGCAGGTTCCGGTAGTAGTCCTCCTCGAGTCCTCCCCGTTGCAGACCCGCGAACTCCGGAACGACTGCGTCACCGGGCAGTTGCACTGAGAACTCGGGGTCGGACCGCTGGGAGCGGAGCCGGGATTCAGCCTTGCGGTGCTGGAGCTCAGCTGCGCGGATGTCGTCGTTGATGGCTGCGTCGCACGCCACGTTCCAACGGAACGCCGCACCCTGGTCCGACGAGTCGAACAGCACTGCCCCTCGGTCGGCGTGTGCACGCACCAGGTGCATGTTCTCGTGGACGATCACCGCTGCGGCCTGGCCGAGTGTCCACTCCTGCAGACAGTCGGGATCCAGGTAGATCCGCCAACGGCCGTCCACGGCGAACGTTCCCAGCCCTTCGGCCAGGAGCGGGGTCATGGCGCCGAGACTGCGGGCGAGGTACGGGTAGCGACGGATCGCCAGGGCGCGTGCGGTGCGGTACCGGCGGAGCGACGTGGCCCCCATGGGCCTGACCCGGACGATCTTCCGGCGTTCGGCCACGCTCGACGACGACCCGTCCGACGGATCCGCAGGAACCACCGGGGACGCCGGATCCGGCTCCGGCTCGACTGTCGTGTCCGGGTCGGAGACCACTGCGTCGTCACCGCTCGGCGTCGTCACTCCCCCACCTGGTCCAGGGTCGCGCCGAACCGCTCGAGCTCGGCGGGGAGCGGCCAGTACGGGTCACGCAGTTCGAGCAGGCGGCGGACTGGCTCCAGGGCCACGTCCGCGCCGTAGAGGTTCGCGGCCTGGACCATGCGGATCACGGTGCGGTTCCAGCGTTCACGATCCAGGTCGGACGTCACGAGTTCCACCATGTGATCGAGCGCGGTGGGCACCCACAGCACGTCGAGGCCCGGCGGGAACGGCACCTGGTCGTCCTCGACCAGCACCCTGAGGCTCCGGTAGTCGAGCTGTCGTTCCCGGTGGTCGAGGAACTCCAGCGCCATCCCCTCACCGACGGTCCCGGCGAGCAACAGCGCGGTGACGCTCGGGCCCACACCCGCCAGGTCGGCCTCGGCGCCGAGTCGGGCCGCCAGGTGCCAGGTTCGGGGACTCGCCCACGCACCAGACCCGGTCTCGGCCGTCACCTCGGTCCGGAAGGCACTGGGGTGGTCCCTGAGGAACCGGGTGATGTCCTGGTTCCACCTCGCCCGGACGGCGTCGCGATCCGACTCCTCGGCCTCGGCCCGGACCCGGATCTCGATCGGTGTGCTCCAGTCGTCGACCAGTCCCTCGGCCCACACATCCAGGTCGGCCTGGAACCAGAGGTGGCAGAACCGGTTGGCGAGCGGTGGTGCGAGCTCGTACCCGTCGGCCGCCTGATCGGGCGGGTTCGCCGCCGCCACGATCGACACCGTCTCGGGGAGCCGCAGGTCGCCCACCTCACGGTCCAACACGACCCGCAACATCGCCGCCTGCACCGGCGGTGTGGCGGTCGTCAGCTCGTCGAGGAACAGGATGGCCCGGTCGGCAGCAGCGCAGCGGTGCGCCCACCGGGGGGCGTGCAACACGATGCCCTCGGGGGTCCGCTCGGGCAGGCCGGCGAAGTCGCTCGCCTCACGGATCGAGCCCACCACCGTCTCGGAGTGCCACCCCATGGCCTCGGCGAGCGTCTCGACGGATCGGGACTTGCCCTCTCCGGGTGGGCCCCACAGCAGCACCGGCACCCCGGCACGCACCGCCACGATCAGCGCGTCCCGGACGTCGGCGTGCGCCGGCAGCGGACTCGGTCGGTCCATGTCGTTCCCCTCCCTCGGTGAGCCCAGTGGCCCGTGGTCAACGTACAGGTGACGGACGGCCAGCGCTCACGTGTCGAAGAGCAGCTCGATGTCCGCCATCGGGTACCCGCGGCCCTGGAACGCCTCGACGAGCTCCGGCTTGGTGGCGAGGCGACGATCCATCAGGAAGTAGGCCACCTGCCGGTCGGAGAGGTACATCGCCGCAGACAGCTCGAGCGCCTCGACGAGCGGAGTTCCGTCCGCGACGACGATGGCGACCAACGCCAGCTGGTCGCCCACGTCCGGCAGGGTCATTCGCAGTACCCGACGGATGATGGTCCGGTCGTCGCTGCGCTGGCGCAGCATGCGGGCCGCCACCCGCTCCACCGAAGCGAGGGAGCGGATCTGCTCCCAGTCGATCGCCGGGCGTTCGAGCGGCGGCACCTCGAGCGCACGCACCGTCACCTTGGATGCCCGACGGCGACTCGACCGGCGGCCAGCCGGGAACTCCCGAACCACTCGCACACCCGGGGCAACGGTCTGGTATCGCTTCATGGATTCCTCAGTCGATCGGGTTCGTGTTGTGACTCGACCGAGTCAGACGGACCACCGGCCGTGCTGGCGGACGGCGGTTCGCCCACGTGGTCACTCGCAGGGGGCGGACCCCTGCGGCACCCGGGGCCGGGTGTCCCACCGGTTCGGATCTGGTCAGATGCCGTTTCCCATGTATCCACCTCCTCAGGTCGTTCATCGCCTGGAACGACTGACGGACGCCGGAGGATCGAACGGCTCCACCACGAGCGACTCAGAGGTGCGGGTCCCGCCACACCCCACCGCGGGTGGCCCCTCGAGAGATCAGAACAGGTAACTCCACTTGCGCAGCGCCTGCTCCAGGGCGTCGAGCGCTGCGGCCTCACCCTCGGTCCCGACCGCTGCCTCGAGCGCGTCGGCGAGCTCCGCCAGCCCGGCGGCGTCGGCCTGCGACACCATCGGGCCGACCTTCACCCTGGCCCGCTCCAATGCAGTCGCCACCGGCGGTGGCAGCTCCGCGCCAGCCGGGCCCACCGGGTCGACGACAGCCACCGGTGGGTCGACCTCGGTTCGGAGACCCTCGACCGTCGAGTGCATCCCCATCAGCTGCTCGGGGGAGCGACCCACCACCGATCCGACATCGGCGCGGTACATCACCTCACCGCTCGGCCCGTCGGTCGCCGTGACGTGCAGGATTCCGTCGGTGTCGTACTCAAAGGCGAGCTCGAACGAGACCTCGCCGACGGGTCCGGGGTTGGGCACCGGTACGTCCCAGGTCGCCAGCACCACGTTCACGTCGTCGTCGAGCGGCTTGCTCTCGTCACCTTCCACGACGTTGATGCGCACCGACTCCTGGTAGTCGCCGACCGGCACGTAGGACTCAGACGCCCGAGCGGGCAGTGTCGACGTCTTCGGGATGATCACCGAGAACGACGTCCCGAAGTCGGGATCCCGAACCGTCGTACCGAGCGAGTGCTCCGTCGTCACGAAGAACGACGCGTCGTACTCGCCCCGGAGGATCGCCGCCGCCACGGCGGCGCCCTCGGCGACCGCAGTCATCGGGTCGACGCCCACGGCTGGTTCGCGGCGGACCAGGTCGACCACCCGGTCCCGCACCGCAGGCATCTTGCACGACCCACCGATCAGCAGCAGGTGGTCCACGTCGGACAGGTGCATCCCGGCACGCTGCAACGCCTCGGTCACCGGCTCGTCGAGCCGGGACACGAGCGGCTCCAGCCATCCAGCGACCTGTGACCGGGTCAGTGTCCTCGAACCTCCGTCCGGGAGCGGGAGCGCCACCTCGGTGCGCGTCGACAGGCGGATCTTCGCCAGCTCGACGTCCAGCAGGAACTCCTGTTTGACCTCCTTGGACCAACTCGTCGAGCCCGGCACCTCGTCCATCACGTGGCGGGCGATCTCCTGGTCCAGATCGATGCCGCCGAGCCGTTGGATTCCGGCCGACGCCTGCTCCATGAACACGCCACCGATTGCGTGCAGCACCGTCACGTCGAGCGTGCCGCCTCCCAGGTCAACGACCAGAATCCGCTCGTCGTCGCCGACCTGCGAACCGAACGCCATGGCCGCCGCCGTCGGCTCGTTGAGCAACGCGAGCGTCTCGATGCCGGCCAACCCGGCGCAGATCCGGGTGCGGTACCGGGCCAGACCTCGCGAGTTGGCGGGGATGGTGATGACCGCCTGGTCGAACTCGACCCCCGCCGCACGGCCGCCGTCCCGGATCCGACCGAACAGCGCCCCCGCCGCTTCCTCGACGAACAGCGACTCAACCCCGACCTGCACCGTGTCCTCGGTGGCGAGGAGCCGCTTCGCCGCGTCGAGCCGACGACGACCCGGCTGCTTGGCGGCCCAGCCGAACGCCCACGACCCCGACCCGTCGACACCGATGACCGACGGGAGCACCTTGTCGAAGCCCTCGGTGCGCCACTCCCCCGGCGGCGTGTCGATGGGGACGACGGTGGTCGACCCCGACGAGCAGCTCGCGAGCGCCGAGTTGGTGGTTCCGAAGTCGATCCCGTAGGTGGTCACTGCGCCGTTCCCCGTCCGGAAGCACCGTCGGACCCGCCATCGGAACCGCCGTCTGGTCCATCCGATCCACCCTCAGCGTCCTGCCCGACCGAATGCTCCGAGTCGTCGGTGCGGAACCCGTCGTCGTCCTCCGCACCGGTCGGACGACCGCCCCTCGATTCGGACGATCCAGCGGTTCCAGTCCTCGGTTCGTGGCGCACACGGCCCGTTCGAACGACCGCACCGGACTCCGCGTGCACGTAGGCGGCTTCGAGGACCACCTCGCGGGTCCCGGGGCCAGCCTCACCGAACACGTCGAACAACCCGTCGGTGCCGCTGGTCGGGTGATCCACCCGCTCGACTCCTGCGGCCACGAGCAACTCGTCGACGATCGCTGCGACATCACCGGCCCCGTCGGCCCGGTGCAGGCTCGCGTCGATCCTGGCCAGGTCGACCAGCCGGGCCATGCGGTCCTCCCGCGCCAGAATCAAGCTCCGCCGCAGGCCCTCGTACGCATCGGCCCCGGCCGGAACGCTCGGATCCTTCATCAGGAACATCAGCTGGACCCGGTCGAGCGAGTGCTGGATCCCCTCGACGGCCTCCTCCAGCCGTGCGAGTCGCAGTCGATCTTCATCCTTGCGCCGCATCCGTGCTCCCTTCGACCGTCGCAGCCGGATCACCAGCTCGACCTCCACCCGGCATCTCACCGTAGGGCGCTCGCACGACCACGTCGAACGATCGGATGAGCTCGATCAATGCCGCCCGGGTCACCTCAACCCGTTGCGCCTCCAGCACCGCAGCGTCGGGCGGAGGTGTCCGTCGCTCCAACGGCTGGGGCGAGGGCCGGAACAGAGTCCCTTCTGGCACCTCGGGGCGCACCGCTGAACCGGTGGGCACCCGCAGGTAGTCGAGCGAGCCCTCCAGCTCACCGGGTCGACGGAACTGGCTCTGCGCCCAGTTCAGATCCTCTTGTGTCAGGTCGACCTCACCGGCAGCAACCTGCTTCACCCGGCGGGCGAAGGCACGGTTGGCCTCGCCCGCGGTCGCACCCACGTCGACTCCCAGGATCAGGTAGGGGCTCAGCCTGATCTCATCGCCGCTCACCGGAGATGCCTCCGCAGGACGACCTCGATCTCGATGACGGACTGTCGGAGGCCCACGACGACATCGCGCAGATCGTCGACCTGCACGACGGTTGCGATGCGGGCGTCGATCTCCGATCGCAACGCGACGGTGGCCTCGAGGAGCTCCGAGAGGATGCCGTGCATCACCCGGTTGACCCCGGCGACCTCCTGGTTCGACCGCACCGACGCCATCCGGTCGCGGTACTGCTCGAGGGTCTGCTGGTGGTGGGCGACGATGCCGGCGCGACGACGGAACCAGTGCAGGGACCACGCTCGGGCCATGACCTTGCGGGCGTCGTCGACCACCTCCTGCGCCGAGTCCAGATCCTCCGGTGGCACTCGGACGAGCCCGGCGGCTGCCGCATCGAGGTGAGCCTGCCAGTCGGCGAGCGGCGGTGACATCTCCTCGAGGTCGGCGACGTACCAGCAGAGCTCCTGGACTGCGAACGCCCGCAGGATGACGGCCATCCCCGGCTCCACCGGCAGGTTGCGGTCGAACAGGTCCAGCGCGACGAGTCCGGCGACCACCGACGGCTCCTCGCTCTCGGCCATCATGGCCAGGGACGTGCTCACGAGCCGAGCGACCTCGCGCTCGACGACGTCGGGCGTCTCACCGTTTGCGCTGGCAGCAGTCAGGAGGTCGAGCAGGCTGTCGACGGAGTCGGCGGCCTTGGCGACAGCGAGCCGGTGCTCGATCGTCTGCGAGTGTGGCGTGTCCGCCGTGTTGACCGGGTCCGATACCCACTCGGAGTCGACGCCCGCGGCGACGGCCATGACCTCGAGGTGCTCCCCCAGCTCCAGATCGGCGCCGCACGCCCTCCTGAGCATGCGGCGGTGGTCCGACGTTGGTGTCCAGTCGCCGTCGTCACGGAGGTACAGATGCGCCGCTCGGACCACTGCCCGCGCCGCCAGCCGGCGATCCTTCGTCTGGCGAGCGAGCCGCACCAGCGCATCGGCAGCCAGTTCCGGCGACTCGTCGGCTGCCAACAGGGCGAGGTTCACGAGCAACGAGTCCGACGCCTCACCCGTGGCGGCATCATCGAGGTAGCCGACGGCGAGGTCACGGTCACCGTTCATCAGCGCAGCTGCGGCCTTGATCGCCGTCGCCTCGTCGGAACGGGGCTCGTCGTCGACCGCCGCCATGCAGCCTGACGCCGCCCACACCGCCTGCGGCCATCGCCAGTCGAACAGCTCCCGCTTGGCCAGGTCGAGCAGCGCCCATCCTGCGGCGTCGCGTGCGGTCGCCTCCATGCCGGCGGGGTCATCCTGCAGTTCCCGAACGAACACCGGGACCAGGACGTCCCAGGTTGACGGATCTGCTACCGCTTCGAGGTGCAGTCTCCCCGTGTGGAGCGACGCTCCGACTGCGATCGCCACCGGAGCGTGCTCCGCGGGGAGCATCGGCACCAGGTCACCGACGACCCGCTGGTCCCCGTCCCGGAGCCGGGTGAGCAGGTCGTACCTGCCGCCGGGCTCCCCCGGTGGGACCGGAGCCCGCCCGGGCGCAACGAACGACCGGCGGTGCGCCTCGTCGCGGTGGCCCAGCGCGGCGACCTGGTCGTCGGTCAAGCCTCCCGGGTCGAGTCGCGCCGTCAGGTACAGCCGAGCTCCGTCAGCGAGCGAGGCTCCGCAGGACTCGAGCAGCGGCAGGGTGAGCACCCCGGAGTCCACGGCGTCGTCGAGCACCGACATCTCCACCTCGGCCAGATCGGGCAGCGGTGAGCCGGGGGGTGCATCACAGATAGCGACGGTGCGCAGCGTTGCGCTCGACACGTACCGACTGCCGGTCGCCACGGCAAGCGACCGACCGGACCTGATCGCCGCTGCGATGGTTCGGGTGGAGTCCGTCGCCGCCAGACCCGGCGCTACTGAGGAGACGCAGGCCTGCACCGGAGCGGCCACATCGGGCATCGGATCGGCCAGCACGGCGAGCAGTAGTTGCGCGAGCTGATCCGTCGGAAAGCTGTTGGCCAACTGGAACACCAGCCCCCTGATCGACGCGTCGGCCACCCAGTCGTCGAGCGCCGCGGCGAACACACCGAGACGATCGGGGTAGGTGACGGGACCGAGCGCTACCGCCTCGGCCAGTGCTCCCGAACGATCGCCGGCATTGTGCCGGAGCCACATGCGCAGCCACGCCTGCTCTCGCGGCCCGAGGCCGCTGGCGCCGACGCCGTCGAGGTCCCTGGCGGCGACGGCGCAACCGGCGAATGCCCGCCGATCACCCAGGCTCACCGGTCCGAGCCGGTCAGCCAGGCCAGCGCAGTGGAGTCGGTACCAGGCGGACGGCCAGACACCGGCGTCGGTGAACACGATCTTGGACAGGGGGATGTGTGCGTCGGACCGCCCGTCGGTGACGATCGCCGACGTCGAGTCCGTGGCCACCACGACAGCCGAGCGCCTGCTCAACCGGACCCGGTACTCCACGCGCCGGCCAATGGGGGACCCGCTGTCCCACGACGGAAGGTCACGGCCGACTCCGCACACGGGACAGGGCGGTCCGATCGCCGGGCCGACCAAGGAGCCGCACGCCCAGCAGAACACGTCACGAGCTCCGGGGTGCCGGGTCATCGGTCCGACCAGTCGTGCATCATCGCCGCCGCCCTCCCCGACGCCGCTCCGGCGACAATCGTCGCGCACAGGCGCCGGAACGAAAAGCACGACACAGGCTGCGCAGACCGGACAGGATGGCGATCGTCGTGTTCGAACGGTCCAACTACTCGGGTTACAGGGTGCTCGACCGAGGTGCACTGTTGAGCGAGTTGGAGCGGCGCGGCGTATCGCCGGCGTTCGACCGCATCGTGGCCGAACACGTCACCTACCGGTACCCGGACCCCGACCCTGCGCCTGACCGTGCATCGGTGCTGGTCGTCGCCTACGTGCGAGGGGACGGGGTCGACGCCCTGGTCGTCGAGGTCGACGGAACCACCGTGCGGCCTGACGAGCGGATCTTCCACATCACCTTGTCACTGGACGAAGACGTCGCACCGAAAGCAGCAAATGATGCCGTGGCCACTCGATCGTGGCAGCACTTGGACGAACCAGTCGGTGTTCCCGTCGAACCGTTCTGAACTCCCTACTGGGCGCCACCGTGTCGTGAATCACCCGATCCGCTCGGCACCACCTCAGCGCGCCAGTGCGGTGCGACTCGAGGAACCCCGCGGACGAGCGAACCGACGTATTGCGGATGCCGCGCCAACCTCCCGGACCCCGGGTTGTCCACAGGGGTTGGCGCGAGCGGCGCGATCACAGTGCTGCCGGGGTGGATCGGGGTTTTCCACAGTGCTACAGTCCGCTCCGTCAGGACCGGTCCGAGGGGGGTTGGCGCGAGAGGCCAGTTCCGGCCCGCCAGGACAGGGATCTGAGGGGGTGCTGTTCAGGGGCCCCTGAAATACCGATACGGACTGAAACTCGTAGCCGGTCACGCCGTTCTTCTTGGCCGGTTCAGGGGCCCCTGAAATACCGATACGGACTGAAACTTCCAGATTGCTAGTGTTGTCTTCGTAATGTGTTCAGGGGCCCCTGAAATACCGATACGGACTGAAACTCACGATAGTGTTTTACCTCCGGGCAGAGGTGTTCAGGGGCCCCTGAAATACCGATACGGACTGAAACTCCATCCGGGTCTCGTACTCCTTGGCACCGGTTCAGGGGCCCCTGAAATACCGATACGGACTGAAACTCGTTCAGCTGCAAGTACGTCATGTTTTCCGTTCAGGGGCCCCTGAAATACCGATACGGACTGAAACAAGATTGTCGTTGTTGCTTGGCATGGTGAAGTTCAGGGGCCCCTGAAATACCGATACGGACCAAGTCCATGGCCAGGAGGATGGGTGAACAACATGCGTCATCCGTTGCAGGTCATGGTGATCTGCGCGCTCGACGGGCTCGGGTCCAGCTGGGAGGGCGTCACCGGCTCGGCGTTCGTCCACGGCGACGGAGACCTCGACCAGGCCGTCCGTGACTGCGTCCGGCGCGGGGAGTTCGCCGTGTGCCGGGACCTGCGCACCGGCGACGCCTCGGCCTCGCCCCGGCCGCGCCAGTACACCGTCTTGCACGGCGTCGGCCCTGATGGTGTGCCCTTCGCCGTGGGTGTGGCGATCATCAACGCCGACAGTGAGCGGGACGTCGACACGGCCGGGTGGTTCTCGGTCCACGACCTCGCCGAGGTCCGCGAACTGCTCGACGACGACTTCGTTGACAAGCGACGCGGTGGCGTCGCCGGCTACGCGACCGACACCTCGTACTCCTACGTCGTGTGGGACCCCAACGACCACACCGGCTTCCTCGCCCTGCCGACGCTGGCGACCTTCCCGTTGTGACCGGAAACGTGATTCCCGCCGGGTGTGCAGGGCCTCTCCGATTCGCCGTCCGTCAGTGACTCCCGGACACGAAGGAGCGGAGCACATGAGCATGTACGGAGAGATGCACCCAGCGGGATGCCACGACCCTGACGCTCGCGCTCACACGTCGACATCCGATGTGGAGACGCCCGACGTTGAGCTGGTGAACCTGACCCCACACGATGTCGTGATCATCGGCGACGGCTGCAGGTTGGTACTGACTCCAGAGGCGTCGCCGGCCCGGTGCGTCATCGAGCGGACTCAGGTCGACCAGGTGATGATCGGCGAACAGAGCATCTCCGTCTACCAGTCCACGGTGACCGACCCTCCCGTTCTTCCGGGCCGTCGGGCTGGGGTGCTGCTGGTCGTGTCGCGCATGGTCGCAGAGGCTGTGCCCGAACGGGAGGATCTGGTCTTCCCGGATGGCCTGGTCCGCGCCGACGACGGCTCCGTGATCGGCTGCACGGCCCTCGCCCGGATCAGGTGAGCCACGCTCCGGAGCGCCGCTCAGCGTTGGCTTCCCGCAGGTGGGTCGCTACGGAAGGGTCGGTCAATCGACGAGGAAGACTCGTTCGGCGAGATCTGCGAGCGGCGCCGCACCCGATGGTGTTGCGTCGAACCACCTTCGGGAACCGCTCGGGTAGAGCAGATTGGAGTGAATCAGGTCGTTGATGTGGCGACTGAGGTCCAGCTGCGCATGCTCTCGCTCGAGCGCGCGGACGAAGCGATGTAGTGCCCATCTTCCTCTGTGTCTCACGTCAACCCAGGCCTCTTGCTCGAGCGCCTGCTCGACAGTGCAGAGATGGTCGTCATCCACCCCCTGAGCCAACAACGGTCGGAGTCGCGAGAGTTCACGAATCAGCAGAATGCTTTCGGCGTCCGCCCACTCCATGGTCAACGCCCGTTCCACTGCCCGGAACGTGTCATCGGCCAACAACCGGATGCCGTTGCGGTACCCCGCCAGGTGGTGAGGTACCCGCTCGATCAACCACCGTCGGGCCGGCTCGAACGGCAGGGACTCCAACTCAGGGCCTACCGGGAACCCGAACGAACGCAGCGCAGCAACCGGATCGAGCGAGCACCGGAACGACGCCGCAACGGCGAGCGCCTCTTCCAGATTCAGGTCTGTGCCCCACGTGGGGCGATACACGGCGTCCTTGTAGGCCGCGTACAGGACGGCACCGTCGGCGGGATCTCTGTCGCGGTAGCGGTCGAATGGTGCACTGAGGGCGAACACCTCCATCTGGTGGTGGTAGACCTCGTGGAACAGCAGCAGCGCGAAGGCGACCCGGACCAGTTGGTCCAACTGGCGGTGCAGGTCGAGCCGCCACTCCGACGGCGTCAACCGCTCAACCCAGTACGGGGCGATGCTCTGTGCCATTGCGACCAACGCTCGGCGCCTGATGTAGATACCCCACGACGGACCGTACGACCGCATCGAGCAGTACCACGCCGCCGCCTCCCACGTACCCTCGAAGATGCGTTCGAAACCGGCGCCAAGGAACTGTCGACGCTAGGGGTCGATGACCGCTCCGATCCCCTGCGGATCGAATCCTTCGAACTCTCCGCCAACCGACACATCCGGCCACCCGGTGTCGACCAGCGGCGAAGACCCGGACAACACCGACGCCACGTCGACTCGCTCCACACGAGCGACCTCTCTGTCGCCAGCGCCTTCCGGGGACCGAACCGGTTGTTCCTCTCGCGGCGGAGCCGGGAACCGGTGCGGCTCCCCGAGTTCTCCTGCGTTGTCGTCGTCGAGACCTGCGAGGAATGCTCCGAGCAGGGCGTGCACCTCAACCCAACGCTCGTTGAACTCACCAAAGCCACGCTCGTAGCGATTGAGTACTCGATCCAACACTGAAACTCCCCTCTCCAGCGGCCACGCTACTCATAATGTCTGTTCACCCTCGAGCGACGTGCAGCCCGAGTTCAGGGTAAAAGTCCGCCAGGTCCGCCAGCACCGTTGGTGCGACCCGGATCATGTTCAACAGCAACTGGACGTCGGACGTGAGCCCTCGGAGCCTGACGTGGGAGACGTCCGAGAAGGGGAGTTGCTCGTCCTCCACCTGCAGTGACTCGAGCGAGGTGTCGGCGATACCCGACCTCAACACCAGCGTCATCTGCTGGAGGTCGTCGTCGGGCACATCCGCCAGGACCGCCAGCCGGACCTCGAACGTCGCCCTGGACCGGAAACGGACCACGTCGAGCGTGGACCGGATTCCGCCGTGGACCACCACGAAGCCCCGCTTCCCGTTGAGACGGGCGTCGAACTCTGCCGCCACACGGTCGTAGAGCTGCAGGAAGAGCACCTCTCGGTCATCGGTCACGTCGCCAGACCTCCGTCGGTCACGCAGTCCACGGTACGAATCCGAACCTCGGCGGGACCGTGGTCGCCGACCCCAGGCCGCGCACATCCTCTGGGAGGATCGTCGACATCTCGGTGACGGTCGGGCTCTCACCCATCCGACCGGCGATCCGTTCGACGATCCGCTCGTACATCGTCCGCACACCCCGTGCGTTGCCGAAGTGTCTCAGGTCGATGCTGTCCAGTTCTGCACGAACCGCCGCAAGCACCTCGTCAGACACGACGAACTGCTCCGACCGAGCGGTCACCTCGAAGATCTCCACGAGTTCCTCGGGCGAGTAGGCCGGGAACTCGATCACCTTGGTGAAGCGGCTGCGTAGCCCAGCATTGGAATCCAGGAACAACTGCATCTCCTGCGAGTAGCCCGCAGCGACGACGACGAGCCGGTCCCGGTACTCCTCCATCAACTCGAGGAGCGGAACCACCGCCGGGGTCCCGATCAGTGTGTACGCCTCGTCCAGGAACAGGACGCCATCGACGGCACTCCGGATGATCTCCGATGCTCGCTCCCCCTGGCTGCCGACCGACCACTCGTTCAGATCGTCTCTGGTCGCCTTGACCACGTGACCACGCTTGAGGACCCCGAGTGCCCGGAACGCAGCAGCGACGTGCTCAGCCACCGTCGTCTTGCCCGTGCCGGGTGGCCCGCTGAACACGAAGTGGCGTGTCACACGAGCGGGGACCAGATCACTCGCAACCCGCCAGCGGTTCATCCGCGCGAGCTTGATGACGGTGTCGACCTCGTACTTCACCGAGGACAGACCCACCATCGACTGCAGCGCCGCGAGTGCCTCGTCCAGCGCCGTCACACTTGCGTCCAGATTGCGGGAGGCATTGCGAGGGAAGACGTCGTCCAGTTCGAGTCGACGGAGCTGTTCGACCGACGGTGCCCTGAGTTGTCCGACTCTGGCGGCGTGACGGTCGCACGCCGCACCGAACAGGTTGCGAACCTCCCGGGCATTGGCGAACTGGGGCCCACGGTGGCTCGTGTTGAAGTGCTTGACGACCGCACCGACGACCTCGTCGTCGACATCGAAGTCGCTGCTGGTTGCGATCCTGCGGAAGATCTCTCCCAGCGAGTCGTCGTCGTAGTCGGGAAACGCGATCACTCGGGTGAAGCGCCCGCGCAGCCCCGGATCCGAGTCCAGGAACTCCTCCATCTTGTCGGGATACCCGGCCGCGATGACCACCAGTCGTCGCTGGTGGTTCTCCATGTTC
The DNA here is from genome assembly GCA_903925745.1 of uncultured Actinomycetes bacterium. Lineage (GTDB taxonomy): Bacteria > Actinomycetota > Acidimicrobiia > Acidimicrobiales > Microtrichaceae > SXMI01. Next base: position 66,294 of record CAIYGQ010000218.1, on the reverse strand, counting down.
CTCAGGAGCGCCGTGACAGCTTCCTGCCCGTAGAGGACGGTGTAGTGGAGCATGTGGGCCTCGTCGATGAACAGGACGCCACCGATCGCCCGATCGACGGCCTCGTCCACCAGCGGCGCAGTTGCGCCGACGTACTTGCCGATCAGCTCGCTCGGACCGACCTCGACGAGCTGATCGAGTTCCACCAGGTTGAACCCCCAGAACAACTTCGCCAGCAGCCGGGCCACCACCGTCTTGCCGGTGCCCGGTGCACCCGTGAGGATCAGGTGTCGGGACGACACAGCTGTCGCCAAGCTCAGCGCCTCCCGCCGCTGCCGCCCCACCTCTGCGTGCAGGATCTCCCGAACCATCACCTTGACGTCCTCGAGTCCGACGAGCTCGTCCAGCTCTGCCAGTGCTTCGCTGGCCACCTTGCGACGGTCGGCACTCAACGACTCCGGAAGTTCGGGTGACCCCGACGGCGCGGTCGGCGGCAGTTCCTCGACCACGAGGTGGTCGGCCTCGAGTTTCCGGATTCGCTGCAGCTCACCCGGATGCACCCGGTACTCCAGGGTGAGGACGAAGGGACGGTCGGACCTCGGGACGAACAGGTGGGCGTCACTCAGTAGTTCGACCGAGTGCTCCCACTGTCGGTCCCTCGGGGTGACCACTCTGGATCTGCCGCCACTGTCGGAGAGCGTGATCTCGGTGGGGTCGGGGGCCACCTGGCCGACCCACCCGAGGACGAGGTTCCGAGACCCCGGGAGCGTACGCACCTCGAACGAGATCGACTCGCCCCGGTTCCGCATCGTGACCCTGACCAGCTTGCTCGGACCAGCCATCAGCCCCTCACCGCCCGGCGTTCACCGACGAGTCGGAGCCGACCGGGACTGCGAGCACCCGCTGTGCGAGCGGTTCCAGTCCGCAGGGTGGGGCTCACCCGAACACCGAGTTCCGGACGAATGCCACGAACTCCGCCAGACCCGGGATCGAGGGCGCCTGCGCCACGGGGTCCTGGAGGCCCGAGCGCACATCGGCGGGATCCCGGCTGGCGAAGAGCTCGTCGAGCCGGCAGAGCCCGATCCGTGCACCCGACGACCCCCAGTCCTCGACGATCCCCAGCCGACGGCGCTGCTCGGGCGAGTCCTCGCTCACGATGCTGTGACGCTGCGGAACGCCACCGGCCGCCGTCAGGTTGGTTCGCTGGCCGACCAGGCACGCTCGGGCCTCGGAACCACCCATCTGCTGGGCCCGCTGCTGAGCCTCCATGCTCTTGAGCTTCAGCACGTTCTGTTGGACGGCCCCGCAGGAGATGTTGGTCAGGAGTGGTCCGCTCTGGATCACCACGTCGAGTTCCACGACCGGTGGTTGACCGGGCGGTGCGGCCACGACGTTCAACGACACCGTGGTCGGCAGCGACGACCGAACCCCGTCCAAGATCTTCACGACCAGGTGGAACACCACCGCCTCGAGCAGATCCCCACGGGTGCCGCCCCCGCCGATCGTTGCGGATTGAATCGTCGCCGGGTTTGCGGGTTGGAATTCGAGCAGGTCGACCACCGGTTGGCACAGAAGGTCAGGGTCGTAGGGGCTCGCATCCGGCGGCGTGACCTGGCGGGCTGACCGGACGACGGAACCCGGGGGCAGACGGGACAAGGTGAGCAAGTCGTCGAGCGTGCACAGGACGTCCACGCGGTCGCGAATCGCGGCCGCCAAACCGTCGGCGACCCGCACCTCGGGACCCGTGTCGGGCAGCAGGACCCCTCCTCGTGCCGGCAGGTACCACCGGCGGAACTCGTTGTCGCCCCACGTGGTCGCCTGGTCGAGCGTCCAGCGGTGGACCACCTCGATGTTCATCGGGGTGGTGCCCGGCCCCCAGAACAGGTCACCAGGTTCGAGCCCGGCTTCGCGGAGGGTCTCGCCAGCCCGGTTCGGCTCGAACCCATCGACCACGACCGTCGGGGTCCATGCAACCCACGGGTAGGCGGTCCGCAGCTGGTCCACCGCCGACGGATCAGTGGCGATCGGTGTCACGCGCGTCGGACGCAGGCACTCGATGGCGATCGCAATCGGGATCGGACTCTTCCCGATCAGCATCCACAGGTGTTCTGTCACTGTCGTCTCCTCACTCCCATCCCGAATCGTAGGCGTCGGGCCGGCCGTGGGTCACCCCCGGCTGAGGCGACCGAGCGTCGACGTCACTCACGTGATCACCGCACCGTCCCCCTCGGTGGGGGCCCGGTGCGTCGGATACCACCACAGCAACGGAGCGCATCCATCACACGGCCGGTGCAGCACCGCGCGGTCACGTCCGGCGAGCTCCGACCCGAGGTCCGCAGTCAGGCGCTCGACGGTCACCCGGCTGGAACGCTCAGCGATCCACAGGCTCTGCTGGAACCAGTCGCCGTGTTGGCGCAGCACCCGTCGGACACTCCGCCGGCGACGGTCGTCGAAGACGTCGAACGACACCAGTGCGAGTCGCTCCAACCGGCGTGCGGCGACGAGGGGTGGGCTGCCATTGGCGGAACGGGTCATGCGATTCGGCACCGGTCGACCAGGTCGTGTGCGTGCCCGACCGATACGGGAGCGCACCACTGGCAGTGGTGGTCACCGAGCAGCGAATCCGTCGGTCCGATCCACTCGGCGAGCTGGCCCACCAGTTCAGCCAGGTCGCCACGCCGGAGGTCGTCGACGGCGTAGGTGCTGAACAGGATTCGGTGGCCGACACCGTCGAGGATTCGGCGCAGCTGGCGCCTGTTCCGCTCGAGTGCGACGTCGTAGGAGACGATCCAACCGTCGGACTGGAGGATCATCGCCACGCGAACCCCTCGTAGTCCCGTCGGCCCCGCAGGTGCTCGACGAGTCGACCGACCTGGACCGACAGGTGGCTCCGGTAGGTGCGGGCCACGCCATCGGCGCCGGCGACCTGCTGGTCGAGCCGCTCCTCGACCCGCGTGATGATCCGACGCCGAGCGTCGAGCGCCAGACGACCGTCCTCGTCCAGATCCCCGTCGCCGAGCTCGCCCCGGCACACCAGCGTGAGCGCCACCGAGTCCACGAGCGGGGCGCGCCACTCCTCCATGAGGTCGAACACGAGCGTCGGACGGGATGGGTCGGGCTCGTGGAGGAACGACACCCCGGGGTCCAGGCCGGCGGCGACGACCGGAACCAGCAGGTGCTCCCGGAGCAGGCCGGATGCGTAGTTGGTCGCCTGGTTGACCACATCCCGTGAGGCCCGGTCCCTCCGCTGGAAGCCGGCCTCGGCCGGCACCAGCAACCGGAGCGTCCGGTAGTAGGCGCTCGCGGCCGCTCCCTCGAGGCCGAACAGCTCCGGAATGCTCGCTGCGGTCGTGCCGCGGTCGAGGATGCGGGCGAGCGTCGCCACCGACCCGGGTTGCGCCAGCCCGGCGCGGCGGCACCGGCGAACCAGCAGGGTCCGTTGGTTGTGGACCTTCGCGAGCACGAACCGTCGGGCGAGCCGGAGTCGCTCGCTCCGCTCCACCGACGCCTCGACCTGCCGGAGTCGGTCCGCCCCAGTGCTCGACGCCGCCGGGCTCACCCGGGCGAGGGCCCGACCGTTCCGGTTGAGCCAGGTCACGGGCACCCCCCGCCGCATGAGGGTGACCAACGCCGGGCCGGTGATGGTCGGTTCACCGCTGGCGACCACCATGCGCACACGCGCCACGGGCAGGGTCCAACGCACCTGGTCACCATCGCGACCGACCAGCCGGTTGCCGCGCAGCGCCATGGACGAGTTGCGCCCGGTCAGGTACACCGTGGCCGTCCCGCTCACGCGATCACCGCCACCGGGTCGCGGTCCTCACCAAGGTCCCGATCCGTTCGCTGCCGACGCACCCCTGGACCCCGCGAGGTGGCCATGGGGTGCGGCCAGTCGTTCGGGTCCTCCGGCCAGCCGCCGTCGCCGTGGAACACCCAGCCGAGGAACCCGAAGCCACGGTCGAAGCTCGACACGTAGCTCTTGGCCGGGTTGGGTCGCAGCCCGAGTCGGGTGAGGATGCACTCGGCCCGGACCTGCGCCTGCAGGGCCGCGTCCAGGTCGGAGCACGCCACCACCAGGTCGTCGGCGTAACGCACGACGCGGGAGGTCGGCGAGTCCACGCCCAGATCGAGGGGTGTCAGATAGTGATTGGCCAGCGCCGAGGCGATCGCGGTCCCCATGGGCACCCCGACGCTGGGCTGCTCCATGCCGTCGGCTGTCACCACCGGCGCCGACACCCACCGCATGAGCAGCTCGACGACCGGCGGGGAGACGAGCGACCGCAACAGCGCCTCCTCGAGCTGGCCGTGCGGGATCGACTCGAAGAACCGCTCGATGTCGAAGCGGTAGACCCAGCGGAGCCCATCGTCCCGGTGCGCTGCGACCCGACGGAGCGCGTCGGTCCAACCGGTGCCGCGCCGGTAGGCGAAGCTGTCGGCGTGTTCGGTCCGCCCGAGCCGACGGGCCAGTACGTCGAGCGCAGCACGCTGGGCCACACGGTCCCGGACGGTCGGGACGGCGAACACGCGGCGCCGCCCGCCCGCCGATCGTTCGAAGGTGCGCAGCGGCCCGGGCCGGTAGGTCCGATCAGCGAGCGTCGATCGCAACCGTTCGATGTGGCCGTCCAGGTCGTGTCCGAACCGGCTCAGGCTGACACCGTCCGCACCCGGCATCTCGGTACCACGGACGACGCGGCCCCACGCCGAGTAGAGCGCAGAGCGCTGGTGGATGCGTTGGTAGAGGGTCGGCTTGGACGGCACGCCCCCGCCTGACGGACGGATTCGCCCGGCCGGGCGGATCCGGGTGCCGACAGTCCGGCGCGAGCTGTCGGGTCGGGTCAGCGGAACTCGCGATCTCTGTAGGCTCGGGGCGTGCGAACCGGCCGGGCCTCGACCGCGCGAACCCGGCCCGACCAGCAGGTCGACCGGACAGTGGCAATCGGGCGATGCGGACGCAATCCGGGAGTTTCGAGCTCGATCCGGGGAACTCGATCAGGTCAAATGCCGCTCTCCGGTCAACCGATTCCACGTTTCGCGCCAACCTCCCGGACCCCGGGTTGTCCACAGGGGTTGGCGCAAGCGGCGCGATCGCAGTGCTGCCGGGGTGGCTCGGGGTTTTCCACAGTGCTAGGGTGCTCGCCGTCAGGACCGGTCCGAGGGGGGTTGGCGCGAGAGGCCAGTTCCGGCCCGCCAGGACAGGGATCCGAGGGGGTGCTGTTCAGGGGCCCCTGAAATACCGATACGGACTGAAACGAAGATGCCGGTCCCCACCAGGTATTCGCTGGTTCAGGGGCCCCTGAAATACCGATACGGACTGAAACGGGGAGCAGCGCTCTACCCTTCAGAGGATCTGTTCAGGGGCCCCTGAAATACCGATACGGACTGAAACTATAGGGGTCTACGTTCCTCTGTGCTCTGAACGTTCAGGGGCCCCTGAAATACCGATACGGACTGAAACAGGAAGGGTGATCCACGAGGGATCTGTCCGTTCGTTCAGGGGCCCCTGAAATACCGATACGGACTGAAACGTGCTCATGGGGTGCTCCTTAGTTGGGCCCTTGGTTCAGGGGCCCCTGAAATACCGATACGGACTGAAACATCTCGTTTACGGCGAGGGAACCGTGCCTGTGTTCAGGGGCCCCTGAAATACCGATACGGACTGAAACTGGATCTCCAGTGTCTCCATTTTTTGCCTTTCAGGTTCAGGGGCCCCTGAAATACCGATACGGACTGAAACTCTTCTTGCGAACCTCATCCGACACCGGCTTGTTCAGGGGCCCCTGAAATACCGATACGGACTGAAACTGCCTGCACAAGTCGAGCTGGGCTCTCTCCGTTCAGGGGCCCCTGAAATACCGATACGGACTGAAACTACCGTCGCCAACGATAGGCCTTATGGCGGGTTCAGGGGCCCCTGAAATACCGATACGGACTGAAACTCTTGGTTCCCATGTTCAGCCTTTCGGTCTCGTTCAGGGGCCCCTGAAATACCGATACGGACTGAAACTGACACGGCGTGATTCACTGAGTGAACGAGAGATCACGTACGCGTTGATCACCACCGATACGGACTTGGGTTCACCCCAGGTGAACAACTGGACAAGCGGTCGACCCGCAGATGCACGAGCAGGTCAGCACAGGTCCAGACGGAATCATCCGAGCGGAATGAATCCAATCCCAAGGATTCAACGACCGGGAAGACTGCGACAACCTGCGCGGCAGTCGTGAAAATCGGAGGGGAAGACGAGATGGCAGAGTGCGGCGAGTGCAAGGGCTCGAAAGTCTGCGGAGTCTGCAAGGGCAGGGGCTACACCAATCCGATCGGCGTGGCCCGGGATTGTCGGACCTGCGCCAACACGGGGAAGTGCCCTCGGTGCAAGGGCACCGGGACTCGGTGAGGTCGACCCAGCTGGAGGTCTGACGAGTGGTCTGACAGTCGAGCCAGCCCACTCTGCAGCGGAATCCAGCGGCGGGAGCAGACGGCTCGAATCGGCGGCCTGGTGTGTCGCGAAGGTCGGCGACCGTCGTAGTGAGCCCGACTCCTCGGTTGCTTCAGGACTCGGTCAGCAACCCGTGAGGACCCTGACCGACCGGGCCGGACTCCACCTGACCGAACCACAGACCGGCGTGTCCAACCGTGTCGCGCACCGTCCCGCTGGACGTCGCGCAGTTCAGCTCGTTGTCGAGCGCCTCGTCCATCATCGCTCGCATCGTCTCGCCCTGAACACCGCAGTCAGGAGCCATCCAGACCTGTGGAGCCACGCTCACAACCGGACCGGGGAGCAGGTCGATTCGCAATCTGACGAGGCTGATGCTCCGGTGCAGGTCGTCGTGGTCGCGATCGGCGAGCACTTCCAGGTAGGTCTGACTCAGTTGAACGACCGCCCGCACGGCGGCTGATGCACCCTCGAGGTCAGGTGGGGCCGGAAGACTGATCGATGGCCCCTGGTACCCGTGCTCCCAGAGGCTCTCCACCGACTGCCGGAGCTGCCCGACCCAGTCCAGCAGCTCGGGCTGCAGTTGGGTGCCGGCTGCGAGCTGGTGCAGGTGTGACTCGGTCCGGTCCAATTCCCTGCGGGCGCAGTTCACCAAGAACTCACTGCGTCCCCGCCCGTGGGCCGGAGCCCGGTGCGCACCCACGTCGCACGCATCCGCGATCCGCAGGAGGGCCACCATCAGCTCCAGCTGCTCGGAGTCGATCCGGAGTCGGTCCGCCTCGGAGTGCAGTGACGGGGCCAGGGCCGCCGGTTCGTCGCTGTAGATGCCCAGCACACCGAACTGCTTGCCCCGCTGATCGACGCCCACATCCGAACACGAACACCACCGTTGGTGGTGGGCACACAGCACACCCACGAGGTCAGCGGTTCCCGGACCAAGACCCTCGAGTCCGTGGGTTGCGGGGGAATCGGTGATCAGTTGGCGGGACAACAGACCGTGCAGGTACCGGACGGCGATCGGGTGGCTGACGTACCCGTCACCCAGACGGGAGCCGACGTGACCCCAATCGTGCAGCCACGCCGCGGCCGACAACGCCGCCACCTGGTGCGGTGTGAGCGTTCCGGCGTGCAGCAACGGAGCGACCAACAGTGCCAGGAAGCCGTCGACTCGCTCGACGTGGCGGTCGTCGTGGACGACGATCTCGGGGATGAGGTTCAGCGACCAGAGCCTCTGGTCGACCCACCGCTGCACGCACGCTGCGAGGGTCTCCGACAACCTCCCCGCATCCTCTCGCCCCGGCCGACCAGACCGGGCGTGACGGGCGAGCACGGCCGCGGTTGCGGGGTGGGCAGGACGGTCGGGCAGACGAGCCACCAGCGTCTCGTAGTACGAACGCAACGATGGACCCAGACCCGCGAACGTGGGGGTCGGTGCCGACCGAGCCGGAGTTGCGTCATCGTTCTCGAGCCGGTCGAGCACGGTCGACAGGTCGTCGTCGTCCAGGACCGCCATGACCGCTGTCCGGTCGGGGCCGATCGCCCGGAGGTCGAGCACGTGGATCTCGGCCTTGTCCCGGTCCGGAATGATGAACACGTTCCAGCCGGCGACTCCGGCAAGCGCAACGGCCTGGATCGACACTGCCCGGACGGAGCTGGTTGCGTTGACCCACACGTCGCCACCCGAGGCGACCAGTGGAGCGAGGGCGTCGGGGACCGAGACGCCCGCAACGCCTGCACCCTCCATGCTGGTGAACCCGGCGGCAACGGGCACCTCGACGACCTCGACCCGTCCCCGTGTCGCCTCGATCAGCTCGACCACCTGACGCAGCACGCCAACCACCGGTCCGTGGATCGGATCGTCCGGGTCGACGAGCAGGTGCAGGCGAAGTCGGGAGCCGGACGGATACCGGTCCAGGATCGCCGGCAAGGGCGTGAGCTCGCTCGACGGTGTGTCGGGACGGTGCTCGACGACCCAGGTGGCGGCCCGGCGCTGATGGTCCTCGTTCGACAGCCACGCCGGGAGCTTCTCGCCTTCGCTGGGCCAGTCCGGCCCCAGCTGGGGCCCGGGCAGCACGCTCAACGACAACGCTGCGACCACGTCGACGACCCGACCGGCAGCGCCCGACACGTCGGCCTGTTCCATCACACGGAGAAGCCGGCGACCTCGTCCAACAGCGTGCGATCCGCCGGCAGGTCTGCGTCCCGCCGGTAGCGGACGATCACCTCCGCTGCGGTGCCCTCCCCGACATTCGTCGGATCAGCGTGCGGATCGCTCCCGAACGGTCCCAGGTTCCCGAAGCGCCACAGGGACGAGTCCCGGAACGTCCGCTGGTCACGTCGATCGTTGTCGAGCGCGCGCTGGACCAACTCGCACGCAGCCAACACGGACCACCACGGATCGTGCACCGCTGTCGACTCCAGGACGACCAGACGCGCCGCCAGGTTGGCGACCGTGTGGTCTCCCCCGAAGACCCGGTCCCGCAGGTCCTCGATCCTCGCCGCCACGCGGCGTTCCAGATCGATCGACCCCCGTGACCGCACCACCTCGAGCGCCAGGTCGAACCGGAGCCGTCGCACGAGTCCCACGATCACTCCGGCCAACCGGTCGTCGCTGACGAGCCGGGCCGCAGCCCGGTCGCGGTCCACGACGAACTGGCTCTCGAGACCGCCTGCTCCGCCGGGACCGACCCGTTGGAGTGAGGCGACGTGGAAGGGCAGACCGTTGCGCTGGGCGTAGTCCAGACCACCGACGATCAGCGCGAAGTTCATCGCCAGGGTCCCCGGTCCCACAGCCACCACGACCCGATCAGCGGCACTGGGCTGCGGTCTCCGACTCAGCAGCCCGTTGGTGACCTTGGTCAGGTTGGCGACGACGTCGCCGGGATCGAGCAGCGCACCGATGTGCTGTCGGTGCGCCGGATCCAGAGTGGCCTGCGTCACCGCTGACGGGAAGATCACCACGTCCGGGTAGGACAACGCCCGCAGGATCGCCTCGTGCATCGGCGCGTAGTCACGCTCGCCCACCGCCATCAGCACGAGTGCGTACGGGACCGACGACCAGGCCTGCTCGTCGTCGCCGAACCACAGCTCGTCAGCGGCCGGCATGTCCTCGTCGATGCCTTCGGGGAGGTCCACGAACTCTGGTGTCCCCGAACGAACAGCGGGCCACCCGGGGAATCCGAGCCGTCCGAACACGGGATCCGACTGGCGTGGGAACGGCACGAAGCGGTGGATCCGGTCGACCGAGAGTCGGTCCGATACCCAGTGCGCCCGGGATCTGAGCTCCTCCGGGAGGAAATCCGACAGCACCGATGCGCTCCTGTCGGCCCAGTCGAGCAGTGGCTCGAGCGCAGCACGTTCCATGCGCTCCTGACGCCCGAGCCGCCGCCGGCCGAAGAGCTGATCGGTCATGGCGTCGGTCTGCAGACGGACGGGAGGGTTGGCCGGATTCGACACGATTCCGTGACGGAGCGCATAGGCGGCCTGGAGCACCGGCCGGATCAGGGAGATGCCCGAGTGGTCGCCCCGGTCGAGTCGTGCGTACATGGACCGGGCGAGACGGCGGACCTGCTCGTCCAGGTCACCCGGCACAGGATCGACAAGCGCAACGGCGTCCTCGGCCAGTTCCAGATCGACCTGAGTCGCACCGGACGGCCACTCGGCGGGGTCCAGCTGCGCAATGGCGCGGAACTGCCGCAGCCGGGCGAGCAGGGGGACCAGGCCGTCGTCGACGTCCAGGGTCACCCGCTGCAGTTGCTGACCGTGCGGGTCGAGGAGCATGGGCAGTTGCGAACCCGCCACCGCACCCAGGAAGGTCCACACGACCATCTGGACCGCACCCGAGAGCACCAGATCCAGCGACGACTCCCCGTCCAGGGAAGCCACGGCTCCCGAGACACGCTCGACGAACTCGCCGAGCGAGAACGCGCGGCACTCCACGATCGTGACGGTGATCGGACGGCCGACGAGTTGCGTCCACTCGTCGACGGTGAGGCCCTCCAAGATCCGGGCGTGACCGATGGTGTCGCCGGGATGATCCTGGTTGGTGGCGACCAGCAGCACCTCGGTGTGGTCGAGCTCGCGGAGCACTCGGATCAGGGGTGGACCGGCACGGTGTTCGACCTCCGAGCGCGTGCGGCCCAGTTCGACCAGCACCCCGGGCCGATCACCCGTGGCCAGCTGCTCCTCGAGGTCCTGCAGGGTGGTGGGGTACTCGACCGGACCGACACCCAGGTCACCGGCCCCCAGGACGTGCAGCAACCTGTGACTCACGGGAAGACGCTCCCCTCGATGATCTCTCGGACACGTTTGGGGACTCTTCCCGGATCCTCCACGGTCTCGCGAATGCTCTCCTTGTCCCGCCTCGCAAAGAACTCGCCGAGCGCAACAGCGACGTGGTTGCCGAGAGCGTTGATGCCCGCATTGTCCATCATGTTGCGGGATTCAGATGCTGCCGAACTCATGTCCTTCGGTATGTTCCATCCGACCCGTTGAGCGGGTTTGTTGTTGCGAGCCGGGCGTCCTCTGTCGGGCGAACGCCACCAGACGAGCACCGACCTCGCCTCGGAGCCACCGAACTGCTTGGAGCGACGCTCGGCCTCGGCGAGCTTCTTCACGAGCGGAGCCTGACGGACTCCCCCCTCGACCCCGCACGAGAAGAGCGTGAAGCGAGGACCGCTCCGCACGACCACATCGAGCTCCGTGACCGTCGCCGGCTTCCTCCCCTTCTTGAGTCGATTGACGGACAGGTTCCGGAGCACCTCGGGCGCAACGGATCCGGATCGGGCACGGGGCGCGCTGGTCAGCTGGTGGACCCGACGTGCCACCAGCGCGAAGGTCACCAGTTCGAGGGCCTTCCCCCGGCGCCAGCCTGCGAGTCGGTCCTTGGACACCTGCTGAGGATCCGGAGTCCAGTCGCTCTCGTCGAAGGCGGTCCCCAGCCGCCCCTTGAGCCAATCGTTGTTCTTCCAGGATTTGTCCTCGACCCGACTGAGCAGCGCGACCACCAGCTCGGTCACTGCACCGACGTGGGAATCCGCGGACCAGGGCTGAGCTGGACCGACACCGGGAGGTGTGGCCCGTCCGAGCCACTCGTCCGCCTCCGGTTCCCATCTGGACTGTTCTGGCGCAGCGGACTTGACGAGTTGGTCAATCCCGGGGAACGCAGCCCTCAGGTCGATACGGTCGCCGCTCGGGCTCAGCAGTTGCGACCCGCGGGCCGGCAGGTACCACTGGCGGTACTCCGGATCACTCCTGCTCCCCGAGTCACTGTGCTGCACCGACCAGACCGAGGCGGCGACCACGTTCATCACGGTCGTTCCGCCACCGAACAGCAGGTCACCCCGGCGCTCGTGTTCGTAGGCGAAGTGCTCCTCGAGCTCGCGTCGGATGGAAGCCGGATCGTCCGGCTCCACGACGACCGACTCCACGGCGTTGCCGTCGAGTGCAACCCCGGACCTCCGCACCCGCTGCAGCACCTGCCGGACCAGTGGTTTCGAATCCTTCGTCACCACGAACGTCACCGACGCCGGGGACAGGGCGACCAGCCCGTAGACGACCGGCTCCACGCTGTTCCCGAGGAGCGCCCACACGTGCCTCGACGACGGGTCATCTGCGCCCGATACCTCTGCTGCTGGGCTGCCCAACGGCTCCACGGTCCAGTCCTCTCCCTCACACCCTGACGCTGCGACGCTACCGGATCTCAGCCGGTCCTTCCGAGCCGGCGTGAGCTGGACCGGTTGTCACATCCGTCGACTCGGAGCCTGGTGACCCTGGGAGAACCGAACGGGCTGTCCCGTCCGTCAGTCAGCCCGGGACGAACCGAGTGACGACAGCAGGAGACCACGTGCACCCGATCGACCGAGTACGCCGCGACCTGGGACTGCCAACCAGCACCCCCGTCCCGCGCCGCGCTCCCCAGAAGTTCGTCGAGTCTGCCGCAGCGCCGGCACACCGTCACGGGCTTCGCGACATCCTCGACCGCTCCGTGCGATCCGACGACGTTCCCATCGAACTCGGGAGCCTCTCCTGGATGAGCTGGCTCGCACTCGGACTCGCCGTCGTCGTCGCCGCTGCCCACCGCCCGGCGATGCAGTGGGTGCTCGCGCTCCCCGTCCCCGTCGCAGAGTTCCTCCGCACCTGCGCGACGTTCTGGGGAGTCGACCGCTGGGGACCGTGGGCCGCACTGGCGGCTGCGGCCGGACTGGTCGGATGCGCTGCGGTGACCCGGGGTTTCCAGCAGGCCCCGTTCCGGGTGATCGTCGCCATCGGGCTGCTCGACGTCACTGCCGCAGTCCTGGCGGTACCCCTGGCGCTCAGCGTGGCCGCTGGCCTGCTCGCGCTGGCGGTGATGGTCCTGATCGGTCTCGCAGTCGGGGCGGTTGGCCTCATGCTGCTGTTCGGAGCGAGTGGGGACTGACGAGTGGGAACCGACTCCACCCTCCCGGCAGTACCGCCCTCGAAGCGGACCACTCCTGTCGTGTCGCACTCGACGTCGGTCGGGGCCACGGGCTCGGCCCTGGAGCGGCGGGCGACCGCCGTCATGGCCCGCTCCGGGGGACTCGTGACCCCCGTCGGCGTGATCCCCGTTCCCGACGGACCGATCGGACTCCGTGTCGGCGGTCCGGTCGCGGCCCATGTGTCGCCCGACCGCAGCACCGCTCGACCGACGGCCAAGCCCGGACTGGCCGGTCGCGCTCCGTTGCGTGCGGACGGGAAGCGCACCGAGTGGGTGGTCACCGCTGCCGAGACCGACCCGCAACTGCGCCAGCAGCAGTTCGTGATGCCGGACCACGTCGTGGCGAAGCTCGAGCGGCTGGTCGAGCTCGGTGTCGAGTTCGACCGCCTGTTCGTCGCCCACGAACTCCCCGACGGGTCGTTGAAGGCCGACGTCCAGACCATCGACCCGACCGAACTCGCAGCACTCATCCCGGAGACACCTCCCTCGGAGCGCACCCGACGCGCCCTTCGGATCGCCACATCAGCGGCGCGGGTGTCCCTCGGCGGGGTCGTCGCACCGGTGGTGGCTGCAGGGCTGGCGCCCGTTGCCGCAGCGGCAGCGCTCGGCGCCGCCACCGCCGGACTCGATCCAGCACTGCTGGGCGTGGTGTCTGCGAGCGGCCGTGCCCGGACGGGCGAACTGAGCGTGTGGTTCCTGATCGAGGCCTGGCGATGACCACCACACCCGCACCCCTGATGTCACAACCCACCGTCAACCCACTGGAGCACCCATGAGCACCCGACCGACCCGACCCACTCCCCCCACCGACACGGCAGCCGAGCGCACACCGCCGCTGCCCGTGATCGACCTCGTCCCCTCGCTCGACCGGAACGGCGTGGAGGTGTGGACGTCGCCGGACGACCAGCCGCGGACGGGTGTCGCGCCGTTGGGTGCCCACGAGACCAGAACGTCGGAGTCGGCTGGCGACGGTCTGGTGCCGCTCACCGACGCGCCCGTGGTCGACCGTGGCCGCATCACCACACCTCCCGTCTGGGCCAACCGTGGGTCGGGTCCCGCTGGGAACGCCGGATCGGCCGTGGGAGCCGAGCACCAGGACCACCCGGTGTCGTCGCTGCCCACCGAGCGGTTCGCAAGCCAGACCCCCGAGCAGATGGCTGCCATGATCCAGGCGATCCGCGACGCCGAGCAAGGGCGGGCGTCCGCACGGGAGGTGACGACGTCGCCCGACGGGAAGATCAGGTTCGGCGAGTCGGGCCGACACGTCGAGGCGACCACGTCCCTCCCCCGGGAGACGTTCGCCGCCCCTCCGGTCGACGACATCCGGGCGATCCGAGCGATCGATCCGGACAACCTCTGCAGCTGGTACTGGCACGACGAGAGCCGTGGGTGGGTCATGGAGCTCCGCCCGGACGTGTTCACCGAGGCCGAGTACGTGTTCCTGATCCGCCGCGAGCCGTCGCGCAGGAACGAGTGGTTCGCCTACTGCCTGGCGCCCAACCTGGACCACTTGGCCGGTCACCGGCACCACCTCCAGTTGCTCAACGGCGCCACGGTGGTGTGCCTCCGACCCGGGTTCCGAGGGCACCCGTCGATCCGGGACGTCCACGCCGCCCTGGCCAAGTGGTGCATCTACATCGAGTTCATCCGACGCGATCTGCCGGCCCCCTTCAGCGCATGACCGACGTGAGCTCCCGACGCACCCCCAGCACCGGCCGTCCCCGTCGCGCCCGCCGGCAGCCGACGGACCTGTCGGTCACACCGATCGTGCCGACCTTCACCGACCTGACCCTGCGGCGGATCGACCGGCGGCTGGCCGCACCGGACCCGGAGCAGGGTGGTGCCCTGTTGCGGCCAGTCAACGCGCGTTCGGTCACCCACTTCGAGTGGGATCGACACGCTGCGACCACCGAGGTGTCGTACGTGCCATCGGAGCAACTCGTCAATCGTGTCGTCGAGCTCGAGTCGTCGCTCGACCTGCGGTTGGTCGGCGTCGTGCACTCACACCCCAACGGCCTCAACCGGTTGAGCGGACCTGACCTCCAGGTCACCACCCACCTGCTCGAGCGGAACCCGCACCTGGGTTGGGTGTGCATGCCGGTGGTCACCCAGATCGTGGACGACCGGCCGCTCGGGGACCACGAGGTCCGGCTGCCGCACGGTCGGATGTCGTGCTTCGTCGGGCGCTTGGATGGCGCCGGCACGCTGCGGCTCTCCCGACCTGCTGCGGTCCGGGTGATCCCCGTGGAGCGGACCTGCCGACGCATCACCGCCCGACTCGGGTGGCGGCGGGTCGGCGCAGAGCCCGTCTCGGTCAACGGGGTGGACCTGCTCGGGTGCTGCTTCGACCCCGGGTCCGGCGCTCCGCAGGTCTGGGTGCTGCTCAGCCACGACTTCCCGCTCGCCGCCCCGCTCGTGGCACTGGATCACGGGGACGGTCTCACTCCGTTCCCGCTGCCGGTTCCGGCGTCGACGAAAACCGCGACCGGAGTCGGTGCGCTCGTCGCGGCCCTCGAACTGCTCGACCTGGCGCCGGCAGCCGCCGAACCGACCGAGACCGATCCGACCGAGACCGAACCGACCCGTCCGGATCCGACACCATCCGACCAGGAGGCATCGTGAACGCACCCGACAGCCGCACCGCTCGGATCACCGGGCTCGTCCCATCACTCAGCGACCGTCACGTACTCGTCGTCGGGTGCGGCAGCGTCGGATCGACGATGAGCGACGTGCTCGCCCGGCACGGCGTCGGGTCGTTCACCCTGGTCGACCCCGACGTGGTCGAGGCCCCCAACCTGTCGCGCAGCACCTACACCGGCGAGGACTGCGGGCGGCCCAAGGTCGACGCTCTGGCCGACCACCTGCTCCGCATCGACCCGGGCACCCGCGTCACGGGCCACCACTGCGACCTGGACGCCCTGCTCGAGCTCCAGCTCGCCGACCTGCTCCAGCAGGTCGACCTGGTGGTCGCTGCGCTCGACGACCCGGTCGCGCAGGGCGCGCTCGACCACCGGGCCACTGCGATCGGTCGACCGGTCGTGCACTGCGCCCTCTACCGCGGCGCTGCCGCCGGCGAGATCGTGCTCAACATCCCGGGCGCGACACCGTGCTGGGCCTGCGCGACCGGGCAGCGGGCGACCTCGCACGGGGCCGACGGTGCGCACCTGCGGGGCGAGCAGGACTACGGCACCGGACGGCTGGCGGCCGAGACGGCGCTCGGTGCGGACATCCTCACTGTCGTCAGCGTGGCGGCCAAGTTGTCGATCGGCCTGCTGGGTGGCCCGTCGTCGCCGGTCGGGACGCACACCCTGACCGCGATCGCCCGGCACTCCATGTGCATCATCTCCACGAGCGCCGGGTGGGAGTGGTTCCCCGGCAACTTCGGCGAGACCCCGGGGCAGTTCGCACCCCAGTCGGTGTGGCTGCGGGTGCTCGGCTCCCCCGAGTGTCCCGTCTGCGGAGAGCACCGAGTCGCACCGGTGGCTCCGCTCGGTGACGGCACAGCCGCCGGCGCCCTCGCCTCGTTCCGGTCCGGACGGTGACATCGGAACCGCTCGTACTGAATTCGTGGGGCGCGGTCTGGACGCGGGCTGGGTGCATCCCGTTGAATTGATCTTGATCCGCAGCGAGGATCTGATCGAGAGCACCGCTCGGGAGGGGACGGACGCGATGGACGACGGCGAGCAGACGCAGGATCCCGAAGGGCCAGCGGAGCTCGGCCGAGCCGAGGACGTGGACCAGTTCTGGCTGGAGTTCGCATCGCTCTCCAACGCAGATGTTCGGTTGGGGGCGGCTCAGTTCAGCGAGCCGACTCTTCGGGGGATCACTCGACACCTGCTCGGGCAACCCCTGCAGAAGCTGTCCGCAGTATCCGCCGGCCGGCTGAGAGATCGCTGCAACGAGCTCAGGGAACAGGACCTCGCCATCGATCTCGTCATCGCACCCGTGCTCGAACTCATGGTGCCGCTCCTGGGTGACCGAGCCGCCAGCCCGACGCTCGACGATCTCGTGAAGGCGCTCCCACCAGCACGGGAACGCATGAGCGATGAACTTCTTCGTGCCGGCCTGCGTGCATGCGTGCTCCGTGGGTTGCCCGCAGCCCCTGAGATCAAACAGCTGCTCGATCGCGGTGACTTCGATGATTTCATGAGCAGCACGCCGACCGGGACTGGAGCGTCTGACGGCCTCTCCCTCGAAGATCGACTCGCCCAACTCCAGGATCGGATCGAGATCGCCGCAGCGAGCGTCGAGGCGGCCAGCGAAGCGCTTGCCGCCGGCCGCGCTCCCGAGGAGCAGCTGATCCTGGACCTGAAGCTGCTGCGTGATTCGTTCAACTCGCTCGCATCGGACCTCGGACTCGACGCGACGGAGGAGACGACCGTGGATGACCTCGCCGAGGCCGCGGCGGCATCGGCCGCCGTAGTCGATCCCGACCTCGAGGCGTTGCGTCGGCTGGCCGGCGTTCGATCCACCGTCACCGACTTCGAACAGGACCTCGCAACGATCAGGTCGACGGCTGAGCGGCTCTGTGACGGATGGCCGCCGGTCGAGGAATCAGACAGGGTGCTCGCATCGCACCTCCTCACCATCAGCGCCGCGCTGGAGGCCGTCGACCCCGACAACCCGATGGTGACTATTGCGGCGCAGCTCCCGGTCGAACTCCGCTGGATCGTGTACGCCGCAGCGGAGGGTCAGCTCCTGCTCGATAACCCAGCCGGGTCCGACAAGCACCCCGTCGACCCCACAATGCTGGAACCAGAACCCGAACCAGAACCCGAACCAGAACCCGAACCAGAACCAGAACCAGAACCCGAACCAGAACCCGAACCAGAACCCGAACCCGAACCCGAACCCGAACCCGAACCCGAACCCGAACGTGTGTCCGACACGAATGCCGGTTCGCCGTCGGCACATGTCGACGTCCGCCCTGTGAACGAGTTGCTCGACGAGCTCGTAGAGCGGGACGAACTGATGCTGGCCGCAACCTTCGCCCCGCTCCACTCGACCGAGCAGGCGGTGCTCGAGTTCGCGGCGAGCGCTACGAATCTCCGCGATCAGGATCCGCGTCACGGCGGGACCGCCGACCTCGCCCGAACTGCGGCTGAGCGGCTCGCTCGCCAGGTCGATCTGGTGGAGACGCCCGACTTCGCGGTGCCGCTGGCGCTGGCCGCAACCGCACTCCACATGGCCCGCTCGCCCCTGAGTCGGGTCCCGGCCATGGAGGACTGGGCCGTGGCCCGGTCAGTGGGCTCGCCGAGGACGAACGATCTGCTCGTCGCGTTGCGGGAGGCCGCGAACTACGGAGTCCCGGTGCTGATCGACACGGCGGGAACAGGCGATGCCGCAGCCAGTCTGCTGGGGGAATCGGCGGAGCGACTCCGGATCTTCCGCGAGCAGGCTCCCCACCAGAAACTCGTGTACCAGCTCGCAACGCTGGTCTGGCAACGCCTCGTGAACACCGGAACCGTCTGCGAGATGGTGGATCTCGCGCTCGAACACGCCGAGAAGCGTGACCGGGACTCGTACCGCCGAGCGAAGGACATCGCCGACTCGCTAGCCGACCGGAAGCAGATCGGCAACCTCATCGACGACACCTGCGACGAGATCGACGAGCACGGCCTCCGCCGAATCGAGGCGAAGGCGCGGGCGCGTCTGACCGGGAAGATCGAGGAGGCGCGTGACCTTGCGCTGCAGGTCCTCCGGGCAACCGAACTGGTCGATGCCAAGTCGGCGAACGACGACCACTACTCGAGATTGCTGGCCCGCGTCTCGGAACTCCGGGAGCAGGCCGCCGAGGAACTCGACCACCAGGCCGGCTCTGCTGCCCGCTGGGGATCTGCCGCCGGCCACCTGATCCGCATGGTCGGCAGACCGCCCTCGGCGACCGAGAGCGACCCGGTTCTCCATCTGCTGCGTGCGCCCGGAGTCGCATTCGATGCCGACGGCGCAATCGTCAGACGGCCGGGAGCGGACGACATCGAGCGGTACCTCGGCGAGGTTGCCAGCGAGGAGCTGTTCCGGGAGCGGGTCGAGGCGCTCGAGGTGATCTCCGCCGAACTGATGATCGAAGTCGGCCTGATCGGCGAGGAGCGGCGGGAGGACCTCGACGATCAGGTGCGCCGCGTGCGCGACCGGCTCGATCGGGACCGCCAGGAGACGGCCGACCACCTCGCCGTCGTCTCGAGCGGTCTGGCACTGGACCCCACCAGCACGACCGAGGTCGAGTTCCTCCTGGCCGAGGCGGTGGAACTCGCCGAGCAGTCCGACCTCCGCCGTGCCGTCGAAGCCGTCGAGCAGGCCCGGCGGCTGCTCGGCGAGCTCGAGGCTGCTCGGGTCAGCAACCCGATCCACGATCTGGGGGGACAGCTCGATGAGGATGCCCGCCGCCAGGTCGATGCAGCCATCGAGCGCGGTGACTACGGCGCGGCCGTGGAACTCAACCTCATCGCGCAGGACAACGACGGAACCATCCCGGCACCCACCGCCGACCACCTCGGAGTCGAGCATTTCAACGAGCTGCTCGAGCGAATCGACCCTGACGCCGCGCAGATCGAGACGCAGCTCGAGAACGCCTTCGGGGACCTGCCGTGGATCGAACCGTCGTGGCGGAAGACCTCCAGCGACCTGCTCGACGGCTGGACCCTGTTCGACGCCTCCGCCGGACTGCTCTCGGCCGGCGCCGCGCAACGTCCCGACGCAGAGGGAATCGCAGCGCTCGAGGCACTGCTCCCGCACCTCGGCCTGACGCTCGGAACCGTGACGGCGCTGCCGACCGGCCCGTGGTCCGGTCGCGGACGCCTCTGGTTCCAGGTGCGCAGCGCAACCCCCGAGGGTAGGTCGCTGGTCCCCGACTTCGGATCCGAGGCGGGCGGGAACTACCGGGTCGTGATCGTCCACACGTTCACCTCGACGCGGGACCTGGACAACTCGATCAACGACGAGCGCTCGAGTGAGCCCGTCCTCGTGATCACACCGACCGTGATCGGCGCCCACGACCGGGTCGACCTCGCCGAACGTCGTCGAACCGCTGAGTCCCCCCGGCCGGTGGCGGTCATCGACCCGGCGACGGTCGCATGGGTGTGTGCCACCGCGCCCGACGAGAAGCGGAGGTGGGAGCAGTTGATGCGGGCGGTGCTCCCGTTCAACAGCCTCGACCCCTTCCGCCCGAACGCCCAGGGGGAACTCCCCAAGGAGGTGTTCTTCGGACGGCAGGAGGAACTCACGTCCCTGCTCAGCCCCCAAGGGCCGTCGTTCGTCTACGGCGGGCGCCAGCTCGGCAAGTCGGCGTTGCTGCGCAAGGTCCAGCGCCGAGCGAACGACCAGGGTCACGTGGCGGTGATGATCGACCTGAACTACGCACAGGCGGGAGAGGTCGGCGGCGGACCGACGGTGTGGAAGGTCGCGCTGGGCGAGCTGGCGAGACACGGGGTCACCACGCCGAGCCCGAGTCCCAAGAAGTCCGATCAGTTCGACGACTTCAAGGCAGCCGTGCTCACGTGGCTCGACGACCACCCGGGCCAGAACATCTACCTGCTGCTCGACGAGTGTGACCGCTTCCTCGACAACGACCGGGCGTCGGAGTACCCCCAGACCCAGCGGATCCGCGGTCTGATGCAGGAGACGAAGCGCCGGTTCAAGTGTGTGCTCGCAGGTCTGCACCAGGTGCAGCGGTTCGAGCGCGACGCCAAGCAACCGCTGGCCCACCTGGCGCAGCGGCCCGTGCGGGTCGCGGCGCTGTCCCCCCTCAACGCCTACGAGCTGATCGACCGGCTCTTCAGCTGCCTCGGATTCCGATGGGAGTCACCCGAGCTCCCCTACCGACTCGCGGCGTTCGGCAACTACCAGGCCTCCATCCTCCAGCTGCTCGGCTCGAGCCTGGCCGAGCACATGAAGAGCGTTCCCCGACAGGCGGGCACCCCTCCGATCGTGATCAACACCGCTGCGGTCAACCGGGTGCTCGCCGACATCGAGGTCCGGAGCGAGATCCGCCAACGCTTCGAGTGGACCCTCAGTCTGGACAAGCGGTACCGGGTGCTCGCCTACCTGTTCGCGCTCCGTACCCACGACGCGCTGAGGAGCCCGGGACACAAGGGAGCCAGCGCCGAGGTCACTCCCCTCGAGATCGCAACCGACATCCGACAGACGTGGCCGCAGTACTTCGCCACATCCGGGTTCGACGAGGTGGCAGGCCTGCTGGAGGAGATGGTCGGTCTGGGCATCCTGCGCCGCTCGCCCTCCGGCGGATTCGGCCTCCGGACCCTCAACATCCTCGACACCCTCGGCACGTACGACGAAGTGGCCGACCGTTATACCAACCCGGTCGAGTTCGATTCCGAACCGCAGCACGACCCCGCTGCGGTCCGACTCCTCCTCCCGGACGACACGCGATCACCGATCACGCGCTCGTCGGCCCGGAACCTGCTCGAGCAGCGCTGCAACGTCGTCGTGGGTGGCGTCGCTTCGGGGATCGAGCGGATTCCGTCAACCTTGGAGATCCTGGTCGAACCGCTCGGCCAACGGCTCGTCGAGGTCCGCCATCCCGATCAGGTCGATCCGAGCGACGACGCCGTGAACTGGTGCCGGCTCCGCCCGGGGGACGACCCGGCTCCGGCGCTCCGACTCCTCTCCGAGAAGCGGGCTCGGTCGATCATCCTGGCCGACGTTCAGGCGTTCGGGACGCTCCCCCACGACGACCAGACCCAGGTGCTCTGGCTCCAGCGCTGGAGTGCACCGGACCTGGCGTTGTGGCTCGACGACCACCCGGCCCGTCACCGCGTCGAGGAGATCATCGAGGTCACGGGCGGGTGGCACGAGCCGGTGGTCGAGTGGATCACTGCGTTCGCGTCCTCGCAGAACCCGGCGGCCTCGACGGCTCACGTGCAGCAGTCGATTGCGGATGCGCGCTGGACGGTCGGGGACCTGGGGATCCGACCGGGTTCGCTCGAACACCGGGGGCTCGAGGCGCTGGTGACCCTCGACTCGGTGGAGTCCGACGAGTTCGACGACTGGGTCAGCATCTCGCTGGAGGACTCCGAAGCCGACCCGACCGAGGTCGCAAAGATCGCCGAGTCCCTCCGTCAGGGCTTCGCCACGCTGGTCGACGAGCACTGCTCGATCGACGACTTCACGCGAGCACTCGTCTCGGC
The DNA here is from genome assembly GCA_903925745.1 of uncultured Actinomycetes bacterium. Classification (GTDB taxonomy): domain Bacteria; phylum Actinomycetota; class Acidimicrobiia; order Acidimicrobiales; family Microtrichaceae; genus SXMI01. Next base: position 44,278 of record CAIYGQ010000218.1, on the reverse strand, counting down.
CATCCCCGATACCCACCGACCGACCGATGAGTGAGCCCTGGGCCTGGCAGCTCCCGGGTCCGCGCCGGTGGACGGCCGGGATCACCGCCAAGGTCCGCCAGGGTTCCTCGGTCGTCGTGGAGGTGCCACCAGGTCGACCGCGCACCGAGGTGGTCGAGGCCGTGAGCTCGGCAGCCAGACTCCCGACCATCCGGATCGACTCGCCCGGCCTGTGGACGGCCACCGACCACCACGAGGTGCGGTCGATCCTCGGCCCGGAGATCGACTCCTCCGTCGTAGCGCCGTCGGTCCAGGACCTGTCGGCCATGGCGGACGGGTGCCTCGTGGAGCTCATCTGCGACCACGACCAGCCCACGCCGGCCCTGCTCGAGGTCGTCGAACAGGTCGCCCGCTACTCGGATCGCCGCAACGGCCCCCGGTACGTGATCGGGGCGCCACCCGGCTTGCACCCCGGTGGCCCCCGGCTCGCCGTGGTGCCGTTCCGACGGGTCTTCGAACGCCCCGACACCGCTGCGTACGTGCACGGCCGACTCCGCCAGCAGAGTGAACATGTCGACGAGTGGATGTCGGCGGCGATCACCGAGCTCGCCGGGTTCGACCTGGACCTGGCCGACCGTCTGGTCGACCAGTGGGACGGCGACCCGGAGACGATCGACGACCATCTGCAACCCGAGGGGCGCCAACCCGATCGGGTCACTCCCATCGGAGTCCTGCAGACCAGATCCTCGAGCGCGCTCGAGGACGAATGGGTCCGCGGCACCGGCGACTGGTGGGACTCCGGCAGGTTCGTCGGCCACCTCCGGTACGCCGATAACAGCGAGGTGACACGCCGTCTGTGGTTGGCATCGCTGCGGTCCACCTGGCCCGAGATCGAGGCCACGCGCCGCGGACTGGTCGACTGGGTTTCGGGCCAGCAGCACGTCAGCCGGCACCTCACAGGATCCCCCGGGGAGTGGGAGCTGTCGGAGATCTCTGCCCAACTCGGACGCTACTTCCGCAACTCGAAACCCAAGGTGGTGGCGCTCGTCCGCGACCTCAAGGCGCTGCGGGACGACCTGGCGCACATGCGACCGGCGTCGGCGACCATGCGATCGAGCATCCGACGACTCATCCCGGAGGCCGAGAACGAACTCCCCTGAGTGATGGATCAACTCCGGCCCCGGAGACCGACGAGCAACCACCGCCACATCCGACTGCGCGTTGCGGCCGGTTCCGACAGCCTCTATGGTCCGACTCGGAGGAGGGTGAGTGGAGAGCGAAGCCACCGACATCTCGATCAGCAGTGCCAGCCGGACCGGAGCGGGATCTCTCGGGACGCACGTTGCACTGATCTCGACGAGCGGCAACCAGTCGTACATCTACGGCACCTCCAACCGGCTCGGCTGCAACATCGGCGCCTCGGGACTGCTCCGCGCCGCCACAGTCGAGTGGGTCCATGAAGCCATCGAGACGATCAACAAGGGTGGCGGCTCGGTCGACCTGATCGGCGCGTCGTCGGGGTTCACGCTCGTCACCGGCGACGAAAATGCACTCGGTGAGCTCGTCCGCGCCGTCACGCTCCGGGCGCTCGAGAAGGCGCCCGGGCTCGCCGTGGCCGGCGCCATCCGGAAGCGAGAGGGTCTGGCCGAGACGATCCGCGGTCTGGCCGAGGAGGCGACCCGGCTGGCTGCCCGGCCCGGTGGCAGCACCGCCCGGTTCCAGCGGATCCCGATCGTGGCCGGCTGCGGATCCTCGCCGTTCCCGGCCGAGCACGACGACTCCAAGTCCATGCTGGGTCCGCTCTCCGAGATCGCTCACCGCCAGTACGAGTACCGGACGACCTCACTGACGAGCTTGGCGGCGACGCTCGACGATCGTCTACACGGGGAGCCCGAGGAGAAGGGCGAGAAGAAGACAGTCCTGACGTTCCCCGAGAACCTCGACCAGCTCGAGCGCATCGTGCGGTCCGGGGACACCCCCGGGTCGTCGGAGCCCGTGGGATGGGTGGCGGTCGTCCACGCCGACGGGAACGGAGTCGGCTCGCTGTTCCTCTCCCTGGCAGGAGACGTTGAGGCGGCGAGACCCCACGACGAGGATGTGCAGTGGGATCTGTACCGGAAGGCGTACGGGGACTTCTCCTCTGCCCTGGCGACCGCCACCGAGACCGCTGCCGCACTGGCGTTGGCCAAGGTCACTCCGGCTGGAGGGGAGACCCCGGTGATTCCCCTCCTCGTCGAAGGCGACGACCTGACCTTCGTGATGGACGCCACCGTGGCGCTCGGGTTCACCAAGACCCTGATCCAAGAGTTCACCGAATGGAGCAAGAAGGCAGTCGAGGCGCTTGCGACCTGCTACACCGCCGACGGTGGCGAGGACTCCGGAGCATCCGAGAACACCAAGCTCGAGAAGCTCGAGAAGTCCGGCCTCACCATGAAGGCCGGGATCGCCATCGTCAAGCCTCACTACCCGTTCCACGCCGCCTACGAACTGAGCGAGCAGCTGACCGCCAACGCCAAGAGCGGCGTCCTGCGCCTGAAGGAGGAGGAGGACCCGCTCCCGCCTTCAGCGATCGACTTCCACATGCTCGCCGACTCCTCGGGGGCCGACCTCGACCGGATCCGCAGCACGCGCCGGGACGGCGAGGGGAAACGCCTCTTCGCCGGGCCGTTCCTGGTCGGGGGCAACTCGAGCGGTGACACGTGGACGGTCGCGGACCTCGAGGCGGGCATCGCCGCGTTCGCTGCGGTCGACCCGAAGACCGGTCGCCGTCGGGTGTCGGCCGCTGCGGTCGGCGAGATCCGTGAGCAACGGTTCATCAGCAGCGCTGCGGCCGAGTCCGTGCTCACCAGGATCGGCGGCCTGGACCTGGGCGGACTCAAGCCGAACGAGGTGCTCGGAGCAAAGAGCAAGCCGGCACTCATCGTGGACCTCGCCGATGTGGCCGGGCTGTGGGGGTCGACGTGACGGACGGCACGATCTGGGTGGAGTTCACCTCGGACTGGCACGTCGGCACGGGTGCCGGCCGGTCGGGTGACGTCGACCGACTGATCGCCCGGGAGACGGTGCGGGTCGACGATTCCGACCCAGTCGAGGTGCCGTTCCTCCCGGCCAAGACCCTCACCGGGATCCTCCGCGACGCCGCAGAGCGCCTCGCCTTCGGCCTCGATCGTGGCACCGACCAGGGACCATGGTCGGACTACGTCCGCTGGATGTTCGGACGAGCCGACCAGCGGGCGGCGCTCAGCATCCGACCCGGCCATCTCAGCGACGCGCTCGTGGTCGAGCTCAGCGAGGATCGCACCGCTCTGGAGGGACTGACGACGACGAGGGCATCGACCGCGATCGACCCGGTCACCGGGACCGCGGCGGAGCACACGCTGCGGACCATCGAGGTCGGGCGGCCCGGCACCGTGTTCAACGCCGTCTGGGACCTCGACGATGCCCGGGCCCCAACCGTGACGGTCAAGGGCGAGGAACGGGCCGTCGATGCAGCGCGGTTCCTGGCCACTGCTGCTGCACTGGTCGACGGGATCGGCGCGAAGCGGCGGCGCGGCCTCGGTCGGTGCGTCATCGAGGTGTGGTCAGAGAGGACCTCCGCCGCAGGCGAGTCCCACCCTGGCGACGAAGAAGTCAAGTTCTCAGCAGCTCGGCAGCGCGAGGACCTGTTGCGCTCTGCCCGGGCGGCCCGCGAAGACACCGACGCCAATGCACCCGACCGCGGCGGCAATCGAACGACCCCTGCTAGCTCGGCGATGAGTCGAGTCGCCCTGTCAGTCGTTGCCGACACCAAACTGCTGGTGGGGACCACCACGTTCGGCAACGTCGTCGAGAGCAGCGATTACATCCCCGGGCGGCTGCTGTTCCCGATCGTCTGCGGGGCGCTCCGCCGGTCGGGATTCGATCCCGGGGCGTTGATCGCCGGGGGGGCCCTTCGGGTCGGCGACGCCAATCCTGTCGCCTCGGAGAACCGTCTCGAACCAGTCCCGTTCGCTCTGTCGAGACACAAGGAACCCAACAAGCGCAACCAGACGCCAGTGGTGAGCACCGTGGCGGGTGGACAAAGCGAGGTTCAGGCCAAGCAGGTGCGGTCCGGCTATCTGGACCCATCGATCAGACCCAGCGCAAACGATCTGCTCCGCATCTCCACCGTCGGAATGACGGTGACCACGCACAACTCGATCGACGACGCCACCCAGCGACCAGACGAATCGACTGGCGGCGTCTTCACGTACGAGGCCATCGCAGCCGGACAGGAATTCCGCGCGTTCGTCGACCTCCCACACGACGCAGCGGAAGCGATCAAGAACGAACTCGGTGGTTCCCACAAGGTCGGTACGGCCGCCAAGGACGACTACGGACTGGTCTTCGTCGAGGTGGTGGACAAACCCGGTTCACTGGACGCGAACGAGACCGAGAGCACGGTTCGGACCACGAACCTGACGGATCGCCTCGTGGTCTGGTGTGTGAGCGACGTGGTGATCCGGAACGCCCAGCAGAGCTTCGACCCCACGGCGGATGGGCTCGCAACGAAGCTCCGGGCCGCTCTCAGGCTCGACGACCGGTGGACGGTCGAATCCGAACTCGTCCGCATGCGGACCCGTCGGATCGAGGGTTTCCACCGGGGTTGGGGCCTGCCGCAACCCACCCAGGTGGTGGTGGCGCGCGGGTCGTGCATCGTCCTGACCCGGAACGGCGTCGACTCGGGGAACGGACAACAGCCCACAGCAGTGCCGTCTGAGGTCTGGCTCGGGGAACGGTGCGCCGAAGGGTACGGCCGGGTCCTCCTGAACCCCGACCTCCTCAGCAGTGACAGCTCCGACCTGTTCGCTGGATTCGAGTCACAGCCCATCGTCGCCGGTCGCCCGGTCACCAGCACCGACGCTGATGACCCCGACCCAGGGAAGACCGAGAGCCTGCTGTCGATCGCCCGGAGCGACGCCCTGCGCACGGAGATCCTGCGCCGTATCGCCCTTGTGAAGCTCAGGGAGAAGAAGCTCGCGATCACCGGCCGGGAACCGAGCAGCTCTGCTGTGGGCGGCCTCCGCCGGCGGCTGCTCGAACAGGACAAGCACCGAAACCACCCTGCTACGGCGTGGTTCGCCTCAGCGGAGAAGGCCTTCTCCCCCGGGAGCAGCTGGACGAATTCCATTCGGACGATCCTCAAGGAGAACGAGGCGATCTGGAAGACCCTCGGGCTGAACGACAATTCGCTCACTGACACCGAACGAGCCGACCTCTGGGGGTTCGCTGTCCGGGGACTGATCGAGCGCATCGAACGAGAGCGCAACTCCACGTCAACCTCTACCGATTCCTCGGCCGACCGAGGTGACCGGGACGGGGGCGACGGCAGACGCAACGGCAGCCACAACGGGAACGACCACGGAAGGGGCTGAACAGTGGCTCGGCAGACGTCCACGCGCTGGGTGATCACCGCGAAACTCACGACGACTGAAGCGCTCCACATCGGTGGGGGCGGGACCGCCGGGCTCGACCACGTCCCGTTCCGGGACGGCGGTGGGCGTCACACCATCCCGGGGACGGCGATCGCCGGGGTTCTGCGGAGCGAGTTCGGTTCGAATCCTGACCTCTCGCACCTCTTCGGTGACGCCAGCGGCGTCGGAGCTTCCCGCTTCGTCGTCGACGACGTACACCTCGAGACGGTGGGCGAGGAGATCCGCGACGGCGTCGGTATCGATCGTCGGACGGGTTCTGCAGCGGATGGGTTCAAGTTCGACCGGGTCGTGGTCCGTCCCGGCGCCACGGGGGGCTTTCGGGCGCACATCGACCTCCCGAAGCAGCCCGACGCGGACGCCCCAGCTGCGTCGTCCAGCGACACCTTGGCCGAGGAGTTGCACCGGATCCTCGCCGCTGGGGGTCTCCGGATCGGAGCGGCGACCACCCGGGGCTTGGGAGGCTTCGAGCTCAGCAAACTTCAGGTTCAGTCCTACGACCTCACCAGCCCAGAGGATGTTCTGGCCCTGGCAACTGGGAATAAGGGCGAGGAAGTGGAGGCCGCGCAACAACCGGGTGCAGCGGTCCGCCAGCCGATCAGCCTGATGATCGTGTGGCAACCGGTGCTGCCGGTGGCGGTGATGAGCGGGTTCCCGGGGAACGCCGTCGATCACTGGCCCCTGACGACGGTGATCAACGAGAAAGTCCATCTGCTGATCCCCGGCAGCTCGATCAAGGGGGCGCTGCGGAGCCGGCTCGAACACCTGATTCGAATCGCCGCCGGAAAAGAGATCCCGGAGGACTTCCTCGACCAGCTCCGGAACACCGGACCGGTACAGGATCTGTTCGGTGAGGCGCCGGGGTGGAAGGTATGCAACGGGTCCACGACCTGGTCTGCTGGACGGAGTGGAACGCTGGTGTTCCACGACTGCACAGCGAACCTCGGAATCGCCCCGGGGAAGTGGGAGGAGCTTCGGTCGCTCGCCGGCACGGACGACACCACCAAGGTGAAGGAGGTGGCGGCGGCGCTGGCGGCGGCGAAGCTCCAGTTCCTCCGTCCGAGCCAGCACGTGGCGATCGACAGGTGGCGGAGTGGCGCTGCGGACAGCAAGCTCTTCAGCCGCATCGAGCCGGTGCCGTGCGAGCAGCTCGAGTGGTCACCGATCCGGATCGACTTCCGAATCGACCGGCTCGAGGAGTCGAAGCGACCCGCAGCGGTCGCAGCGATCGGCCTGCTGTTCGAGGAGCTCGCCGATGGCGCGATCGCACTCGGCGCCGAGGTCAACCGCGGCATGGGGTCGATGCGAGCCACCCGCATCACCATCCCGGGCGACCTCCCGGCCCGACTGTCGGGGAACACACCGGACTCGTCGACCGACGCTGGGGCCGAGTTGACGTGGCCGACGGAACCCAGCGGCGCGTCGCCCCTCGGCTGGCTCGAGGCTGCGCTCGGCGACGACCTCTGGCGGTCCGTGAAGATTGCCTGGGGCACGTCACTGAAGTCGCTCAACGGCACGGGCTCGGGGGCCGACACAGCGAACGGACAGAACCCATGACCATCAACGAGCAGGCACCGGTGGCCGACGGACCGGCGAGCGCAGCGGTCGTCGTGGCATCGAGCGCGCTCGAGCGAGTCAGCGAACTTGTCGGTGAGACCCCTGAGCGCGAGACCCCTGAGAGTTGGACGGTGCTGGTGTCGACGCCGACCGAGTGGGGCGCGTGGCGGCTCAGCTTCAATGGAGGCGAGCCCGTGGTCCAACGCCCGTCGACCGACGGTCAGTCCCTCGAGTCGGTCGATCTCGGCGAGGTCCTGGGTTTCCGGGTGGTCAGCCCTCAGGGCGAGGTGCGATGGTCCCGGCAGGATGAGCACACCGGGCCGTCCGCTGTCGTGCCGCTCCCCGACAACGGCGAGCGCCTCGAACGCTGGTACCAGTGCTGGGGGCCCCTCGAGTGGAAGACGTTCGACACGGCCCGTGACGGCAAGTTCGCCAAGATCACGTCCACCCAGGTGGGCACGCACTGGGTGTGGGTGCCGGGCGCTGGCGAGATGCACCGAATCTCGCTGCGGGCGGTGGAGCGCATCGACTTCGTGGATCACAACGCAGTGGTCGTCGACGAGGTGTGCCTCGGCTTCACCTCGGTTCCGAGACCAACCGAACGACAGGACGACTGATGCCGAACTTCGTCAACCCCTACGCCTTCGTCTGGACTCCCGACCGGACCAGTGCCCGCACCGGCGCGGGTGACGAACAGCCCGAGTCGAACGGGACGAGCTCGGTGGACGACGTCAGCGAACCAACCTGGTCCGGCGAGCTGAGGCTGCAGTTGACCGTGGCCACACCTCTGCTCATCCTCGACGACACCACGAAGGAATACGAGGACCTGAGGATCAACGGCAGGACCCACCGGCACTGGACCTACCGGACCCGGCGGGTGCTCGGCGATCCCGACACGCCCGACCTGCCGGCGACGGCGGTGAAGGGGCCGTTGCGCGCAGCCTACGAGGCGGTCACCAATTCCCGGTTCGGGGTGTTCGACACCGACATCAACAATCAGTGGGGACGCCAAGGCCAGGGCGTTCGTGGGACGGACTTCGGGACCTGGAAGAAGAAGCCCACCGAGTACCTGCACACATCGCTGCGGCCGGCGACCAGCCTGGAGGATCTCTCCCCCGCCGACCGGTTGTTCGGCGTCGTCTCGGAGCCCCAGGGGAAGAATCCGGGATTCCAGGTCCGGGGGAGGCTGCGGATCGTCTCGGTGTCCCACTCCATCCCTGACCGTCACGAGGCGATCAAGCACGAGGCGATCAAGCACGAGGCGAGCAAGCACGAGGCGATCAAGCACGAGGCGAGCAAGCACGAGGCGATCAAGGAGGAGAAGCTCGTCCTGAAGGAGCTGGGGCTACCGGCGGGCAAGTACGCGCCGTTTTACCTCCGCAAGAAGGACGGCTCTCACATCGGCGCCATGGCGCAGCGCGAGTTCTACGACGGCAATCTGGACGAGTTCCGCCTCTCGGGGCGCAAGTTCTACTGGCACCACCCGGACTTCACCGTCGACACGGCCACGACCACACAGAGGACGAAGCGGAATCGGTCGGTCGCCGACTACATCACGGTCGGGACGAAGTTCACCGTCGTCATCCGTCTCGACTCGGTGGAAGAACGCGACCTCCTCGAACTGCTCCGCCTGCTCCACCTGCTGGAGGCCGAGGCGTTCCTGAAGCTCGGACACGGCAAGCCGCTCGGCTTCGGGAGCGTGAACCTGAAGGTCACCGGGAACAGGCTCGAGAGCGACTCGGAGGTCGCACGCCGGGTCAAGGAACTGGACAGCGCACCCGAGTGGAGCGATGCCCTCCCCGAGTCGCTCAGGGATCAGCTCCCCCAAACCAACCCACCCAGCTACTTCACCCAGTTCGCGGCCATCGCCAAGGGTCGGCCGAACTTGGAAATCAAGTACCCGCCCGGTGGGTATCGATGGTTCGTCACCAACAACGGCCGGGGTGCTCAAGGTTTGACTGACTTCCAGACGCTGCCGCACCCGGACGCAAAGGAACCGTCACTCGAGGAGTGACCAACAAGGCCGCGGCAATCGGGACTGAGACTGGCGCCGTCCGTCAGTGAGGGTCGATGCCGACCCGAGTCCCCGTCCGTCTTCCCAGTTCCTCCCGAACTGCGGCGACCTCCGGTGACCCCTTGACGGACGCTCGACCAGTGAGGCACGATCGCCCCCGGGGAGGTCGCGTCGAGATGTCACAGAGCAACTCCGCGCCCGCCGACTGGGTCCAGTCCGCCGAGTGGATCGAGCGGAACGTCCGCAACGATCGCTTCCTGATCGCTCCTCCGGCGACACAGCGTCAGAGGATCGCCGGACTCGCCACGCACCTCCACCGGATTCATCGAGGGCCGAAGCTGCCGAAGCACACCGGCCCGGACGCCGAGCGGGCCACGGCGGCCCTGCGACGAGGCACGGCGGCCGTGCAGACCTGGCTCATCACCGGTGCGTTCGACTCGATCATGGGCCGTCCGCTCGATGCGACAGCGCGTCGTCAGGCAGCCCGGATCTCCAACCGGGGTGTCTTCGACGGGCTCGACGACGGAGTCGTCGAGGTGATGCGGTACGTCATCGTCAGCCGACTCTCCGGTACAGCGACCCTGAGCGGCGGGTTCATCGAGTGGGGCAAGGACACGACTCGGGAGCTTCGGCCGATCCTGCTCGCCAAGATGTACGGCATCAGCGCCGAGTGCCAACGCGCGTACCGGAAGTTCATTGGTTTGCCTGAGGTCGTGAGACTCGACGCCAAGGGGGCCAAGGATCAGTGGACCAGCGGACTTGCGGCCTACTTCACCGCAACCAACGGTCCGGTGGCGGAGTTCGAGACGGCGGCAGCGACGACGTTCCGGTGGCCCCGGCGCGAGGTGTGGGACGACCCCACCGAGGCCACCAAATGGGCGATGGGCGGATGGTTCCGCGGGCTGTTCAACGACGCCGGCGAGACGCGACCCTCGATGGCCGCCGACGTCCACCGGATCGCCCGACACCTCGGCCGACGCTACGGCACCGACCTCGAACCGCTCCCGGTGATCGTGAACCAGTTCGAGACCGAGTGGACCGCGGTCGTGGAAGGTTGCGAGCAACTGCTCCGGGAGCTCTTCCCGAAGAAGTGGGAGCGTCTCCAGCAGGACCGGACCGCGACCACACGAGCTGTCGAGTTCGCCGTCGCCGACGTGGACGATGACGACGACGCCCAGTGGTTCGAGTTGGACACCGACGACTGGAGCACCGGCGATCCGAGTGACACCGCAGAGCGACCGGGCACGCCCGACGACGATCCCCGCCACGGTGTTCAGGGGGACCCTGCCGACGGCATCGGGTCGGGATCCGGCGGGATCGAGGAAGACTGGATCGGAGACGAGTCCGACCCGGCTGTCGCCGATGTCGCCGCGACCCTCCTGGAACTGCCCGGGGCACCAGATCTCGACACCCAGATGCTCGCCGGCCTGCTGCACGGGTTCGTCCAGATCATCCGTGCCGGGCTCGAGGTGGACGTCGAGATGGTTGGCAACCGACTGCAGTCGATTCTGGACGACGGTCCCGACGAAAACCGGGACCGCTGGCTCCGGGAGGTCCACGACCGAGCTGTCACACTGGCGAGCCGGACACCCAACGACGGCGACGGAGGCCAGTGACGTGACCGACCACGACGACACCCCGGCACCCGGCCCCGACGACGTGAGCGACACTGCCTCCTCGTCGACGGCGTCGAGCGACGAGCAGTCGCGGCGTGCCATCGAGCACCTGCTCGACGAGATCTTCGGGACGGAGCAACCGGGCCGACTCGTGAACGAGTTCCCGTCCGGGCTCCTGGACCGCGACGGGTCGGTGTTGACCCCGGGCACCAGTGTGACGGTGGTCGACGGTCCACACCGCAACGAGCGCGGCGTCATCCACGGGTGGGCCGGCGAACGTTCGGTGACGCTGGTGGTGGAAGGGGCCGGAACCGGCCGGCCCCCGACACCACCGACCTCGTCCGACCGCTGGGCCACGCCACCCGACGTTGCGGACGTCGCGCCCCTGCCCGGCCCGAGCCCGGCTGCGCAGGCGGACGCACCAGGCGACACCGCACCGACGCCGGACGAATCCGGCGACGACGGCACCATCAGCACCGCCGGACTCGACGGCGTACAACTGCCCGCAGTGGTCGAGGTCGACCACCTGGTGTGCAACCCGGACCCGGGTGCCGGCCAGCGGATCGGGCTCGAGGTGATCGCCCCCGGGGACACGCCGACGGTGCTGATCGTGCCCGTCGGCGGCCGCGACATCCAGGCGCGACCCGGGGATCCGGGACCGTTCCCCGATCCCGCCGATCACTCATCGGGTCGGGCCGGCCAGCAGCGCAAGGTCGACGCCCGGGCGTGGGGCCAGGCCTGTCTCCGGGCCATCAGCGACCAACCCGAGGCCGAACAGGCACGGCTGGTCGCCCGCCACCTGGACGCACCGATGCTCCGCAGGGTCCTGACCGAGGCGGTGCTCCCGGCCGAGCTCCGACGTCTCACGCTGGTCGTGACCGACCAGGCGACCGTCGAGCGACCCGACGGCCACGTCGACGACTCCCTGTACTTCGGCCGGCTCCTGGAGCTGTGGGTGCAGGGGACACAGCAGCAGCGGACCAGGCAGATTCGCGAACTGGGCGATCCGATCGTGCTGAGCAGCCGGCCCAACGTCACGCACGCCGTCCTGGCGACCATCCGGCGGTCGATCGACACCGTGGTCGACGGGTGCGACGAGGTCGTGATCGTCCAGGCGGGCGGCACCCCGGCGATGTTCACCGGACTCGAGACGGCGGTCGCCTCCCGCCCGAACCTGAGGGTGCGGATCACCCAACCCGTCGAGGACGGCCCGCTCTACGACGTCGCTGTCAACTGACGTGCCGGCTCGCATCACCGTCCACACCTCCGGCGCACCGCCGCGTGGCGACCACGGCCCGGCGCTGCAGGCCGAGCTGCTCGCCGTGATCGAGGCCCGGTCGCCGGCGATCTCCGAGGCGCTCCACAACTCCCGCGGACCCAGGACGCCCTACACGCTCACCCCGGTGCGGGCGGTCGGACCGGCACGGGCAGGTCGATCCGAGTTCGGCGTCGGGATGTTCGTCGACGACCTCATCGAACTCGTCGCGGACTGCCTCGACCGGGCGCGGATCATCAGCCCGAGGGGGGCCGACCTGACGGTCGACGAGATCGAGGTGGTCGGCATCCCGTGGGAGGGCCTCGCTGCGTTCAGCCCCGAGGCGTCCGACGAACTGGCGGGCATCCCCTCGAGCCCGCTGCAGCCGGCGGTCCCCGGCCCGTCGCCCGAGGAGCTGTCGACGACGTGGAGCCTGACCACGACCGCCCCGCTGACCCTGCGACCGCCCGATGGCGTCCGCGCCCCGATGGGGGCCGAACTGCTGCACCCCGAGCTCCTGCTGGGACGCCTGCAGCGGCGGGCGAGGGAGTTCTGCGCGGTCGAGGTGTTCGAGGCGCTGCAACTCGACCCGACCGAGGTGGCCTGGGCCGTGCACGACGTCCGGGAACGGACGGTCCCCAACCGCAGACGGAACGGACCACCCGAACCGGCCGCAACCGGCACCTGGAGCTACCGGGTCGAGCCGGACGACGCCGACCGACTGGCGGCGTGGGTGACGCTCGCGGCGCTCACCGGGCTGGGAGACCGGACGCCGCTCGGCTACGGCGCCGTGACCGCCCGGCCAGTTGCGTTCTGGAGCTGATCGGCCAGCTCTTCGCACTCGTCGATGAGCGGGTTGGTCTCGGCCAACACGAAGTCGGGGTCCTCCTCTGCACGGAGGAATCGGCGCATCGTCTCGCGGAGTGGCGACGAACCGACTCGTCCGGCGGAGTCACGCGGGTCCGGGTCCAGGCCGGGCTCGTTGATCCACAGCGCCTCGTCCTCCACGCTCCGAGCGGAACCACGCTGATTCGTGAGGCAGAGGGAATTTCCCGGCGCCGTCAGCGCCCGGAACCACAGCGCAGCCTCTGATCCCGCGATGAACTCCTTGAGCTTCTCAGTCTCCGTGCCTTGCTTCATCAGTCCGAAGATGTAGAGGATCGATGGCGACACCTGACCTGACACCACGGCATCGACGACTGCTGGCAACCTCGGGTTGCCGAACCACTTCTGGCGCGTTCGGGGCTTCAACTTACCGAACAGCTCGATCCGGTCGGCAGCCTCGAGCAGCGCTGCCCTGCGGACTTTCGCGGCGTCGAGAGTGGCGACGGATTTCACGACAGGGGTCCAATCGATGTTCCCGGATGTGTCGGTGAAGCCCTTCTCAAACCAGATCGAGGCCTCGTCCAGCAGCAACGCCTGCGCCGCGAACTCCTCGACTTCCCGAGTCACCACAGGGCCGCACAACGACTTGATCCGTTCATTTGTCGCCACCGTGGCTCTGCGGAGTATTGCGGCGGCGCCAATGCTCGCAACACCCATGTAGGTGTGTGCGAGGTCGTTCCTGAGCTGCTTCAGCTCCTTCCACCACGCCTGCCAGAGCAGCGACCGGCCCTCCTCGCCCGTGAATCGGTCTTGCTCGAGCGGAGTGACGAACTCATCAGGTTTGTCGTGCATGCGGTGGATCAGCGGAGCGGCGGATGCGAGCAGCAGCCGAGCCTCGAATCCCCTCCCGACACTGACACCTGATCGTCCTTGGATGATCGTCGCCTCATTCTCGGGGATGTCGAGCGTTGTGGTGGAAGGGTGCAACTCGGTGTACCGCTCCAACCAGGCATTCGGGAGGATCTCGACGATCAGGACCGCCAGTTCGAACAACTGCTGCCAAGGTGGGGCCGTAGACAGCGCACCCAGCTCGAGTCGGTCCACCAGATCCGCAACCTGCGCGATCGGGTGGTCGACGGGGTCGTGACGCTCGATACGTGTCACGAGTGTCCGGAGGCGCTCCATCCACTCGTCGTCGAAGGCGCTCTCAAACGATGAGGCCACGTCGAGCGCCTGGGCCGGCTGGAAGTCCCGGAGCCGACGGAGGGCCGCCTGCCGGGTGGTCGGACCGTCGACCAGACGGGGCATGTCGAGCGGGACGACATCGGTGAACGGAGGGATCGTTCGGTCCTTCGGGTTCGGCCGTATCTCGAGGAGCTCCACGTACTCCACGTCGCGGACACCGACCAGGCCGTCGGCGAGCAGCAGGGTCAGGGTCAGGTGGTGCGCCGGCGTCGACGGACCGACCACCACGGTCACCGCCTCCGGGTTGAGATCCCGGACGCGCTCCGAGAGCTCGTTGAGCAGGGTGTCGAGGGCATAGGTGCGACTGGCTGGTTGACGACTCACGACCGGATCCAGCACCTCCACCCCGTTCGCCTCCCCCCACGACTGCAGCACGGGGAGGAACGGCAACGTGTCGCGGTCCTTGTGGAACTGGTCCACCTCGTCGTCGTCACTCTGGTCGGTGAGCACGAACAACACCGAGAGCTCCACCTCGGAGCCGTGGCGGATCCGCAGGTGCTGGATGGTCGCTGCCAGCATCGGGAGTGGCTCCATGTTGCCGTCGCGTCCACGGGCGCCGACCTCCAGGTCCAGGGCTGACGCTCCCGAGAGCTCGAGGACGAGTTCAGCGAGTTCGCTGCTGGTCGGCTTGGCATCCTTCTCCAGCAGATCTAGCGCCTTCAACACGTCGACGCTGACGTCGCGCTCACCGACCGCGTACACGACGAGACGACCTGCGACCACCATGCCTCCTCTCCCGCCGGCTCGAGTGGTGCCCCGAGTCACGGCTTCGAATCCCGAGCCCGGACCCTAGTGGTTGCCCAGAAGCCGGTGCTCGGGCGCCCCGCCCGGCACCGTCCGATCCACGCACCCACTCGGCCCCGCACACTCGGTCGAACTCCCACGCTCGGTTCAACGAGTCCACTCAGTCGAGCTCGGCGAGCAACACCGCAGCCGCGTCGTCTCCGAGCGCCACCGGGCAGCGGGTCACCTCGCCGTCCTCACGGACGAGCACGTGCAGCGCCCCGAGCACCCGACCCGTCGCAGTCGGCCAGCACCGCCAGCCACCGACGATCGGGCGGGCGTCGAAGTCCGTGGACCGGGGAGCACCCGACCCCGGCGCAGCAGGGCCGAGCCAGTCGTCGTAGGCCCCGGACGCCAGGGTGATCGCAGTCGAACGGTCCATCACGTCGCCTCCCGTTGGTCGACCGGTTCGAAGATGATGGCCTCGGTGTGAGGGAACGTCGACCGGTACCGTGGCGGCCAGTCGCCCACCTCGCCGAGTTGGCCGTCGACCCAGCGGACCTCACCCGACTCGTCGAGCACGGCGTTGAAGGCGTGACCACCCTCGGGGCCGTACCCGAACACGATGGCCGAACCGCCCGACGACCGGACAGCCGTAGCGATCTCGTCGTAGTCCATGGGCTGCGCCCGGTCCGCCGACCACTGCTCGGTGTACTCCGGTGCCTCACCGGCCACCGGGCCGTCGACCGACCGCAGCGGGAGGCCGTCCAGGTCCAGGGCGGCGGCGGCAGTCGGGTCGCCGTCGACGGTTCGCTGCACCGCCCGGGCGCAGTCGGCACAGTTGACCATACGGCGCGGGTCGCTCCGCTCGGGATTGACGAGCGCGACCCAGTGCTCGGGTCGCTGGTCCGCGCGCCACGCAGCTCGGAGCTCGAGCTGGTCGACCGGATCCGCCGGCTCGAAGCGGTCGGGGTACAGGTCGGGAACCGACACGCCGGCTCGCTCCGGGTGGAGGGGCTCGTCGCGATCGAGCAGCGGGACGGTGTCGATCGAGCGGGCGCGGTCGAGTGCTGACCAGTCCACCTGCGCCCCGTCAAGCCCCGCGCGGCCCGAAGCATCCAGTTCACCGGACTCGTCCTCGGCCGCACGATCAGCGCGCCGATCGATCACGCCGACTGCTCCCCATGGGTCGGTCCATTCCTGACGTGGCTGCCGCCACGAGTTCCGTCGCCGACCGTGGCGACGAGCCCCCGGACCGTCGCCACGTCGACGACATCGTCGAAGACCGAAGCGGTCACGCACCTCGATGTGTGATCGAGGAGCTCCTCCGGGGCCTCATCCCCGAGCAGGTGCTCGGCCTCTCGTCGGATCCGCCGGCGGCACTCCTCGGGATCGGCGAGCATCCGGTGCACCACGGTCGGCTGGGCGAGGAGGCGCTCGACGGCTGGTTCGACCAGCTCCCCGGTGAGACACCCTCCGGCCGGGCAGACCACCCGACAGGACAACCTGGGACGCCGGCCATCGAGGAGCAGCTCGAGCGGATGGTCCTGCGGAGGAGATCCGATCGCTGCGCCGAACACTGCCGACTCACGGCGACCCCGGGGCCAGCGTCGCGCACTGTCGACTGGCGCGAGGGCCGCATCGAGCACGTTGCGGACCACTGCCGCCGTGTCCTCATCCGTGATGTCGGGCCAGGCGTCGGCGATCTCCTCGAGCAGCACGGCGCGGGGATCGCCGGCACGATCGGTGCTCGGGCGGACACGGACGACTACTTCGGCTGCACGACGCACCGGTGGTGGAAGGGTGGTCAACGTCGGCGCCGTCGACGGCGCGGCGAGGGGCATCGGTGTCGTTGCGTTCCCGAAGGCCACCCAGCTGGTCTCGACGACCAGCGGTCGGTCCGACGACGCCGTCGTCACGACCGCCTCGTGATCCCGCAGGGTCGAGAACACGACCAACTCGTCATCGTCGAGGCCCATGGCGGCACCAAGCGCTGACTGGTCGCTGCGATCCACGGTCCGCAGCGCCACCTTGGTCGACGTGTTGACGACAGCCGAGCGCACGAGCGTCGACGCTGACTGGTCGACCACGACGATGCCCTCACCCGAGCTGCGGACCTCGGCCATCAGATCGGCGACGACCGAGGCGCCGTGGGTCACGGCCCCGCCTGCGACCGAGCCGGAACCGTCGGGCACACCGGCGGTCTGGGCCGGCAGCAACCGGTGGGCCTCCTCGAGGACGGTCACGTGCTGCAGGTCCCGGTGGGGACGCACCCGACGTTCCTCGGCCAGCCGCAGCACGAACAACGACATGAGCAGGCTCCGCGCCTGGTCGTCACCGATCGCATCGAGGTTGACCACGAGCGGACCGGCGAGCGCCTCGCCGACGGGGAACGGAACGTCCCGGTCGAGGACCCGACCACGCGCCCCGCGCACCAGGCCGCCCAACCGGGCGATGGCTGCGGCACGCAGATTGGCCCGGATCTGTGGCTCGTAGCCCAATTCGGCCGGAAGACCGGCCAGCACCGTCAGGACCGAGGACATCGTCGGCCAGCGCTGATCGGTGGGGCGCCGGTCTGCAGCGAGGTCACACCCCGTCTGCTCGTAGGCGCGGACGAGCGCAAGTTCGAGCAGGTGTGGCAGCGGATCCGGCAACGAGTAGGCACCACGGAAGAGCGCCACCAACTGGTCGAGGTGCGTGCCGACCTCGATGCCGTCAGGCACCTCGAGCGGGTTGAGGACCCAGCCGGTGTGGTCGTGAGCAGATCCCGGACACCACGTCCGCAGGCCAGAGAGACCCCACGACAGCCACTCACGCTTGACGGGCTCCACCACGGCGAACGGAACCCCCGTCGCGTCCAGTTGGCTGAGCAGCCCCGCGAGTGCAGTGGACTTCCCTGAGCCGCTGGCACCGGTGACGAGCAGGTGAGAACACAGCTCTCCCATGCCGACCCGAACCTCGGCCCCGCGACGCGTCCGACCGAGCACGACCGAACCAGCACCGTCGTCGGTGGGACCGTCCGGATGCTCGTCGAGACGCAGTGCCCGACGGCTCGGCAACCCGAGGACGTCGTGGCGAGGCGGGGAGACGGCATCAGCGGCGTCGTCAGCGGCGAGCAGGGTCACCGGGAGCGCCGGCACGGCCCGGGGGTGCACACCCCAGACCATCCTCGAGTCGACGTGACCGACCAACGACCCGGCGACGACCGCCAGGTCGTCCGCCGACCACGTCGTCAGACGACCCGACAGGAGCAGGCCGCCGGACCCCAGCATCCGCTGGGTCCTGGCACCGACGATGTCCACCTCATCGGCCAGGACCTGCGGCACACGATCCTCCACCACCGCGCTGACGTGGGACTCGACCTGCACCTGGTGCTGGGAGACCCGTCGCAGCGACGCTGCGAGTACCGCCAGGGCAGCGGCTCGGTCGCGGAGCACGTCGACAGGAACCGGCCGAAGCAACAATTCGACCTGGAAGCTGCGACCGGTGGGCACCTCAGCGAGCCGTTCGATCGCTGTGCTCGGTGTGGCGGCGTCGGCACCCAGACCCGTCGCTCGGCTGGCCGGGGTACTCGACGACGAGCCCGTGGCCCGATGGTCCGAGGCGGGAACCGGGTGACGGAGCCACATCGAGCAGTCGGTTCCGCCCTGGACAGATGGACGAGCCACCGCCCTGAGTTCCACTCCGGGCCAGTGTGCCTCGAGTGATGCCCGCAGCACCGCAGCGTGCGGTGCGCCGAGGATGAACTGCAGACCCGATGCTCCGCCGCGCACGACCACAACCAGCGGACAGCCGATGTGGGCGAGTCCACTCAGGCACGCCGCAGTGGCGCGGTGGAGTGACAACGCGTCCGACCCCCAGAACGCCGAGGTCTCCACGACCTGCAACCACGAGGCCGACGAGAGCGCGGCGTCGAACTCAGCGGTTGACAATCCACCATCGCGGTACGGCTGGCCGCGCACCGCCCAGTCGAACAGTTCGTCCAGGTCGCCGGGATCCGGCAGGTCAGCGAGCACGACCGACCTCGCGCCTGGTGACATCTCCCGGAGTGGATGGTGCCGGGGTCACGTCCACCTCAGCAACCTGTCGACCAGCACCATGCCGAGGAGCGTGACGACCACGAGGAGGAACGGCAGTTCGACCAGTCCCGGACGTCGGAACACCACCCCAGTGGTGAGGTTCCGGACGGAACGGGCGTGGAGTCGGCCACGGATGCGCCATCCAGAGATCCTGACGGTGTCACCGAGCGCGATCCCGGCGTCGTGGCCGATCAGGTCGACGTGATCCACCCGCCCGGCGACGTCCTCGGTCCGGAAGGTCAGCGCAGGTCGACCGCCTGCCCGACGTGGACCAGTACGCCGCACTGCCGCAACGGCTCCGGCGCTGACGACAGCCCGGCCGACACGGCTCCCGGATCCACCGATCCCGAGCCACCGCGCCACCAGCCTCCAGGCGAACACGACGAAGAGCACCACGATCATGAGCGAGATCACCGACGGAGTGGTCACCACCACCAGCACGCCCAGCAACAGGGCGAGGGACCTGAGCACTCCGACGCCGGAGCCACCGTCAACGGTTCGGGCCTGCGGCTCGCTGGCGACACGTGCGTCTCCGTCGACCAGACCACTCAGGCCGATCCGGGGCAGCATCCGACTGCCCAGACTGACGGGCAGCGGGCTCGACGTCGTGGCCGGACGTGGGTCGGACGATGCTCCCGAGAGGAGGCGTCCGACGCCGAATGGCGCCCGGGTCGCAGATGCCCCCGGCTGGACCACCTCACCGCGCCCGACACCCTGCGACAGTGTCGATCTGTCCCGCCCGGGCCCCGGCCCGACATCGCCCCAGCCCGCAGGCGGGGCCGGACGACGACCGGAACAGCGTTCGCACCGTCGGAACGTGGTGACGTCGCCGCACTGCACGCAGAATCCCGAGGTCATGCGTCCCTCCACCACGAGCGGGCGGCACGGGCCCGGCGAGCCTCGGTGTCGGCCTGGTCGATCCACTCGCTGGCACGATCGTCGAGGGGCTGCTCTGAGTTCCGGCCGTCCTCGATGAGCGTGCGGAGCCGCTCGTCGAAGTCGACCTGCATCGCCGCCCGGACCGCTGTGTTCCGTGCCGAGTCCTCGGCGAACATCGTCTCGAGCTCCTGCTGGCGGTGGTCGTTGACCAGACGACACCGTTCGACCCGCGCGCGACGGTTGATTTCGGCGAGTTCCGAGGCCAGGCTCGGCCGCATCAGAAACTTCACGATGACCGCCGAGATGTCGAGCAGGATCAGCATGATGGTGAACGCGAGGTACGAGCGGTTGATCGAGGCGTTGTCGGCCCGGAGTTTCTCGAACGCCTCGGCCCGGACCCCGAGCGAACTCGCTTCGGTGGCGGTCTCCTGTGCGACGCTGTCCGCGCGGCCCCGCTCCGCCTCCCGCTCAGCGAGGTCGCGTTCGATCGCCGGCAGGTCCGTCCGGGATGCCGCCGACTCAGCCGATCGCTCCTCGGTCGACCGCACCGACGCTGCGTTCTCGGCCGCCGCCAACGCCTCACGCTTCGCGCCGATCTCTGCCTCGAGCCGGTTGAGCTCCTTCAGCTTCTCCTCGTACCGCGGCCCGATCCCGGCCCGGAGCGACCCACCGCTGCCGTCGGCCTCGGTCTGGACCGCGGCCGCCTGGACGGCTCGGGCCTGCTCGGCAGCGGCGAGCTCTCCGCGCAGGCGCGCCACCTCTGGATCGGCGACCACATCCGCCGGGTCGGAACCCGAGAAGGTCAGTGCCGCGCGCGCCCGGTCGAGCCGTGTCCGCGCCGCGGCGATCGCCTCGTCGCCGTACCGGGGATTGGTGGCGATGTCCTCGAGTGCCGAACGTCGCTTCTCCTCGCGGACCACCTCGACCTTGGCGTCGATGTCCGACTTGAACATCAGGGCCACCAGCGGCTCCGCGATCACGTAGCCCATCGCTCCGGCGACCACCAGCCGGACGAAGAGCGCCCAACCTCGGTGCCTGGGAGCGATGTCGCTGACCACGACCGCCCGCTCGAGGACGAAGATCAGGCCCGCCCAGATCAGGCCCGACACCAGCGCCACCGGGAGCGGCGCCCGGAACACCGTCGACGCGAACACCGACCCGGCGGCGAACGCCATCACCACCGGCAGCATGATCAACAGCGGCACGATGCTCGCTCTGGCGCGCTCAGCCCGGCCGAGACCGGTCACGTCAACGGCACCGACCCAGGTCCACGCACGCGTGAACCACCCGTGCGGCGCCTCGGACACCACCTCCGGTCGCGGCTCCTCACCGTCGAACACCACCTCGCCGTCACCCTGCGAACTCACCATCGACCTCCCCTACTCGAATCCAACCCACTCGATTCCGAACGCCACGGACGACTGACGGACGGCACCACGAGCCACTGACCTCGTCCACCCTCCGACACCCGGACACATCGCCCACACGGAAGACAGGCACCGACCGCAGCGTTGTGACACGCCCGCCCCAGACCACCCACAACCGGGTGACCG
Source organism: uncultured Actinomycetes bacterium (assembly GCA_903925745.1). Taxonomy (GTDB): domain Bacteria; phylum Actinomycetota; class Acidimicrobiia; order Acidimicrobiales; family Microtrichaceae; genus SXMI01. Next base: position 23,103 of record CAIYGQ010000218.1, on the reverse strand, counting down.
CTGCTCATCGATCCGATGGCGCAACACCGAACGCCGTCGACGGCAGACGGGATCGTCCAGCAGCGACGACAGCGAGGACGGCGAAATCCACAACGATCAGCAGCAACACCAGAATCACGAAGTGCGTCCACGACATCCCGGGAGATCCGCTCGCCCACACGATCGGAGCACGCACATGAATCGCCGAAGCGGCGCCACCCAGCGCGGGGTCCGGATCCGGACCCGGCCAGTCGACACCAGGAGATCCGATCCATCGGTCGATCACCAGCACTGCACAGCACATCGAGAGACCGAGACGGACCACCAGAGCGAACACTCCGTATCGACGCCACCTGCTCGGCACCAGGAGCGGACGGCCGGCGAGGAGGACCAGGGTGACCCACAGGCCTGAAGTTCCCACTTCGGTCAGCAGATCCCTGCGGAGGAACGCCGGAGCTGCAGCCACGACCAGCGGCGCCACGAGCACCGCCGGCAAGCTCATCAACCCCACGAGCAGAGCGAGCCTGATCCGGTGGACCGCATGGAGTTCCGCAGGCTCGACCACCAGCGTCGACGATGTGAACTGGGTGACGCACCCCGCCAGATCGAGCCGGGTGAGCCACGCAGCAAGTCGGTTGTGCCCTGCCTCGTCCACGTGCCCGTCAGCCCCTGGACCAACCGTTGTGACGCTGACCGTCGCTGGCAGCCCGACCCCTCGACGCCGGCCGGTCCGCCCGGTGTCGGAACCAGAGCCGGATCCGCTGCCACAACGACGGCGGCGTGGTGCGGGCCGCCAGGATCGATGCCGTCAGGTGGTGCGCTGCTCCGGTTCCCCCGCCGACGAGCGGCCACAGGTCGGGTCGAGCGCGTACGGCGTCACGGGCACGGCTCCGGAGGGCGGCCGACGCAGCCGGCTCACTGAGAGCGTGCAGCAACCGCAGGCGCCACAGTGTCAGTTCCCAGTCCTCCCGCTCTCCACGGTCGAGCAGTGCCGTGCGTCGTTCGACGAACCCGCACCCGGCCTCGTGGTTGCGTGCGAGCGCCTCGGTGCTGGTTCCCCGACCGCTCCAGTTCGCCACCCAGACGAGGTCGCCGTCGGCGAGCGCCACGGCTCGGCGGAGCGCCTCTGACTGAAACTCGCCCGGGCGAGCTCGCTCGTCAGCAGCGTCTCCCTCGACCGCCGGGACGAGCTCCTCCACGTCGACCAGGCCCTCGTCGATGATCCGGTGGACCTGGTGGTCGTGCAACTGCGCGCCGCGGTACCAGCGGGCACCGAGACCTCGGCTGCCCTTGGCCTGGGTGCGGTACAGCGCACCGATCACACGAACCAGATCACGGTCGAGGGTGGAATCCGGCCCACCTGCCCCCTCGACGGCTGCCGAGAGCCCGAGGTCGTGGAACTGGGCGACCCACCGGAGCAGCTCCGAGCGTGCCGCCGGTGACCCGATCAATCTGGCTGCGTCATCCCAGTTGGATCCGAGCGCGTCCGCGAGTCGACGAGGATCCCGGCGGTAGTCACGCCCGAGGAAGACCAGCGGCGGAACAGGAGGTGCGGCCGCGACGGCACCTCGGATCGAGGAGGGCGCACTCGGGTTCGCACTGTCACCACCGGACGGGGGATCACCGACCTGAGGAGTCGAGGTGGAGGGCTCCCCCGGTGGCATCGGGCCCACCGGATCGGCGAGGTCCATCCGTTGGTCCAACAGGGCTGCGTACAGGCTCGGCGCCACGACCGCCGGCGACCCACCGTCGAGCCACGCTCCGACCTCGCGAGACCTCCAGCGGTACCGGGGATCCGGCGTCAGCAGGCCTCGGAGGAGGAGTTCCCACCGCGGGTCCTCGACCAGGGAGATGTCCGCCGACGCGAAGGCCACGTTCAGTTCGACGTCCTCCCGACTCCTCCCGAACGGGTGGACACCTTGGATGATCTCGGCCAGCACGACCCCGAGCGACCACCAGTCGAAGGCCAGACCGCTCCTGTTGAAGAAGGCCTCCGGCGCGGCGTACCCCGGGGTGAAGTTGCGCTCGGGGTGCTGGACGATGGTGTGGGCCGACGGGTGCACCAGACCGAAGTCGATCAGCACGGCGCGGAGCGTGTCGTCCGGTGCCATGCCGTGTTCGATCAGGATGTTGCCCGGCTTGACGTCACGGTGGGCGTGTCTGCTCTCCTCGAACGCAGTCAGGGCTCCGTGGAGTTGCCGCACGAGTTCCACGAGCCGCCCCGGGTCGACCTCCCCATCGGATCCGAGCACGTGCGCCCGCTCGAGCGGACGTCCGTCGACCCACTCCATGACCTGGAACGTCTGTCCGTCCTCCTCGCCGACCTCGTGGACCTGCGCCACTGACCGGTGACGGATATCGAGGAATCCGAGCTGGTTCACCTGATCGTGAACTCCCCGGTAGGCCACGCGGATCGCTACCACGCCGCGCTGCGGATCGGGCGCCCGGTAGACGCGCGCCTGGGAACCTGCGGCGACGAACTCCGCATCCGGGTAGCGAGACGCGAGGATCGGGGGCAGGGAGTCGAGCCCGCCGAACGCCCCGGCCGGCGGCTGAGACCGAGGTGCACCGGGCGCCTCCGGCGTGCCGGGCTGCTCCTCGGGATTCGCCCCGGCCTCCGGACGATCGAGATCCGTGGGCTCCGCCGTCGTTCCAGATGGCCGGTCCGTCTGCGTCGGCTCGATCACGACTCCATCGACGTCGAGCACGGTGTCGGCGAGCGCGCCCGTCCCCGGGACGTCGACACCGTTGTCGACCGGAGGCTCAGCGTCGACGCCAGCGTCGGACACCACGCACCCCCCATCGGCCTCGACCGTCGTGTGTGTCGTCGGCCGGAACACCCTCGGCCGGAACACCCTCGACCGGAACACCCTCGACCGGAACACCCTCGACCGGAACACCCTCGACGCCACCACTGGGGGCGCCCTCCAGGAGACCCGGATCCGACTCAGTTGACGACTCGGACCATCGGACCAGAGCCACCGAGGTGTCATCCGCTGCGCCCTCGGAGAGCGACCAGAGACCCTCGAGCGGGTCCGGACCCAGGCACGCTCGCTGGATCTGGTCGGCAGTCAGGTGTCGGGTCAGACCGTCGGTGCAGAGGAGCACCAGGTCGCCGTGATCAACCGGTCGGAAGCCGGCGACGTAGGGATCGACGTTGCGTCGACCCCCACCGAGGTACTGCGTCAGACGCCCGCCCCGAGCGTGGTCCATCGAGTACTGCACGAGGTAGCCGTCGTGGAGCGCGTACACCCGCGAGTCCCCCACGTTGACGGCCTCGTAGCCCCCCGGCCGGATCCGGATCCCCGCAACCGTGGTGGCCATCGTCGAACGGTCACCGAGTCGGCCCGCGAGATCGCAGATCCGACCATCGACCTCGGACACGATCTGATCGAGCTCACGTTCGGGCCCGTCGACTGCGAGGTCGCCGAGAATGAGCGCCGAGAGCGCTGACGCCTCGTGGCCTCCGGGTTCGCCTCCGACCCCGTCGAGGACGGCGACGACCAGCGGTGCAGCGCCTCCGGCGGCTCCCGCCACTGCCGGACGCCGGAACGAGAGCGTGATCGGCGACTCGGTCGGAACCGTCAGGACCACAGGTCCGACCAGGACGGCATCCTGGAGCTCCGAGCGATCGACCCCGCGACGGGTGAAGCATCCGATCTGGACCACGCTCACCAGTGGATCAACCGGACCACACGGCTCGGGAGACCACGGTGCAGGTCGAGCTGACCACGACCCGGTGGGGTCGGGACCACGGAGCGGACGCGCAGCGGAATCAGCCGTCACGGCGCAACCCCCCAGGTGAACTCGAGCCGGGCGTTCGCCCGATCGGGGTAGTTTCCGAGCTGCACCGACTGGCCCTCGATGATCGCGTACCAGTAGCCGGTCGGGACGCACACCAGCCGCTCTCCATCCACGATGAACGTGCCGTTGGTCGAGTTGAGGTCACGGAGCACGAAGCCGGTGTCGCCGAGACGCATCTCCAGGTGGGTTCCGGAGACATTGGGGAAGGAACCATCACCCAGGAACTGGGCGAGGGGTCCCACCGCCCTGCCGAACTGCTCGGTCGCCCCCTGGGTCAGCACGACGATCGGAGCGTCGGGTCGCCCGAGGAGCGCCACCTCCACGATCTGCTCCCGCAACGGGGGCGGTGCGACGAGCGAGCCCGGACCTGCGCCGGGCAAGCTCGATGCGGGTGGCGGCGCAGCCGGTGCAGCGGGCGCAGCCGGTGCAGTCGACGAGAGCGGACCGCCACACACTCCACACCGGTCGAACCCGGCCGAGCCGGCGTACCCGCAGCGTCCGCACTGCGCCCCGACCGATGCCGTCGGCAGCGGAGGTGGCAGCGGGTTCGAGTCAGCTGCACCGGCGGAACCGGGCGAGGGTTCCTGAACGTCAGCGTCTGCCGTGTCGAGTTCATCGTCGACCTCGATCCAGCCCGAACCGACGTGACCGTTGGGGCAGAACGGCTGCGGCGCCGGCGCCGTGTGCGAACAACTGGGGCACTTGTACCTGGTCACGACGCTCGCACCTCTGTCTCTCCGTTCCGAACACTCATCCAGCGGCGGCCGCAGGCTCCACCGTCTCGGACGATCAGACCGCTGTCCGGCAATCGCCGAGCGTCATCCGGCATCACCACGACGTGCCCTCGAGTGCGAGGCCGCTCTCGGCGAGGGCGGCCCGGTGCTGGTCGAGTTCCCCGCGTCGCGGGATTCCGATCCAGGTCAGCGCATCACCAGTCGCCACGACCTGCAGTGACGGACGGCAGGCCTCATCTGCCCGGGCGTAGCGGCTCAGGGCCAGCTCGGTGAATCGGTGGAGCCGCTGATTCGCCGACCCCCGGTGGGCAGCATCGGTCGGTTCACCCTCACGGAAACGCCCATCGACCAGGACGTCGACGGACGCGAGGACACGCTGACGATGATCGTCCCCGCGCTCCCGCAGATGCTCGAGGGTGTAACCGGAGTACACGAGCAGATCGAATCGATCCGAGCGGGTACCGGCTCGCACACGTTCGACGAGCTCCGCCACTGCTGCGGCCTGCTGGAAGGGCTCGCCGCCCGAGACCGTGAGCCCGTCGAGCGTGTCGGACTCGACGAGCCGGAGGATCAGGTCAGCGAGCTCATCCACCCGCTGCACCGCCGTGTCGGCCGTCTCGCCCTGCCAGGTGTCGCGAGACATGCACCCGGAGCACGCGAGCGTGCACCCCTGGGTCCACACCACCACCCGGCGACCGTGACCGAGCGTCGTGACCCCCGAGACCACGGGCCGTGCAAGCGAGATCGTGCTCACCGGAACTCCACGAGGAGTTCTGGGACACCGTCCGTCTGCGACCAGGCGGTGACGGTCGCGCTCCGTCCGGCGAGCTGCTCACCGGACAGCATCTGGTCGAACTCCCAGCTGCCGAGCGGATTCAGGATCGCGGACTCGATTGCATTCCCGATACCCCGACCACCCGTGCTCAGGTCAGCGCAGCAGTGGGACCGCAGCGCATCCTCGGCGGCCGGGGCGAATTCGAGTCGAAGCCCCTGGCGGTTCTCGATCTCGTTGACCATGTTCCGGATCATCAGGTCGAAGATGCGCTCCGCGACCTCCGGGCGGATGAAGTCGAACACCGCGAACGCGTCGCCGAACCGGCCCAGGAGTTCCGGACGGCCGAGCGTGTTCGTGAAGTACTCCCGGATGTACCTCGCGACGTGCGCACGAACCTGCTCAGGCTCCATCGAGTCATCGACGAGCACCGTTCCACGGCTGTCGACGATGCCGAGGTTGGAGGTGAAGATGATCACCGACTGGTCGAAGTAGGTGCGGATCCCCCGCCCGTCGTCGAGGTGGCCCTCGTCGAGCACCTGCAGGAACGTGTCCAGGATCCGGCCGTCGGCCTTCTCGATCTCGTCGAAGAGGATCACCGAGAACGGCCGTTCGCGCACCTGGTTGGTGAGCGTGCCGCCGGCCTCGTGGCCGACGTACCCCGGGGGGGACCCGATGAGCCCCTGCGCCGTGTGCGGCTCTCGGTAGCCGCTCATGTCGAACCGGAGCACGGCGTCGTCGTCGCCGAAGATCAGCTTGGCGATGGCCTTGGCCAGCTCGGTCTTGCCCACACCGGTCGGTCCGGCGAGGAACAGCACCAGGCGCGGCCGCCTGCCGCTGGACGGGCGGTGGGCGCCGTTCAGGCCCGTCAGCGAGCGGGTGAGCCCACTCCACGCCTGATCCAGCACCGGATCCTGTCCGACCACCCGAGCGCCGAGTTGCTCCCGCCCGGTCCGGACCCGCTCGAGCAACTCCGGGTCGGTCCACGGATCGTCGGTGACGCCGAGCCGAACCAGCGTGGCGGCCTCGTGCACCTTCCGACCGCTGACGACCATCGTGGCGACCTGAGGGAGCGAACGGACGTACATGCCGTCGGTCTCGTCGGCGAACTCCTGGGCCCCACTCGATCCGGGCGGCACGCCGAGCAGCGCTGCACCCAACTTCCCGCGCTGACCACGGGTCGGTCCGCCGACAGCGACCAACCGGACGCACGGGTCTGCCACGTACCACGACGGCAGCTCGGCATCTGACCGACACAGCCACCAGAGTGCGTTGTACCCCGGGGCTCCGCCGTTCCCCGGACGGAGCTCGCTCGCCCTGGCGACCGACGAGCACGTCGTGAAGAGCTGGTGCTCATCGACCTCGAGCGACCGGACGTTCACGATCCAACGACCTCCGTCGGAGACGATGACGGTCCCGCGGTACTCGACCTGTGCCAGAGCGCCGACCAGCGCCGTCAGCTCCTCCAGACTCGGCCTCGGACCATCGGGAGCGAGCGGGGCAGTCGTGCCGGGCCGGTTGCGGAGTTCAGCGGGGAGGCACCCCCGGACCCGCTCGACCTCCACCTGCTCGGCAGCCGGGGGGGTCGACTCCTCACCGACGACGTCCACCCGGATGCCGAACGTCGGGTCGACGACCGCAACCCAGTGGCTCCCCGTCTCGAAGGCCAGATCCCGCAAGCGGCGGACCGCCGGCTGTGCGCCCGGTTGATCGGAGTGGTCGACGTACACCAGGTCGTCGGTTCGCCCGGTCAGAACCAGGTGCGGATCGACCGCCACGGTCTCGCAAATGTCATCAGCCCAGGTCATCGTTCCCCCCGTTGCACTCGATCCTGCTCAGCTCCTCGTCGCCGAGTCCGTTGCCGACGACGGCTGCCCGTACCGGTGCCCTCGTCGTGCTGGTCGCCGTTCTGCTGGTCGCCGTGGTTCCCGTCGTGCTCCTCACGGTCCTGACTGACGGACGCCTGGGCCGTGTGGGCGAGCTGGCCGGGCCGCCAGTCGACGAAGCGTTCCGTCTCGAGCCCCCGGTCGCTCGCCCACTGGTCGAGTTGGTCGGCAAGTTGGCAGTTCCGGTGCTCGAGCGCCACACGCTGGTCGTCAGTGAGCTCCGTGGATCGATCGTGTGCGGCGATGACCGAGAGCCCGTGCGCGTCGATGACGACCAGACTCGACCCACCCTGGTCGTCGAGCGGCACCGACGCCCGCCACGACGCCGCAACCGCATCATCCTGGATGAGCTCGATGCCGTGTTCGTTCAGGACCGCAGCAATCGCCACACGGGTCGCCCGGGCTCGCGCTGCTTCCGTCCGCGTCTCGAGGGCGGCGTCCAGTCGCAGGGTCCCGTCGATCACCGACTTGAGGTCCTGACGGACCTCGACGACTTCCTCCGACTCGAGCACCCCGAGCGATGCGAGCAGTTCGTACGCACGAGAGCGCTCCTCGGATCGAGCGGTGGCGGTCTCCTCGGCGCGCTGCCGGCATCCCGTCACGCGGTCACGGAGCTTCTCGTCGAGTGACCGACCACCGTTGACCACCTCGTCGAGCGCCTCGGCGACGGCAGCGACCTCGTCCCCAGTGAGCCCGTCGAGGGATCCGCGCAGCTGTTCCGCCTCGGCACGTTCGGCCCGGACCACTGCTGCTCGTTCCTCACGCTCGACCTCCTCCTCCCGCTCGGCAGCCTCGCGCTCGGCTGCTCGGGCAGCTGCCAGGGCGCCGGAACGCGCCACGTCGTCGACTGCGCTCCGAGCCTGACTGCAGAGACCCTGCCAATCGTTCAACGCCTCGGCCTGCACCGCAGCTGTGACGAGACGACTGCGCGTCTCATCGTCGACCTGCAGGCCTGCCGGTGCCCGACCCAGGATCTGCTCGATCTCGGCCCGACGCTCGGCTGGTGTCGACGGCACCTGCGCCACCGTGGCGCGAATGGTCCGGCCGGAGCCCTGCCCATCTGGAATCGTGAGGAGGTCGTCGCCCGTCCCCCCGGAGCGTTCGATCGGTTGATCGGTGCGGTCGCGGTCGTGGGCGTGCTCGAGTGTGTCACCGGCAGGGGCCTCGGCGACGACCTGCTCGGTCGCCGGAGTGACGATGGCGGAGCGGTCCTCAGGTTCGACGGTCTCGCCGTGGTCGACGACCTGCCGACCGAACGACGCCGCTCCGGTTCGTGCGCTCCTGGCAGCATCGATCGACGCCGCGCGCCGCTGCCGTCGCTCCTCCTGACGCCTGCGCTCCGCCTCGCGACGGGCGCGCTCGGCCGCAGCAGCAGCAGCCTCACGACGCTGCCGCTCCCGAGCGGCCTCATCCCGGGCACGCTGCGCCTGCTCCTGGAGCCTCGTGTCGGCGACCGGGCTGACCCTCGAACTCTTGGCGCCGCTCATCGGCTGACCTCCACTCCTCGGTGACCTGCGGGACTGCCGCCACCCTGGGCGTCACGACGGACCACGTGACTTGTGACAGTCCTGGTCCGACCCCGACCCCCACCCGGACGGCCGCTGGCAGGACGGCACCGACGGCACACATCGAACCGGGGTTGCAGGTCCCGGCCACACGACCGGCAGCGACCGAAGCTGTTGCGGCGGATCTCGAGGTCCAGCAACTCGACCGCACGTCGCTCTGCTCGATCTCCGACGGCACCGAGCTCCGCAGCATCGAGTCCACCGATGCCGCCGAGACGACGAGCCGACGACGCCAGCGAGCGGCACGAACCGGCGATCCGCTCGAGCTGGACCAGGTTCATCTCGGCCAGTCCACCGCAGCCCCACTCAGCGTGGAGATCCACCCGTTCGCCGAGCGTGGCCCGGGCGACAACCAGCAGGTCCTCGTCCCGTGAGACCGGAGCTGCTGCGATGCCGAATGCCGTGCGCACGTCGACGGGCCACGGCCGCCCGCCCCACGCACCAGCCAGGACCTTCAGGTGGTTCCGCATCGGCCGGACCGACGCCGGTGACGCCCACGGGTGGTCGTCGAGCTCGGTGGCCGCCGCACGGGCCCACTGCTTGAGCGCTCGAGCGAGCAGACGGGGATCGTCGCAGTCCAGATCATCCAGTGCCGGCTCCACGAGCAGGCGCTCCACCACGAGACCCGACGTCGCCCGACCGGCTGCGACCTCGACCCCGGCAGCGACGAGCCCGGCGTCCGGTTCGAAGCCGTGCACTCCGGCGAGCACCCGGACCTCACCCTCGGCCCCGACACCGCGTCCTGCTCGACCAGCGATCTGCGCGACCTCCCACCGGGCGAGCGGTCGACGCTCGACGCCGTCGAACTTGGCCGTCTCGGCGAAGATCACGGCGTCGGCCGGCAGGTTGACGCCGTGTCCGATGGCGTCGGTCGCAACGATCACCTCCAGATCACCGCGCTCGAATCGCTGGATCTGGTCGAACCTGGCCGCGGGGGGAAGCGAACCGTAGAGCGCGCCCACCTTGAACCCCTCCTCGGAGATCCGTCGGGCGAGCGACAGCACGGCGGCCCGACTGAACGCCACCACGACGTCACCCGGCACCAGGTCGTCGATCTTCGCCGAACCCCGGAACACGATCTCACCGAGTCGACGGTGGGTGACGATCTCGATCGCCGGTTGGATCGACCGGAGGAGCTGCTCGGTCTCGGCTGCTGCGATGACGGACACCTGGTCGTAGCGGCACTGGGTGAACAACCGGGTCCACGCCGGACCGCGCTCTGCGTCCCGGAGCCAGTGGGCCTCGTCGATCACGGCGAAGGGAGCACAGGCCGGGGCCATCTCGGCGGTGCAGCACAGAATCGACGCCTCGGGGTTGATGATCTGGTCACCGTTGAGGAGGCCGACCTGGTGCGGTCCGAGCTTCCCGACGAGGTGCCGGTAGACCTCCTGCGAGAGCATGCGGAGCGGCGAGATGTAGAGACCGACGCCGCGCCGGGTGAGTTCCTGCAGGCTCGAGAACGTCTTGCCCGAGTTGGTCGGACCCAGGTGGGCGGTGATCGAGCCCGGAACCGAGATCTCGGGCACGGTGACCGATCGCACCAGCGTGGAACTCGGGCTGACCGGAGAGGAGGCAGTTGAGGTCGTCATCGTGACCGTCCCTGACGGACGGCGACTCCCACCGAGGTGGACCCTGCGCTCCGGCCCGGATGCAGGCCGTCCCGAGCTGGCGATGACGGAACGTGTTCCACCCCTCCGTCAGGAACAGTCGGAACGATTGTGACACCGCCCCGTGCAGGACCCCGGCGAGCACTGCTCGCTCAGGTGCGATCTCCGAGCTCCTCGCCCGCCAGATCGGTGATCCAGTGGGAGGTCTGGGGAAACTGCCGACGGAGCGCGACGGAGATGGATTCCCGCACCGTCTGGGCACCAGCCAGGTCTCCGGCTCGACGCAGCGCGATCGCCCGCAATGCTCGCACCCGGAGCACATCAGGGTGGTCGACAGGTCGACGCCGCGCGCGACTCGCCTCGGCCACTTCCAGTAGGTCGAGCCCAGCATCGACGCGGCCGTCCGCGACGGCCAGCAGACCGCGAGCCGACTGCACCCGGTGGACGTTGAACCCCTGGCTCCCCGGCTCTTCGCGATCCATCTCCGCGACGAGCAGACCCAACTGATGTGCGGGAGTCCCACCCAGCAGACGGGCGGTGATCACCCCTGCCAATCGACTCGCCGTCCGGGTGCTGCCCACCCTCCGGCCGAGCTCCACCGCATCGGCGAGCATCGCTGCCGCCTCACCGTACCGCCGTGCAGCGAACTCGACGTCGGCCAGGTTCGCCCGACGGGTTCCCAGACTCCCCGGCTGGTCCTGCTCACTCGACCGGGTCAGTTCGATCGCCTCCTCACACGCAGTCCGGGCCAGGTCGAGTTGACCGACGTTCAACAACAGGGTCGTCTGGTTGGTCAACTGGGCTGCGAGCGTGCGGTGCACCCCGTCAGCCTCTTCGGGCAGCTGACGCTGCGCCGCCTCGAAGACACTCCGGGCGAGCTCGACGCTCGCTGCCCGTAGTTCGAGCGCCATCTGCCAGTCCTCGGCCGAGTCGGCGGTCGTTCGTGCGAGCGACGCCGACTGGCCCAGGACCAGGAGCAAGGGCCTGCTTCCCGGCGCCCGCCGCCGCAGGGTGGAGACCGCCTGACCGGAGATCCGCCGAGCATCGTCACTGCCGTCACCGATGTTGCGCAGGAAGGCCACGTACCGGATGGTCGTCGAGGAGTACACCGCGGCCGGACGGTCCTCCTCAGACGCCAGCTCGAAGGCCCGGGCGTGCAACCGGCGACGCTCCTCGAGCGGCAGGTCACCACCGGCGATGTCGCCACCTGCGGTGAACCGCGCCGCCCGGGACAACACGGTCGGGCGCAGGGAGTCCCCGTCGGGAACGGCCTCAACGAGCGGGAGGAGCCGATCACGAGCCCGACGCCGACGTTGCTCCAGAGTGGTGTCGGACGGATCCCCTCCGAGTCCCTCGGCCCAGGCCAGCGCCGACTGGACACGCCATCCCAGATGGTCCCAGGCACCTGCCGGAGCAGCGTCCCGCAGGGCGTCGACCCAGCGCTCTGCCGCCAGCAGGTAGCCGTGCGCCTCGGTGGCGTAACCGAGATTCGTCAGGTGGTTCGCGAGATCGACGGTGAGGTCCACCACCCGGCGACAGTGGCGAGGATCCCCGAGCACGGTCTCCGCCGGACCGTCCCGCACGGCATCGGCGTCCGAACCCGTCGCCGGTTGGGAACCGGCGGCGACGAACCTGCGGACGAGGAGCCGCGCACTCGGCCGCAGTCGCAGGGCGTCGAGTGTGGCGTCCCGTTCACCGAGGTGGGGCCAGTTGTCGTGGACCAACCGGACAGCGAGAGCGAGCTGCTCCGACTCGGCGATCGGGTCAGACATCCGGACGCCCGTCGGCGGCCCGTCTCCGACCGGAGCCACCCGTTTCGGCACCGCCGGGAACTGTCGACCCGAGCTCTGGAGTCCTGCCGTCCCGAGCGGGAACCGGTGGATCCGGGATGTGACCACCAGCCACCAGGTGCCTGGCGACCAGCGCCGTCAGCCGGTGAATCCGGAGCCGGCCACGAAGACGGTCGACCTCGACCAGCCCGAGCGACCGGAACGCAGCGAGCGCGTCAGCCAGTTCGGCCGGTCCACGGTGCATCGCCGTGGAGGATGCCGACGAGACGACGACCGAGACCGGGATCGCGTCGACGTCGAGTTGGCACAGCGTTGCGAAGAGACTCCGATCGGCGGGCGACAGCTCGGCGAGCGAAACGAGCACCACACCAGCGACCGTGCGGTCGCTCCCTCCCAACCCCCCGAGCGCCTCGGCGGGTCTCGCCCGGAGTTGCCCGATCGCGAACTCCGGAGTCCACGTCCACGGCGCCTCGCTCATCAGGCCGCCCAGGTGCACGATCGCGAGCGGGAGTCGGCCCAGGAGGTCGGCCAGCTGCCGGATCTGATCGGAGACCTCGGCGCGAGCCAGCTTGGCGAGCAGTTCCGCTGCAGCAGCGGGCTCCAGAGGGCCCAGATCGGAGCGGCCGTGGTTCCAGTCCACATCGCCGTTGATCGTGATCAACACACCACCGGGTCCACCCCCTGGCGACCACCGGTCGACCACACCACCGACCGCAGCTCCTGCGACGTTGTCGAACACGAGCAGCCAGCGAGGGCCCCCGTTCGGGAGCGGTGGGAGCGAGCCCAGGTGTGCCCGCACTGCGTCGGCCCGGGCGAGCCGGTCATCCCTCGATGGTTCAGGGAGGCCGAGTCGACGGTGGAGGAGGTCGTAGCCGTCGAGGATCGACTCCTCGTCGTCGGCACGGAACCACCAGACCACGTCGATCTCGGACTCCGCAGCGAAGCCAGCGGCGACCTCTCGTGCGACGAAGGACTTCCCGACGCCACGCGCACCGAAGATGCCGTGCAGGACTCGCAGTCGACCGCCGCCGTCGACCGTCCCGCCCGCCGCTCGGACCGCCGTCCGGATGGAATCGACCTCGGTGCTCCGGCCGACTGCGATCGGCGGCGCGTCGCCGATGTTGCGGACACGGGAGATCCCGGCGTAGGGAGGCAGCGAGGGCACAGGAACCAGGCGGACTTCGCCATCGGACAACTCCCGGACCCCTGCGCCCGCTCGATCAGCGTCGCTGGCTGCGACGACCAGCCTGGGGAGCGCCCAACTCGACCGCCTGCCGCCGAGCGCGATCGGCTGGTCCATGCGACGTCGCCCCTCCCGCACCGCAGCGTCGACGGTTCCGCCAGCCAGGAGCTCACCCAGGAAACCGTCCACGAAGACGGCTGCCAGCTGTCCGTCGATGGGCGCGGCCATCGCCACGACGACCGGGACTCCGGCCTCGATCAGGGTTCTGGCCGTGTCGAGTTGTGGCTCCCCTCCGACCGGCGCCTGCGCACCCGAGCACACTGCGAGCAAGACCACCCGGATGTCCATCCCCCGCAGAACCTGGGCCAGGTCCGCAGCACCCACCGCCCCGTCGCTGAACGTGACACTGCCCGGGTTCCCGTGACCGGACAGGACGAGGACGGTCGGGGTCAGTGGATCACCACCGATCGTCGCGGCCAGACCACGTTCACCATGGAAGCTCCCGTCGGTGATCGCCCCCTCGACGCTGACGTCCGTCCGCTGTCCGATGGCATCGGCGACCGCCTGCTCGAAGAACGCTCGGTCGGCGCGGACGAAGAGGTCGTCGCTGCCGACGAACGAACCCACCAGACGGAGCGGCCCGTCCACCTGCAGCAGCGGGTCCGTGCTGGACGGTCCCGGCCACGAACGGGCGACACTCGCTGCGGTGTCGCCGACCAGACGGTCCAACAATGCGCCGCCGGTCGGGAGCCGGGACCGGACCAGAGCGAGTTCGATCGGGACCGACCACGCCGTTGGGGTACAGGCTCCGACGACGAACCGGGTCAGTGCCGGCGGACCCGAGGTCGTGTCAGCGCCAACCGGAGCGGCAGGGAGAAACCCTTCGAAGAACTCCCCAATGGCGTAGCCGACCTCCGTGCACTCGACCTCGAGTTCCGCAGCGGAGGGAGCGCCGTCAGGCGCCGAATTCGGATCCCGACTCGACCCACGGTGCACGATGCTGTGGAACCGCTCCAGGAACTGAGCCGACACTCCACAGCGGACCATCCGGTCGGCCGTGCGGGACTCGAGCTCCAGGTCGCCGTCGAGCCATCGGGCGCTGCACACGACCGCCAGCTGACGCTCCGGCACCCTCAGTGCTCCGCCCTGCCCGGCCGGCCCATCCTGTCCTCTCTGGGCAGCAGCAGCTCCGCCGCCGTCTCGCCCAGCCCGCTCTCGGCGATCATCTCCCTGGCCCGCGTCTTGAGACGACTCTTCTTCTTCCGGCTCTTGGCATCGGCACCGGCGGCCTCCGGGTCGACCTTTCCGATGAGGTCGTCGGTCGCTTCGGCTCGAGCGGTTGCGAAGTCAAAATTCGGCTCCGCGATCGCCATCTCGAGGATGCCGCACCCAATTTTCTTGGCCGCCGCTTGAAAGGGCGTGCCGACGTCGAGGCCGTTGAGTTCCTCGAGGGCCTGCTCCAACATGTCCGTCAGCTTCCCTGCGGCCGAGAAACTCGCCATGGTGCGGGCAACCGCCTGTGCGTCCTCGATCGCAGCGGGTGGCGTCGGAGGAGCGTCGTCACCACTCGGGTTGGAGTTGTCCTCGGGGAGAACCGCCCAGACTCCCGGGGCGTTGACCCCCTCGCCGGCGTGCGGCCTGACCCTGGTCGTCGCCTGACGCACCGGCAGCCGGATCATCACGGTCCGGGCGTGTTCCTGGCTCTCGAAGGTCCAGACTGTTCCGTCCTTCTTCCGGAAGACGCACTCGTCACGAACCTCGGGCGGCACCTCCTTGCAGGGCCGCTGCTGGGGGTCCGGGCAGAACTTCCGGAATCGCAAGATGACCTGAAGCTGTCGCTCCGACAACCCCTCGGGGATCCGAACTGCCCCCTTCCCGACCGCCGGACCGGCGTCCCCCACGTACTCCCCCGCCATCTGCGCGAACCCGCTGCACGAGACCTCTACCTCCGTGTCCGCGCTCGAACGCGGGGGACGATTGCTCACGTCCGACCGCCGGCGGAATCCGGACCCCCGGCGATCCGCTCCAGTTCGGGGTCGGGCAACCTGCCGGCGCAGGCCCGGTGCCACAGGGCGAGCTGGGCTGCGAGCTGCCGACGAGGTTGAGGGAGCTCGAGCTGAGTCGCCTGGGTGGTCCGTGCCGACTCTGCTTGGACGTGATCTCCGATGAGAGCGGCACGACGTGCAGATCGCTCCGCCAGTTCAGGGGTGGTGTCGTAGCGGTTCCGACCGCCCCACTCTGCTGCCAGAGTCGACGCCAGGAGCCGGGTGACCCGCTCGGACCAACCGACCTGGAGCTGCCCTGCCAACTGCTCCAGTTCGGCGGAACTGCCGGACGAACCGAGCTGATCGGCAACCGAGTTGAACGACCCGGCCAGCTCACGGCACCGCCCAACCCGGCGATCACCGGCGTCGGCTCCGGCAGTCGACCACGCATCCGCCGCCGCGTTCCACCGATTCGCCACCCAACGGAACTCCTCGAGCACGTCCGGGGGCGCAGGTGAATCACGGTCGACACCATGCGCCAGCTGGGCACCCGCCAAGGCCCAGCGACCAGCACCCGCAGCCGACGCAGCGAGCGAGGTGGCGTGGAGCCGCCTGTCCGAGGGCAGGCTCGACAGATCCAGCTCATCCGGGTCGAGGTCCACCCCACGCACACGTACCGTGAGCTCGTCGAACGGCGGAGTATCGGGCAGTCGACCTTCGGCCCGCAGCTGAACCTGCCCGACACCGACCGACTCCATGGTGAATGGTGTCGACGCGACGAGGTCGCCATTGGAGTCGACGAGATCGGCGTCGAGATGCGGAACCGAAGACCCCCGGAACGACACACGTGCCGCCCAGGACCGGCCGTCGACTGCTGCGTCCCAGTCGACGAGCCGGTCGGCCGGGAGCTCGACCAGCACCACGGACAACGGAGAGGGGGTGTGCTGAACCGGTTGCGAGGAGGCCAGTCCCATTCCGAATCCCAGCCCGTCACCGGATCCGGCCGGGTTCGCTCGGCCGGCCGAGCGGACCGACGACCAGGCGGCGAAGAGTTCCCGGCGAGGCGGGTCGAACCAGGACGACACGTTCGCCGCCGTCGCCCCGAACGCCGTCCGGAGTCGATCCGCAACGGAACCGGCCTGGTCCGAGTGTCCGACTACCTCACCACGAACCAGGGCGGGAAGCTCCTCTCCCACGTACCCGCCAGCCTCGAGTGCAGCGCGAACCGGTTCGAGGGACTCGGAGCGGCCGACGACGGAGAGCGACTCGTCGTCGAGCAGCTCGGCCGACTCCGCAGCGATCTCATCGAATTGCTCGGAGGCGAGCCGCACGACGGCAGCGAGCTGTGGGATCTCGATGGCGAACACGGACACACCGGTCGGCACGCCGGATGGCGCATCGGCGACGTCGAGCGAGTGCAGCACGATGGCCAGGCGCCCGAGCGCCGACCGAGCCTGCGCCTCCGAGTCCGTCGGCTGGCCGACAGGTGCGTAGCGCCAGTTGTCGTGCTCAGCTCCGCTCCCGGCGAGCCAGTTGGCGACGTTGTCACCGAAGAGCCGACGCCACAGGAGCACCGCCGACTCCTCGACCGCCCCCGCGGGTGAGCCATCGGCGGTCTCGGCGATGGCCTCCAACACGGACCCGTCGATGAGGTCGACGAGCACCACTCCACCGTCGTGCACGAGCGGACAGCATCCGGCCGGACCGGGTGGTGCCAGCACGATCCGCCATGCCCCGACGAGCGGGTCCCAGCCGAACGCGGGATCGACGTTCGTTCTCGGAGTTGATCCAGCTGCCATGCCCAATCACCCCCCCTGCCCATTGCGACTGACACCCAGCCGTTGGATCCTATGGGCGCCACGCGGAGCCGCCAACCACTCGGGCCACCCCGTCGGAGCTGCACCCATCGGACCCACGCTCAGACGAACCGGCCCGATCTGCGTGCCGTTGATCGCCGTGGAGCCGAGGAACGTCAGGTTGGGCAGGGACCGGAGCGAGGAGTCCGGCAGGTCCAGGTCGGACTCGAGCATCCGGCCCGAGTGTCCGCGACTGCGGCCACACAGGATCGTCGATGCGTTGGTGAGCACGCCCTCCGCCTCGTCCTCGAGGTTCCGCAGGTGCTGGGTGGCCAGGTGGCAGCAGATGTTGCGCTTGCGGCTCTCGTTCAGCACGTGCCGCAGCGCGCTGCCGGCCGCCCGCTGCACCTCCTCGAGGTACAGGGCGATCGGGTCGTCGGCCAGGGAGCGGCCCAGTGTCGCCGTGGCCAGCATCTCGAGCAGCACCGAGGTGATCAGGTGGCACGCTCCGGCGTCGGCGGGAGGCCGGACCAGGACGATCGCACCCGGCCGCAGCATCTCCTCGATCTGGACCGTGGGGCGCTCGCTGCAGAACACGTCGCGGATTCCGTCGTTGGCGAGCACCGCCGGCTTGGAGCGGAGCCACCGCACCAACTCGGCGTTCTCGGTCCGGCCGCCCTGGCTCAGCAGGCGCACGGTGTCGATCTCGTCCGTCAACGGCCAGCCGAGCTCCCTGGCCTGCCCGCACAGTCCTTCGGCGAGCTCACTGTCGGAGAGCACCGAGCCGACCTTCCACAGCGGCAGGTCCGAGCAGGCCACGAGACGCATCACCGCGAGCAGGTTGCTCCGACCCATCGGGCCGTGGAAGTCCTTGTTCAAGTCGGCCACCAACCCGTCGTGGACCGCGTCCACGTACGCCATGCGCCGCGCCGGATCGGCACTCGGGCGGAGCAGGTCGATGCGCTCCGAACGGTCCAGGTCGGAGGCGTCGATCACGACGACCCGGTCACGGCGGTCCTCGGGGACCGCCGCGGCGATCCGGTGGAGCAGGTCGCCCGAGGAGTCCAGGACCCACGTGGTGCGACCGTCGAGGACGTCCTGTTGCGCCAGGTGCAGGAGCAGGGTCGACTTGCCGCAGCCCGACGCGCCGAGCACGGCGACGTGCTGGGTGCGGTCGCGGACCCCGATGTGCAGGTCCCGTCCGTCGGGCAGCGCACCGAGCGACACGGCGTCCACACGGTCGACTCCGGCCACCGCCTCGTCGATGTGCTCGAGCCCGGACCCGCTCGGGATGCCCGGCAGGTCCCCCCGGCTCGACAGCGGCCACGACAGCAGGAACGAGAGCTCGTCGCAGGTGACCAGATCCGACAGGGTGCGGCCAGTCGAGCCGATCCACGGGCGGCCGGTGCGGAAGCACTCCAGGACCTCGCCCGGGGCGCGGGCCGGGTCGACGTCGTACCCGCCGCCGATGAACCGCTCGGGGGACGCGGCGACCCGGAAGCCCTCACCGTTGATCGTGTCGAACGAAGCGGTCAACGTCGACGCGATCGCACCCACCTCGGAGTCGGCCAGCCCGTCAGCGCCGATCAGCACCACCTGCACCACCGCCGGGTCGGTCCGGTACGAGGCTGCAGCATCGGCCAGCGTGGCCCAGACACGGGTCGCGTACCGGTCGCTGGACTCGTCGAACCGCAGGGCGGTGAGCTCGGCCAGCTCGGACTCCTCGTCAGGCGTCAGCGACGTCGGCGTGACGGTGACGGCCAGGTCGAGCCGCTGCTCGACAGCCGAGAGCGCCGCGAGCATCCGGTCCCACGCCCCCGGTCCGGGGAACGAGAAGCGCAGCGGCAGATCGACGGACGTGTCCGGCCCGACCGGCACCGTGGCCCGGGTCTGACGGATGAAGCGGACGTCACCGCCGGTCGGGACGTCGAGTTCATCCGGATCGACCGCCTCGACGTGCCAGGGGCTCCGGGGCGCCTCGAACATCGCGAGTGCCACGCGCACCAGTGCGTCGAGCTCGGAGCTGTCGACGTCGACGGTCGACAGCAGCAGGTGGGCGGTCAGCCGGCGGTTCTCGGCACCGCCCCAGCGGAGCCAGACGGTGACGTGGGTGGTGGCCGACACAGCTCGAGCCGACTCCCACAGCGACAGGAACGGCGACCGGGGATCGCAGCCGGGGACCGTGGCGTCGACCGAGCGGAGGCGGATCGCCGCACGGTGGACCGCGAGCGGACCGTCGAGTCCGTCGAGCGGGTCGCCGTCGCCCTGGGGGCGGATCTCGGCGGTCCGGATCAAGGTGGTGCTGCGGGGGTCGGCGCTGGACATGTTGGTGTTCCTCTCGTTCATCGGGGACTGCGTGGTCGTCGGTGGTGGTCGGGGTCGTGGACAGTGGATTGGTGCCCGGTGGGGCCGCTGCATCCGTCTGGGTTCGTTCTCGTCCAACCCCAGTGACCTGAGGCCGGACCGGGGAGTTTGTGACACTCCCGTCCTGAGGCTTGCGGGGTGGATCCCGCCCGGCCGTGTGACGTCGGCCGGTTGCCGCAGGGCTCCGCCGGCCAGCCGCCCCGCTGGAGATGACGGACGGGATTGTCCTGGGACTGCGCAGGCCAGCTGCGGGACGAGGTCACCCTCTGCATCTCCGGATCAGCTCGGCGAGACCGGCGAGTTCGACCCAGCGGGACACCGACTTGAGGCGTCGCGAGATGCTCCGAGGGCGGGCGTAGACCTCGACCATCGGCCGGAGCGACTGGACCTGTTCGGCGAGTTCGGCGAACCGACCGTCACCCGACGCAATCACCAGACGGCTGTAGCGGCGCTCGATGTGCTCGGCCGGCAGGTGCTCCACCAGCGCGGTGTCCGCACCGTCGGGGCCACGTCCCACGAGCATGCGGGCCGACACCGGGAGTCCGAAGAACGCCTTCTTGGCCAGGGCCGCCTCGGCGGCGACGACGACGTGGTCGCCGTCGGTGTGATCTGCCGCCCGGAGCAGTTCCTCGAGAGCGGCATCGACGAGGTCGTCGTTCCACGGGCCACCAACGAGGTTGTCGAGATCGATCAGGTGCAGGGTCGGTGCATTCATGTGGGCTCCAGTAGCTGGCCGGTCCGATGTGACAGGTCGGGCCAACTCCTCTGACACCGCTCGCGACTCGCGGTGGGCGGGATGCGGAACGACCTGCACGATGGACCGCTGACGGACGGCCCCGATCACGGCCCGGCCATCTCCCCCTCGACGTCCGCCGTCCGTCAGCAACGGGCGTGACCACGGACACCACCTCCACCATCCGCCGCATCGCCGGCGCCGTCGCCGTCGCCGGCCTGGCCGTTGCCTGCACGCCCCCGCCGCCACCCCCGGAGTTGCCCGAGCTCCCGTCCCTCCGTCCGTGCCCGACCGGGACCGACTCGGAGCGGACACCGGCGGCACTGCGGGACGAGCGCGCCCTCGCCGCTGCATCCCGAGTCGCCCGACAGGCTGGAGGAACACCGGGAACCGGTTCCGGGCAGGTCGTGATCAGCACCCGGAATCCGGACGGGTCGGGCGACCTGCTCGTCGTGGACGCCGCAGCGGCCAGGGCGACGACGGCCCGGGCACTGGCCGACGGGGCCGAGGTCATCTCGGTCGAGACCAACGACACCGTCCGGCTGCTCGAACCGTCCGGGTCGGTCCATCCGTCAGCGGCTCCAGCGGGCACGACGGCTCCCGCTTCCGGCCGGTCGGCTGATGCCCTGCGGATTCTGCAGTGGCCACTCGACCGGTGGAACGTGGAGTCTCTCTGGACCCGCAGCCGGGGTGCAGGTACCAGGGTCGCCGTGATCGACACCGGCGTGCAGGCCGACCACCCCGATCTGTTCGGCCAGGTCCTCGCAGGACAGACGTTCCTCAGGGGCGGCACCTCCCGGCCGATCGGCACCGTCGACGGGAATGGTCACGGAACCCACGTGGCCGGCACCATCGCCGCCCGCTCCGGGAACGGCACCGGGATCGCCGCGGTCGCGCCTGACACCCGGATCGTGCCGGTCAAGGTGCTCGACGACGACGGGTACGGCACCGACGCGGACATCGCCTACGGGATCGCCTGGGCGACCAACCAGGGCGTCGACGTCATCAACCTCTCGCTCGGAGGCCCCCGATCCGAGGCGGTCGGCATCGCCGTCCACCACGCCGTGTGCAACGGCGTGGTCGTGGTCGCCGCCGCCGGCAACTCCGGACCGCGGGCGCTGCCCAGCTACCCCGCCGCCGCCGAGGACGTCATCGGCGTCGCAGCATCGGACCCGAGCGACCACCTGGCCCTGTTCTCGAGCCGGGGCTGGTGGGTCGACGTGACCGCACCCGGTGTGCACGTGCTCTCGACCCTGCCGACCTCCCTGGACCCGGCGGGGTACAACTCCTGGAGCGGAACGTCCATGGCGGCCCCGCACGTCGCCGGTGTGGCGGCGCTGCTCGCCTCGGCCAACCCCACCTGGACGCCGGCGCAGATCGCCGACGCCCTGACCCGGACCGCCACCGACCGCGGCCCCGCCGGCCGGGACGACGGCTACGGATACGGCGTGGTGGATCCGGGCCGGGCGCTCGCCCACCGGCCAGCACCGGCACCCGCCGGGTGAACACCGGTGCCCACCGGCTGACCGGCGCCACGGATGGCCGTCATCGGGCCCGCCAGCCGCAGAGGCCCGCCAGCCGCAGAGAGCAGACCTCGCCGGACAACCCCTGTCCCACCCAGCGAACCTGCCCGACCGGTCTCGGGGAGTCCGGATGTCCCGTGACGAACTGTTCGGGATCGGGATTCCAGAGCATCAGCTCAGGTCGAACCGGTTCGTCCTCGATGCGGCGGGCACCGTCATCCCGCTCCGCCCGCACGCGCTCGTGGTTGGATCGGTGGTGTACATCGAGACGCCAGGGCGACACGAGACAGCAAGCGGCAGGCTTCGAGCGGTTCGTGGCCTCCGATGCTCGACGGGACGCGACGATCGGCAGATCGAACCGGTCAGGTGCCGGGCCAGGAGCAACCGCCAGTGACCCCGCTGGTTGGTGCGGCTGAGTGGGGGTCCTGTGACGAAGTTCTCAGGATCTGCCGGGGGCTGCCGATCGATGTACCAGGAGAGACCACCACTCCAGGAGGCACAGGCATGCTCACCATCACCGAGTCCAGCGCACGGCACCGCACCGCATCGATCGAGGCCGACGTGATCAACCTCGGCAGGTCCGGGCGTCACGGTCGCATGGTCATCACCGGGGTGATCCACGCCGAGTCGATCCCGCAGCTCTCGCTGGCGGTGGAGGAGATGCTCCACGCCAACCCGACCGACCTGGTCGTCGACGCCACGGGCGTGGACTTCGACGACGCCTCCGGGGTGCGGCTCATCGCCCGCCTGCAGGGCATCCTCGAGCGACGCGGTGCGTCGGTCGTCATCGACGGGTTGCGGCCCGCCGCACGCCAGGTGCTCGACACGGTCCGGTCCTTCGACCGGCTCGCCGCCGCCTGAGCCGGACCACCGACACAGAACGCTCCGGCGCCCGCACGGTCGGGCTCCCAGCGCCGGCCCGTCACGAGCACCAGCGACGCACCAGCGCCAGCCCGTCACCGGCACCAGCGCCGCTCCAGCGCCGCACCAGCGCCAGCCCGTCACCGGCACCAGCGTTCTCGGTGCAGGGAGCCCGCGCAGGTGCGGGTGGTTGCACCGAGCACGACGGAGCGCTCCGGGCGGCGGCGGCCCGAGGCCGGGTAGCGTCCCGGCGTGCTGATCCAACGCTCCCGCTCCGTCCTGCTGTCCGCCACCGTCGTGGCCGGTCTCGCGCTCGGTGCCGCCGCCTGTGGGGGATCGGAGTCGACCCCGTCCACCGCGGCGCCCACGACCACGACCTCCGTGACCTCCGACGCTCCGTCGACGACGGAGGCAGCAGGGTCGGTTCGCACCGTCACCGTCGACACCCGGTTCGCCTCGCCCGACGGCACCGTCACCTGCGAGATCGTCGAGGGCTCCGCCAGGTGCGACGTCCCGGCCGC
>CAIYGQ010000217.1 GCA_903925745.1 uncultured Actinomycetes bacterium | reverse complement strand
CGAGGCGTTCCCGAACCACCTGGGCGTCTACTGCTCGGTGGTGCGTCCCGGCCGGGTCGCTGTCGGCGACCGGGCCGAGCTCGTCGACTGACCTCACCCGGTCCGCCCACCCGGTGTCGACGGTGTCGGGGGGTCCGGGTGCCTGCTCCCGCCCGCACGGACCGATCCCGCCGGGGTCGACGCACGTTGTGCAATTGGTGAATCCGGTTGCGTAGATTCGGCGGGTGCACCCGGGGAGCGGTGCCCGAGCAGGAGGTCCACCCCGTGGGTGAGCAGAGGACGGCGGTCACCGTGGCCCGGGGGGACGGCATCGGCCCCGAGATCATGGACGCCACGCTGCGGGTGCTCGAGGCCGCCGGCGCGTCGCTGGACATCGAGGAGATCAGCATCGGTGAGCCCGCCTGTGCTGCCGGCGATCCGGCGGGGATCAGCAGCTCTGCGGTCGACTCGTTGCGCCGGACCAAGGTGTTCCTCAAGGCTCCTTCGTCCACCCCCCAGGGAGGTGGCTTCAAGAGCCTGAAGGTCACGGTCCGGAAGATGTTCGGGATGTACGCGAACGTCCGTCGCTGCGTGGCCTACGCACCGTTCGTCCCCACGCAGCACCCGGGCATGGACGTCGTGTTCGTGCGTGAGGTCGAGGAGGACCTCTACGCCGGTGTCGAGCACCGACAGACCGACGAGGTCGTGCAGTGCCTCCGGCTCCTCACCCGGTCGGGCTGCGAGCGGATCGTCAGGTACGCGTTCGAGTACGCCCGACGCAACGGCCGCACCACGGTGTCGGCGTTCTCCAAGGACGACATCCTCAAGTTGACCGACGGCCTGTTCCACCGGGTGTTCGACGAGGTGGCAGCCGAGTACCCGGACATCGAGGCCGAGCACGCGCTCCTCGACACCGGTGCCGTCAGGCTCGTGGCCGACCCGACGTCGTTCGACGTGGTGGTGCTCCCCAGTCTCTACGGTGATCTCCTGTCTGATGTGGCTGCACAGCTCGCCGGCTCGGTCGGTCTGGTGTACAGCGTCACCGCAGGTGACGACCTCGCCATGTTCGAGGCGATCCACGGCTCGGCGCCACGTCGGGCTGGCCAGGACAAGGCCAACCCGTCAGGCCTGCTCCTCGGTGCGGTGGAGATGCTCGTCCACCTCGGGCAGGTCGAGGTCGCCACCACCGTCCACGACGCCTGGTTGCGAACCATCGAGGACGGCGTCCGCACCTACGACATCGTCGATCACGGTCACCCCGTCGACCCGGTCGGGACCGCAGCGTTCGCCGACGCCGTGGTCGAGCGGCTGGGCGAGCGACCCCAGCACCTGCCCTCCGTCGCCCACCGGGACGAGGAGCCCCTCCGGATCGTGCCCACGCAGCACCCCCGGGCCGTCAAGGTCCAGGTGGGCGTCGACGTGTTCGTCAACTGGGACGCCGGCACCCCGGCGGACCTGGCCGGTCTCCTCCGGGCGCAGGAGTCGGAGGGTCTGCGCCTCGAGATGGTGACCAGTCGCGGTCAGAAGGTGTGGCCCGACGGCGCGCCGGAGACCCTCACGGGGGATCACTGGCGCTGTCGGTTCTCGGCATCAGGTGCACCTGTGTCGGACGGGGAGGTCGTCGGCCTGTACGGGCGTCTGGTCGACGCCGGTCTGGCGCCCATCAAGACCGAGGGCCTGTTCACCTTCGATGGAGTTCCTGGATTCAGCAAGGGCCAGGGTCAGTAGCCGTCTACCCGACATCTGTTGCGAGTCTCGACACCCTGAGCGAACCGAAGTGGAGGTCTGAGTGAGCATGCTGCACGGGAAGCGGATCCTCATCACCGGCGTGGTGAACACCGGATCGATCGCCTGGGTCGTCGCGGAGCGAGCCCAGCAGCTGGGTGGCGAGGTGTTGCTCACGGCCTTCGAACGGGATCGCGAGCGAACGCTCGAGGCGCGGGACGAGCTCCCGGAGCCAGTGGACGTCCTCGAGCTCGACGTGACGGAGCCGGAACACTTCGAACGGCTCACCGAGGAGCTGCGAGAGCGGTGGGGACGGCTGGACGCCGCCCTGCACGCCGTGGCCTTCGCTCCGCGTGCGGCACTCGCAGGCGACTTCCTCGC
This sequence comes from uncultured Actinomycetes bacterium, assembly GCA_903925745.1. Lineage (GTDB taxonomy): Bacteria > Actinomycetota > Acidimicrobiia > Acidimicrobiales > Microtrichaceae > SXMI01. The sequence continues at coordinate 730 of CAIYGQ010000217.1, read as the reverse complement.
AGCCGACCTGGACTCGGTGCAGCGGGCGTTCGCCACGTCGACGTTCTCGTACGCTTCGCTCGCTCGTGTGTTGGCGTCGCTGGCACCTGAGTCGGGGGGGTCACTCGTGGGCCTCGACTTCGATGCTGCCGGAGCGTGGCCGATCTACAACTGGATGGGCGTCTGCAAGGCGGCGCTCGAGGCGGCGAGCCGTTACGTCGCCCGAGACCTCGGTCCCCGGGGAATCCGGAGCAATCTGGTCGCCGCTGGTCCGCTCGCAACTCGTGCAGCGGGCGGCATTCCGGAGTTCGAACGCTTGATCGAGGCGTGGGAGGAGATGGCACCGATCCCGTGGGACCCCGAGGATGCAGGCCCTGTGGCCGATGCCGTCTGCTTCCTGCTGTCGGATTTCGCCAGGTCGGTGACGGGTGAGATCCTCCACGTCGACGGTGGGTTCCACGCCGTGTCTGCTCGGCTCCGGCGGGCCGAGTGATCATCTGGTCGTGCCCGGGCCCACTGGTCCGCGGGACCTCGTCGGCCAGCCGCTCGGGCGAACCGGCAGGTATCGTGCACCGCGTGCACGTGCTCGGCGGGACCAGCTGCCGAGGTGGGTGAGGAGGCAGTGGTGAGGACGACGGGGACCGGCCCACCCGAGGCGGTGCACGTGGGGGCGGACGAGCTCCCGTTCGTGGAGATCGGCGGTGGCAGCAAGCTCAAGGTCGTCCACGTGGACACCGGTCAGGGCCTGTGG
>CAIYGQ010000216.1 GCA_903925745.1 uncultured Actinomycetes bacterium | reverse complement strand
CCACGGTGACCGCGTCCGCGGCCACGCGCCCCGCCACGGTGACCGCGTCCGCGGCCACGCGCCCCGCCACGGTGACCGCGTCCGCGGCCACGCGCCCCGCCACGGTGACCGCGTCCGCGGCCACCTCGGGCTGGCCGGCGGCGAGCAGACCGGGAGCCACCGCCCGCAGCGCGGCTGCCGCCGTGACCGCGTCCACTCCCTCCAACCCCTTGCCCCGCCGCAGCCTCCGGATCGCGACCGCCACCGGCGCCACCAGTTCGTCGCTGTGGCCGTCGGCCATCGGTCCGGCCAGGACGGCCGCCGCCGCCCACAACAACGCGACCGAGCCGTCGGTTCGGTCGCCGAGACGACACGAGCCACCCAGTCGCTGGGCGGTGGCGAGGCCCCGCGCCACCGGGACGAGCTCGTCGGCAGCACCCAGCCGAGCCATCGCCGCGCACACCGCCGCAGCCCGGCCCGCCGCCGTCCACGACGGGTCGCCGCCCCCGGGCCGAGCCGAATCGAGGCACGCCCCGACCTCGTCCGGTCCGGCGACCGACAGGACCGCGCCCGCCCACGACACGCCCGCGGCCCAACCGGGCTCCCCCACCTCGACGGTCGGAGCGGACCCGCGGTGGAGGGCCCACCCGGCGACCGCCGAGTCGATCGTCGGCGCATCCCACGTCGACGGATCACCGCCGTCGGTCGGCGAGCACAGGGTTCCGGTCGGCAACAGGACACGGACCGTCGCCGTGTGGGTGAGCGGGACGACGACCGCGAGCTCGGCCAGGCCGTCCCGGTCCTCGAACGAGACCGGCGGCACGACGTCGTCCGAGTCGGCGAGTCGCTCGGCCACCGTCCCGCCGGGGACATCCGGACGGCAGCGGGCTGCGGCCGCCCGGGTGGCCGGCCGATCCAGCAGCGCCGCGACGTGGCCGTCGACCCGGACCACCGACCCGGCCACACCGGCGGCCACGATCCGGCCCGAGCTCCGATCCGGACCCGACGCCCCCCCGGGGAGGGTCAGCGGACGGACCACCAGGGCCAGCGCGACCGGCACGGCGGAGCGGTTCTCGAACTCCACCGCCACCGCAGGCCCCGTCGACCCGGCGACCGACGCGACGACCCCGGCGACGCGCTGGACGATGTCGCCACCCGGCACCCGCAGGGCGGTCGACCGCACCGGCGACGAGTCGACCGCCTCCTGACGGACCGCCGCCTCGAGCGACGGATGGTGCCAGCGGTCCTCGGCGCCCACCCACCAGTCGAGCACCCAGGTCCGGCCCCGCACCTGGACGACCCCGGCCTCGTCGACGCGGGCCAACTCCCCTGCGTCGAGGGTGCCGACCGGAGTCGTGCCCGAGCGTCCACGGGCCTCGGCACGCAGCAGGGGTCCGGCGGGTGCGGGGCTCACGGACGGAGGCTACGGCCGGACGCGCCCGGGCCGGAAGTCCGGGGGGGGTCGCCGCGGTCGGTTCGACGGCGGTCAGTTCGGCGGCGGTCAGTACGACAGCGCCGAGAACTCGACGCCTCCGGCCTGGCGTCGGATCAGTCCCCGGTACGCATCCCTGGCGGACCTGCCCTCGTGGCACACGGCGAACACCTCCGAGGCGATCGGCATGTCCACGCCGTACTCGTCCGCGAGCTCCATGACGACCCGGGAGGTCTTCACCCCCTCGGCGACCATGTTCATGTCGGCGATGATCTCGTCGATCGTGCGCCCACGGCCGAGTTCCTCGCCCACGAAGCGGTTGCGCGACTGCGGAGACATGCAGGTGGCGATCAGGTCGCCCATCCCCGCCAGCCCGGAGAACGTGGCGAACTGTCCACCCAT
>CAIYGQ010000215.1 GCA_903925745.1 uncultured Actinomycetes bacterium | reverse complement strand
GCCGGCGGGCGCCAGCACCTGGGTGCGGCCCGACCGGACGTCGTCGTCGGAGATGCTCCCCTTGACGCCGCCGACGTGGTCGATGTGGGAGTGTGTGTAGACCATCGCCCGGACCGGCCGCTCGCCCCGGTGCTCGGAGTAGAGGGCGAAGGCGGCAGCCGCGGTCTCCCGGGAGATGAGCGGATCGATCACGATCACGCCGGTGTCACCCTCGACGACGGTCATGACCGACAGATCGAAGCCGCGCAGCTGGTAGATGCCCGGCACGACCTCGAAGAGGCCGTCCTGGATGAGCAGCTGCCCCTGACGCCACAGACTCGGGTTGGCCGTGTCGGGCGCCTCGCCCTCCAGGAAGGTGTAGGCGTCCAGGTCCCACACGACCCGACCGTCGTCGGCGCGCACCTGACGGTCGGTCGCCCGCCCGATGAAGCCACGGGTGGCGTCGTCGAAGTCCTGGCGGTCGTCGAAGGGGAAGTCGGCAGTGGACTCGGCGATCGATCGGCGGGTGGCGTCGTTGCTCGGTGGCATGGCGGCGATGCTACGGGAGGTCCCGGTGGGGGACCCCTGCGGCCGTCAGGATCGCTGCTCATCCCCGTCGGCCCGGCGTTCACGGCGGATCACCACCCGGTCCGACAGCGCCGAGCGCCATCGGGTGAGTTGGTCGCCTGAGACGGCGTCGGCCCGGGGGGTCGTCACCCCGAGTCGGTCGGCGACGACCCGCAGGCCCAACACGATGCCGACGGCCACGGCCGCAGCGACGTTCGCGTCGAGTTCGAGCTCACGCACGGCGAGCACGTACCAGATGACGCCGATGAGTGAGGCCGTCGCGTAGGGCGGCCCGGCCTGCATGATGGCGGGGCGCCGCTGCGACAGGAGGTCCGCCAGGATCCCGCCCGACACCGAGACGATCGCGCCGAGCAGGATGGCGCTCACGGTGGGCAGCCCCACGAGCAGCGCCTGTTGGGCACCGACCACCCCGAACAGGCCGAGGACGAGCGCGTCCAGCACGTAGAGCAGCGACCCGAGCCGCCGGATCAGGTGGTGGGCGAGCCAGACACCCACCGTGCAGACGATCACCGTGACCAGGTACGCCGGGTCCCGGAACGCCGCGGGCGGCAGCTCGCCGCACAGGAGGTCGCGGACGATGCCACCCCCGAAGCCCAGGCACGCGGCCAGCACCGCCATGCCGACGATGTCGGCATCGGGTTCGTCGAGCGCCAGCAGCGAACCCTCGATGGCGCCGACGGCGGTCGCGGCGATCGAGATCCAGATCGGTGCCTCGTAGACGGTGTCGGGAACCGTGTCGGCGACGAGTTCGATCACGTGGGGATCGTACGGGAGCACCGGGCGCAGCGGATCGTCGAATCAACTCAATCGTCGTTCGACCACATCGGGGGGCCGGATCGCCAGGTCCTGGACCCGTTCGACCAGCGCAACCCACGCCGACTCGTCGAGGTGGTCGTCCAGGTCGGCGACCACGGCACCCAGCAGGAGCCCCTGGATCATGACGGCGTAGGCGTGGGCGTCGACGTCGTCCGCGAACCAGCCACGCTCCCGGGCCCGGTCCGCGGCCCGGGTGAGCGCCGCGGTCAGCTGCGCCTGGGCCAGCCTGACCCCGAGCTGTGTCTCGGCGTCAGTCTCGGATGCGACCAGCGCAGCCAGTCGCTCCCGCCGTGCCCGCACCCGGTCACCGCGGCGGTTTCGCCGGACCAGCGCACGGTTCAGCCCCTGGAACTCCTCGAACGTCGTGGCGGCGTCCATGGCGCGTTCGAGTTCGTCGATGTCGGCCAGCGTCGTCCGGCGGAACTGTTCGGTGCGGGCGGCGGCGACCAGTCCGGACCGCCCCGAGAAGTGGTGGTAGACGGCGCCGACCGACACACCAGCCTCGCGGGCGATCTCGGTGACGACCACGCCGTCGGCACCGTCCCGGTCGAATCGCTCGACGGCGCGATCCAGGATTCGTCGGATCGTCCGGTCCGGGTCGCGACGGCGGGGGACCGAATCACTGACCGGATTGTTCGGTTCCTGGGCCACCGGCGCTCCCTAGCCTTCGGGTACCCCAATCGAGGAGAACACCATGCACCGTCGCCCACTGTCCAGCCCTCCCACCGGTCCGGTCGGCGCCATCTCCCTCGTCGTCGCCGTCGCTGCCATCATCCTGACGGCCGCCGCGTGCGGAGGCTCGGAGGAGTCGTCGTCCTCGACGACGACGAGCGCCCCCGCCACGACCGCAGCACCCTCGACGACGGCCGGCTCCGGTTCGTCGGGAGGGACGGTCGACTGCGCCGAGGTGCAGGGTGCGCTCTCCCGGATCTCCGAACTGGAGGGCCAGGCCACGTCCGAGGGATCCCAGTTCAGCGTGGAGCAGTTCAACCAGGACATCCCGCAGCTCCAGCAGTCGGCACAGGTGATCGAGCAGCAGGCGCAGGTCGCCGGCGTCCCGGCCCAGACCCTGGAGCTCTACACGCAGCGGATCACGGCCGTGATCGGCCTGCTCGAGCAGCTCGCGCAGACCCAGAACCAACAGGAGTTCCAGACCCAGTACCAGGCGCTCCAGACCCCCGAGTACAACTCGGCCACCCAGGCGGTGGCCTCGGCCCTCAAGGCGCAGTGCCCGTCGCTGACCGACTGACGCCGCCCGGTCCGCCGCCAGGCGGATCCGCCGCATCGGATCGGACCAGCTCCACGATCCGGGTCGACGTGGGCTCGGTCAGGTTCCACCCGAGCACGCCGTCCGCCAGCGCGGCGCCGGTGAACGGACCGAGCTCCACCGGATCGGCGGTCAGGTCGGTGACGGTCGCGGTGTAGGCCGCATCGCGATCCAACCCGTCCATGCGAATCGCCGGCGCCTCGGTGGTCGATTCCTCCAACTGGTAGGCGAAGACGACGGCCCGTCCACGATCGTCGGACACGAAGGCGAGCGCCGCTCGGCTCCGGTCGCCGTCGACCGGACTCACCAGCCGACGGAGTCGACCGTGCTGCACCAGGTCCTGTGTGCGGCGTGCGCACGCCACGGCCCGTCGGCACACGGCGAGTCCGTCGGCGTCGAGCGCGTCGAGGTCCAGGTCGAAGCCGAACCTGGCCGACAGTGCGACGGCGCATGCGAACGGCAGGGGCCGACCACCCCACGCCGTCACGTGGGCGGCCGTGGCGCTCATCGGCAACCAGTGGCCGCAGGCCCACTGCATCCGCACCCTGGTGACGGGGTCGGTGTTGTCGGAGGTCCAGAACTCGTGGAACCACCGGAGTGTTCCGTGGTCGGTCCGACCACCCCCCGAGGCGCACAGCATCATCTCGGTCGCCGGGTGGGCCCGTGCGACCCGGGCCATGACGTCCCAGGTCGCGTGCACCCAGTCCACCCAGGCGTTCGACTGCCGGTCGGTCGGGAGGGCTCGGGACCCGGGGTCCGTGACCGGTCGGTTGGCGTCCCACTTGAGGTAGGTCGCGCCCTCTGCGGCGGCCAGCACCCGGTCGACGACGCCGACCTCGAAGTCGCGCACCTCGGCCAGGAGCGGGTCGAGCGCCAGCTGGTTCCGGTGCAGCCGTGGCTCGCGTCCGTCCCGGATCACCCAGTCGGGGTGGGCCTCGAACAGGTCGCTGTCCGGGTTGACCATCTCGGGCTCCACCCAGATGCCGAAGCGGATCCCGCGGGCCTCGGCCGACCGGACCAGCACCTCGAGTCCGCCCGGCAGCTTGCGGCGGTCGACGTCCCAGTCGCCGAGTCCGGCGTCGTCGTCGTCCCTCGGATGCGTCGTGCCGAACCAGCCGTCGTCCAACAGGAACAGGTCCGCTCCCAGGTCGGCGGCACGGTCGATCAGCCCGATGATCCGCGCCTCGTCGAAGTCGAAGAAGGTGGACTCCCAGTTGTTCACCACGATCGGCCGGGTCCGCCCGGGGTCGCGCAGCACCCGGTCGCGTGTCCAGCGGTGGAACCGGTCGCTCAGCTGCTGTCTGCCCTGGGCCCAGGTCCAGGCGACGGTGGGGGAGACGAACCGGTCGCCGGCCTCCAGCACGTAGTGCGCGCCGAGCGGATTGGCCCCGGCCCGGACCCGGAGGTCGCGCAGCTCCTCGTTCGCCCGGGGCCGGACGTCGAGCGCGAACCTCGTGTTGCCCCCCCAGGCGATCGAGCAGCCAACCACGTCGCCGGACTCCTCGTCGGTCGGACCGTTCGGTTCGAGCAGGAGCACGGGGGCCCGTTGCAGATGGGGTTGGATCCCGCCGAGCGAGTCGAGCACCTTGGTCCCCGGCGTCAGTCGTTCGGTGGTCCAGGCCCACTCGTCCGCCCAGCCGGCGCCGCCGAACTGGGTGATCGCGGCGTCGGGTCCGACCAGGAACGTGGGGGCGATCGAGTCGTGGTCCCACAGCGTCACCGGACCGTCCTCGTCGTGGTCGATCTCGACCCACTGCTCGAGGACTCCGGATGCCCGGTGCGTCCGGGCGTGGAAGCGGACCCGCAGGTTGAACACCTCATCGAACGCGCACACGCTCACGGTCTCGTCGTCGCCGACGCTCTGCCGCTCCACCCGGTCGAGTCGCAGTCGAGTCGTGGTCGTCCCGTCGGCGTGGGTGATCCGGAGCGCCGGTGGTCGCAACGGGTCCGCTCCACCCCAGGTCGGGTGGGCGTCCGGGTACCAGACCGGGTCGACCTCGACCGGGGCCCGGGCACCCTCGGGGCCGAGGCCCACCTGGTGCAGTCGGCCGTCGGCGTCGGCGGCCCAGGTCCAGCCCCACTCGCCGGCATCCACCCGGACCACGCGATCGGTTCCGACCGGCGCCGCCCCGGATGCTCCCCCCGATTCCAGGGGTTCGCCCGGATCCATCGGACCATCCTCGCCGAACCACCGACCCGGCGGCGATTCCGGCGGCACCGACGGGTGCGCGTTCAGGTGCCGGTCAGGTACCGTTCACCTCGTGTTCATCGAACCGACCGACGTGTCACGCCGCACGATGCTCAAGTGGTCCGGCACCGCCGGCATGCTGGCGGTCGTCGCCCCCATCGTGCAGTCCTGCACGATGCCGGCCCCGCCTCCCGGGACCGATCCGAGCGGCCTCGTGCTGCTGCCCGGGTTCTCCAGCCGTGTCATCGCCCGCGCCGGTGAGGCCGTCCCGGGCACCTCGCAGTTCTACCGGTGGTTCCCCGACGGCGCCGCCACGTTCGTCGATCCGGCCGTGGCCGGCGGCTGGTACCTGACGGTCAACCACGAGGTGACCGGAGGCAACGGAGGTGTCACCAGCATCCGCTTCGCTCCCGACGGCGCCGTCGTCGATGCCCGGTCAGTTCTGAGCGACACGTCGTCGAACTGCGCAGGCGGCGCGACACCGTGGGGCACCTGGCTCAGCTGCGAGGAGTACGACCGGGGACATGTGTGGGAGTGCGACCCCTCCGGTGCCGCCGCCCCGGTCAGACGGACCGCGCTCGGGGCGTTCAGCCACGAGGCCGCTGCCGTCGCCGCCGACGGACGGGTCTACCTGACCGAGGACCGGCCCGACGGTGCCCTGTACCGGTTCACGCCGTCCGCGCCCGGCGACCTGTCGACGGGGGTGCTGGAGGTTGCGACCGGATCGGCCCCCGGCCTGTTGTCCTGGGTGGCGGTGCCGGACCCGTCGGGCTCGGCGACCCCGACCCGGTTGCAGGTGCCGGGCACCGCCCGCTTCGACGGGGGCGAGGGCATCGACACGCTCGGCGACGACGTCTGGTTCACCACCAAGGGCGACCGTCGTGTGTGGCGACTCCGGATCAGCACCGGACAGGTGTCGTTGCGGTACCAGGCCGGATCGCCGAGCACGCTCGACGCCGTCGACAACCTGTGGGCGGACGCGGCCTCCGGTGCACTCGTGATCGCCGAGGACGGCGGCAACATGGAACTCGTGGCGATCCGGCCCGACGACACCGCCGTCGTCCTGGCCCGGGTGCCCGGCCAGGACGGCAGCGAGGTGACCGGGCCCTGCTTCAGCCCGGATGGTCAGCGGCTCTACTTCAGCTCCCAACGGGCGCCGGTCGGACCGATCGGCGCACCGCTGGGCGTGACCTACGAGGTCACCGGCCCGTTCGACTCGCTCCTCGGTCGCGTCTGACGGCGACGGTCCCGCGCCGGGCAGGCCGCCGGGCCCGGCCTCAGGCGACGGTGTGCTGGACGACGCCCTCGGGTTCGACGACCACGAAGCCGCCCGGCGAGAACTCCAGCTGGAAGGCCTCTCCGGAACCGCGTCCGATCAGGGCGCCCGCGCTGAACGACGACCGGACCTGGATCTGGAGCCCGGCGGTCCAGGCGACCACGGCGTTCGGGTCCACGCAGGTTCGGGCCTCCGTGGTGTCGAGCACGACCGGCCAGTCCGAGGCCAGGATGAGGGTGCCCGGTCCGGTCAGGGTGACGTTGAACAGCCCCCCGGCGGCGGCGGCCCCGATGCCTCCCCTGATGGCGTTGATGTCCCAGGAGATCGTGTCGTCGAAGCCGAGCAGGGCCCGTGACGAGGCCGAGATCTGCTCTCCGGGGGCCAGCTCCAGCAGGTGGAGCTTCCGGTTGCGGTGCGACACGAAGAGCTCGCCGGCACCGGTGCAGCGCATGAGCCGGACGCCCTCGCCGGTGAGCGAGGCCTTGACGAACCGCTTGGCCCCCGAGCCCTCGTACGCGAAGTTCACGTCACCCTGGTAGGCGATCATGGCGCCCCGGGTCACCAGCATGGGCGCCCCGAGCGTCACCTTCACGACGGCCGCGTTCTGGCGGGTCATCCGGCCGGTCGTGTCCTGTTCCCGGTTCTCCCGGGCGAAGAGGGTCGAGTTCGCCAGCCCGGAGGACGGCGTGGGGGAGTGACCGCCGGCCCACGCCACCTGCGGGCTGGCGGCACCCTGGGCCGGGGCGGCACCGGCACCGGGATCCGTGGCCGACGCGGTGTGCTCGGTCCACTGGGAGCCGTCCCACCAGCGCAGCTGCGTGGGGTCCTGCGGGTCGGGGTGCCAGGCGGGTTCCATGGTGTTCGCTCCCGGTTCGGCGGATCCGGGCCGGGCCACGGGCCGGATCCGGGTAGATCTGCCCCCGTGCCGGCCGTGAGGGCACTTGTGTGGGCCGCTCCCGGCGGGCACAGTGTGGAGGCTCGATTCGTGGGCCGGAGGCCCGATGGAGTCTGCCACGGGACGAGCGGCGTGCGGGCCGTCCGGACGGAGGGTCGGGCTGGAGAGGCCGGACAGGGAGTCGTGGTGGAGAGGTCGGACCGGAGGATGGAGATGGAGTCGGAATGAGCGGGATGAACCGAGGTGCAGGGCGGAGCGGCTCAGTGCATCGGTGGGCCGTCGGCGTGGCTGCGGTCGTCGTCGGCGCCTGGCTGGTGGCCGGTCCCACGGCGGGGGTCTCGGCCCAGCCGACCCCGTCGACCACCCTCCCGGCCGACTCGTCGGTCCGGGTGACCTTCACGCCGTCCTCGGCACAGGGCCCCTGTGTGTCGTTCCCGGTGGGTGTCCAGCACACACCGCAGAACTCCCCGACCACGTTCGTCCTGAAGGTCGTGGTGACCCGACCGCTGTGCCAGTCGGTGAAGGCGACGGCGGCCATCTACTCCATGAACCAGTACCCCAACGCCTGGCCTCAGACGTTGTTCACGACGAGCGCCTTCACGTTGCAGGCACCCGGGACGACGGTGGTGGAGTTCACCAAGGGTTGCAGGCCGGTCCAGTTCGACGTGGTCACCGGCGCGACCCCTCAGGTGATCAGTCCCACCGGTCAGTGGCACGGCCCGCTGCTCTTCCCCTTCGACACTTCGACCGCCCTCCAGTGGGGTGGCTGTCCGACACCGTTCACCACGACCTCGTCGTCGACCACCACCACGTCCACGACCACGTCGACCACCACCACGACGACCACTCCGACGACGACGTCGTCGACGACCTCGTCGACCACCACGCCGTCCACCAGTACGACCGTTCCCGGTACGACGACGACGGTGCCCGGTTCGACCACCACCGTCCCGACCGACGTGGCGGGCGAGACCACGGTGCCGACCTCACGACCGGCCGACGTCGCGGGGATCCAGCAGACGAACCAGAACCTGGCCTTCACCGGTGTCGGCCCGCTGCCGACGATCCTGGGTGCGTCGCTGATCGGATTCGGGCTGTTCCTGATGCTCGTGGGTCGGCGCCCCGTCGGCCGCCGCTGAGCGGCGCCGACGATCAGCCGGCCGCAGCCCGGGATCAGCCGGCCGCGGTCCGGTCGGCGTCCACCGCGTCGAGTGCCTCGTACTCGGCGCTCGTGTCCACCCAGTCCTCGAACTCGATGATGCCGATCTCGGTGAAGCGGTCCCGGAGCCACCCGTCGCCGGCGTCGAGCAGGCCCAGCTTCCGGCAGTTGGGCACGATCTTCGAGAACAGCAGCGTCCGGAACATGCGCTCCTCGTCGGAGCGCTCGGCCAGCATCACCCGCACGATCGGCTCCGGGTCGACACCCATCCGCTCCCAGGTGTCGGTGTGGAACCAACGGTCCCGCAGTCGCAGCACCGCCTCGTAGGCGAACTCCTGTCGCTCGCGCAGTTCGGCGGCCGACATCGACTCGTAGAGCTCCTGCAGGGACAGGACCCCAAAGGCCACGTGACGGGCCTCGTCGCTCATGACGTAGCGGAGCAGCTGCTTGAGGAGCGGCTCGTCGGTGATCGAGTGGATGAAGCCGAAGGCCGCCAGGGCCAGGCCCTCCACCATGATCTGCATGCCCAGGTACGTGATGTCCCAGCGGTCGTCACTGATGATCGCGTCCAGCAGCCGCCCCAGGTGGGGGTTGATCGGATGCTCGCCCGACATCTTCTCGGACAGGTACCGGGCGAAGACCTCGACGTGGCGGGCCTCGTCGATGACCTGGGTGGCCCCGTAGTACTTGGCGTCGATCCACGGCACCTGTTCGACGAGCTTGGCGGTGCAGATCAGGGCACCCTGTTCGCCGTGCAGGAAGTTCGAGAGCATGGCGTTCTGCTGCTGGACGCCGAACTCGATCCACTCGCGCTCGCCCCAGCGGGCGACCTCGGAGCCGTAGCCGGCCGCCAGCTCCTTGAAGCGGGCGGTGGCGGGGGTGACCGACATCTGCGCGGCCATCCGTTCCTGGTCGACGTCGGTGTCCCACGGCAGGTCGGTGGCCCCGTTCCACTGCGAGGTCTTCGCCTTCTCGTAGAGCTTCGACAGGCCTGAGCGACTCCGGTCGTAGTCCCACGTGAAGGCGATGTCCCCGGCGCTGTCCACGGCGTGGTCGACACCGGGCAGGCTGCGCCCCGCGCTCAGGATCGACTGGATCTCGTCCTCGGTGGTGCTCACGTGTCCCCCTGTCGTGGTGCTCTCGTGGTTCCGCCCCGGATCCCGGCCCGACCGGTCCCGTCGGTCCAGGCGTCCGGGTCGTTCGGCCTGCATGATCGCACAGGACGACCGGGCAGAGTCGCCCGGGTGGTTCCATTCCGGCCCCGTCCCGGTGTTCAATGGTCAGGTCCGGTTCACCGGACGTGCGGGCGGCAACGGGGCCGACCGTGAGCAGGAGGAACTGCCATGCGCAGCACGACGGAGTGCCGCCACTGCCGGGGCCTGTGCGCCGGCGCCGCCGAACGGTGCCACCACTGTGGCAAGTGGGTCCGCCGACCCGACTTCTTCCCGACCGGACGCGCGCAGACCAGATCCTCCTGAGGCGAACCCGTCCCCGGTCGGCCCGACCGTCGCCCGTGCGATCGGCGCGGTCCGGGTCAGGCCTGCCGTAGCCTCGCCCGGACATGGCAGACCAGGCTGACTTCGCCGAGCAGGCGACGCCGTACCTCGACCAGCTCTACGCGGCTGCGGTGCGGATGACCCGGAACCCCGCCGATGCGGAGGATCTGGTCCAGGAGACCTTCGTCCGCGCCTACCGGGGATTCGGCTCGTTCCAGGACGGGACCAACCTGCGCGCGTGGCTCTACCGGATCCTCACCAACACGTTCATCAACTCCTACCGGGCCGCGCAGCGGCGACCCGAGCAGAGCGAGCTCGACGACGTCGAGGAGCTCTACCTCTACCGCCGGATCGGTGGCCTCGAGGCGGCGTCACTCGGTCGGAGCGCCGAGGACGAGATGATGGACCTGTTCACCGACACCCAGGTCAAGGACGCCGTGGATGCCCTCCCGGAGCAGTTCCGCCTGGCCGTCCTGCTCGCCGACGTGGACGGCTTCTCCTACAAGGAGATCGCCGAGATCCTGGACGTCCCGATCGGCACGGTCATGAGCCGCCTCCACCGGGGAAGAAAAGCCCTCCAGAAGTCGTTGTACCGGTTCGCCCTCGATCAGGGCATCGTCAGGACCGATCCCTCGCGCAGCACCCAGGGTGGCGCCAGGGACGCTCCGGGCGGGTAGACGATCCGCGACGGGTGCAGGACCAGTGAGCGACCACCTCCACGATCACGACCACGGGGACGGCACGCAGCATCGCTGCGACGATGCCATCGCGCAGCTGCAGGCGTTCCTGGACGGCGAGCTGGACGCTGAGATGGTCGCCGAGATCGAGGCACACCTGCAGGACTGTTCGCCGTGCCTGGAGGCCTACGACTTCGAGGCCGAGCTCCGGAAGGTGATCACGGCCAAGCTGAGCGAGGACGTGCCGGGCGACCTGCGGGCCCGGATCACCTCGGTCCTCGACCGCCTCGAGGCCGAGGGAGGGTCGGGCGCCGTCGTGTGACCCCGGCCCCCTGGCCCCGTGTGCCGACCGGCGGGGCAGGGTCCTAGACTGACGGCCATGAACCTCGCGACCGAAGCCTCCACCTCGCCGGTGTGGCACTTCTGGCTGGCCGTTCCGATCGCACTCGGGGCGATCGCCGTCGTCGTCGCCCTCATCGCCGGCTACGTCATCAGCGTGTCGAGGACCCGGTACCCGAAGAGCGACTCCTGAGCCCGCGGTGAGCGGCTCGATCGACTGGGCCCTGGCCGAGCAGATCGCGGCCCGGATCTCGGGGAGCGACCCGTTCGCCTCCTCATACCACCGTCACGGGATGGAGCGGGACTTCGAGGAGTTCACTGCAACGGCACAGGTGCACGTCGAGGCCGAGACCGGACTGAGGTCGGCCGCCGGTCCCGCCCGCGCCCGGGTCGTGGACCGCATCGACTGGGTGCGGGCCAACCTGGCCAGCTACCGGCGGTTGCTGCGTCCGCTGCTCCAGCGGATGGAGGACCGGCTCGACGGTCCCGCCGCCGTGCTCTCGGGGAAGGTCGCCGGTGCCGAACTGGGCGCCCTGCTCGGCTGGATGTCCACCCGGGTGCTCGGCCAGTACGACCTGCTGGTGCTCGAGGACGAGGACCCCGAGGAACAGGACCTCGTCTACTACGTGGGCCCCAACATCCTGGGCCTCGAGAAGCGCCACTCGTTCCCGCCCGGTGAGTTCCGGCTGTGGGTCGCGCTGCACGAGGTCACGCACCGCACCCAGTTCACCGGCGTCCCGTGGCTCCGGCCCCACTTCCTGGACCTGGTCGGACGACTGGTCGACGCGACCGATCCGGACCCGACCAGGCTGTTCACCGCGGTGGGTCGTGTCGCCGAGGGTCTGCGCACCCGGACGAACCCGCTGCAGGACGGTGGCGTGGCCGCGCTGTTCGCCACCGCCGAGCAACGTGACGTCATGGACCAGGTCGGCGGACTGATGAGCCTGCTCGAGGGGCACGGCGACGTGACCATGGACCGGGCGGCGGCCGCCGACATTCCGTCGCAGGCCCGCTTCGCCCGGGTGCTCCGGGCCCGACGGGCCCAGGCCAACCTGGCCACCCGGCTGCTGCAGCAGCTCGTGGGCCTGGAGGCGAAGCTCGCCCAGTACGAACAGGGTGAGCGCTTCATCGAGGCGGTCGAACGGGTCGGAGGTCCAGCGCTGCTCAACCGGGCCTTCGAGTCCCCCGAGTGGTTGCCGACGCTCGCCGAGATCCAGGCACCGGACCGATGGATCACGCGAGTCGGCGCCACCTCGGCGGCGTGAGCGGCCCACCGTCGACCGCCGACCCCATCGTCGCCGCGTTGGCCGCGCGCGCGGTCTTCCCGACCGGGGCCGACCCCGCCGGCGCCGTGCTGCGGTGTGCGGTCTCGGGAGGTGCCGACTCGGTGGCGCTGCTCGCGCTCGCGGTCGCGACCGGTCGACCCGTGACCGCCGTCCACGTCGACCACTGCCTCCGATCCGGTTCCGCCGACGAGGCCGACCAGGTCGCCGAGCTGGCGCGTCGGTGGGGCGCCGACGTCGAGGTGCACCGGCTCGACGTCGGCGACGGGCCTGACCTGGAGGCCCGCGCCAGGCGGGTGCGGCACGCGGCGGTCGGACCGCACGGGCTGTGGGGCCACACCGCCGACGACCAGGCCGAGACCGTCCTGCTCCGGCTGGTCCGGGGCACGGGACCCCACGGGCTGGCCGCGATGCGTCCGGAACGGCATCCGCTGCTCGCACTGCGTCGCTCCGAGACCCGGGAGCTCTGCGCGCACCTCGACGTCGGCGTCGTGGATGACGAGTCGAACCGTGACCCGCGGTTCGACCGCGTGCGCATCCGCCACGAGGTGCTCCCACTGCTGGACGACGTGGCACGACGCGACGTCGTCCCGGTGATCGCCCGACTGGCCGCCCAGGCCGCCGAACTCGACGAGCTGGTCGACCTGCTCGCCGGCGAGGTCGACGCCACCTCGGTCCTGGCACTGCGCGCCGCTCCCGCACCGGTCGCCGTCGCCGCGTTCCGACGCTGGTGGTCGGACGCAACCGGCGGACTGCCCCCACCCGACGCCGCGGCGATCGAGCGGGTTCGTGCGGTGGTCGACGGTCGCTCGCGTTCCTGTGACGTGGCTCGTGGTTGGACGCTGCGGCGGCGGTCGGGCCGGCTCCGACTCGAGCACGCACCGACGTCGCCGACCGGCTCGAGCGGGCCCCGGGCTGGCGGAGCCCCCGAGGTGCTCGGGTAACGTCGCCGACGTGAGCCCGGAGCCACTCCCGTCCTTCGACGACGACCCCTGCGTCGGGCGGACGGTCCTCACGGAGTCGCAGCTCGCCGAGCGCATCACCGAGCTCGGCCGGGAGCTGACCGAGGCCTACCGGGGCGAGCGCCCGCTGCTGGTGTGCGTGCTGCGGGGCGCGTACGCGTTCCTGACCGACCTGTCCCGCTGCATCGACCTGCCCCTCGAGATCGACTTCATCGCCGTCTCCTCCTACGGGGCGTCCACCCGGACCTCGGGGGTCGTCCGCCTGGTCAAGGACCTGGACGTGGACCTGACCGGCCGCCACGTCGTCCTGGTGGAGGACATCGTCGACACAGGGCTGACCCTCCGGTACCTGCGCCGCAGCCTGGAGGCGCGCAACCCGGCCAGCCTGGAGGTGTGCACGCTCCTGGCGCGCGAATCAGCCGATCTGGAGGGACTCGGCGTCCGCTACGTCGGATTCACCATCCCCGGTGAGTTCGTGATCGGCTACGGGCTCGACGTCGACGAGCGGTACCGCAACATGCGCCACATCGCCGTGTACGACGACCCGGCGGTCTGAGGCGAACGGTCCGTTCCGGTTCCGGTCAGATGCGACCGGCTCGGCGAAGCGAGCCGTAGGCCCACGCCCCCGGCAGGACCGGGAGCCAGAAGGTCAGCAAGCGGTACAGGAACACCGCCGGGATCGCGAGCGTGAGCGGTACGCCGAACAGCACCAACCCGGCGATCAGCGCGGCCTCGACCACACCGACCCCGCCGGGAGTGGGCGCCGGCGCGGCGACGATCGTCGTCACGAGGAAGGTGATCGTGATCGCCAGGAAGTCCTCCTCGACACCCACCGCCCAGGCCGAGAACACCAGGGCGCACGCGTAGCCCGACACCACCAGCACCGTTCCGCCCAGCAGTTGGACCAGCCGGATCGGGCGTCCGGCGACGGCCCGGAGGCCACCACCGGCGCGGCGGACCGCCGGCAGCAGTGTCCGCAGCAACGACCGTCGCCAGGCGGGCACCAGCGCCACGAGGCCCACACCGATCGCCGCCACGACGACGGCTGCGACCGTCGCACCTGACGTCGTGAAGGCGGTGGTGCCGAACTCGTCGGTGACCGTGATCACCCGGTCGTCCAGTCCGATGCGGGTGGCGACCGCCAGGAACAGCAGGTGCACGACCAACCCGGACACGGCGACCAACCCGACCGACCGGAGCGCATCGTCCGTGGCCACCCCCTGTCGCTGGAGGAAGCGAACCGACAGCGACACCCCTCCGGTCCGGGCCGGTGTCACACGGTTGGCGAGCGACGACGCCAGGGTGGACTGCAGTGTGGGAGAGAACTGGAGCGCGTCACGGAACGCACCGACCTGTGCGAGCGTCGCACCCAGGTAGGTCACACCCGACGCGATGGCTGCGGCGGCCAGGGCGTCGAG
>CAIYGQ010000214.1 GCA_903925745.1 uncultured Actinomycetes bacterium | reverse complement strand
TTGTTGCAGAACGGGATGCCACAGTCCATGCAGCGCCCGGCCTGGATCTGGAGGGTCTCGCGGGGGAACGGCTCGTAGACCTCGCGCCAGTCCCGCAGCCGGACGGGCACCGGGCGGCGGGTCGGCGTCTCGCGCTCCCACTTCAGGAATCCGGTCGTCTCACCCATGTGCACTCTCCATCACTCGCACGTCGGTCTCCGCCTGGGAGAGACCGGCCGCCGCACAATCCCGCACCACGTTGAGGACCCGCTGGTAGTCCTCGGGCATGACCTTTCGGAACGCCCCGATCTCCGAGCCCCACTGGGCCAGGATCCGGTCGGCCACGTCGGAGCCGGTCAGCTCCCGGTGCCGCTCGACCGTGGCGCGCAACCACTCACGGTCGTCGTCGTCGAGTGGCACGAGATCGACCAGCTCGTAGTTGACCAGCGCCGCGAAGGTGTCGTCCGGGTCGTACACGAAGGCGACCCCTCCCGACATGCCGGCGGCGAAGTTGCGACCGGTCGGCCCCAGCACCACGACCCGACCGCCGGTCATGTACTCGCAGCCGTGGTCACCCACGCCCTCGACCACGGCGGTCGCACCGGAGTTGCGGACGCCGAACCGCTCACCGACCTGGCCCCGGAGGTACGCCTCGCCACCGGTGGCGCCGTAGAGCGCCACGTTGCCGGCGATGATGTTGTCCTCGGCCGGGAAGGTGGCGCTCCGGTCGGGATGGACGACGATCCGCCCACCCGAGAGGCCCTTGCCGACGAAGTCGTTGGCGTCCCCCTCGAGGCGGAGCGTGATGCCCTGCGGGACGAACGCCGCGAACGAGTTGCCGGCCGAGCCGCGGAACCGGATCCGGATGGTGTCGTCGGGGAGTCCGGCGCCGCCCCACGCCCGGGTCACCGCGTTGCCGAGCATCGTCCCGACGGTCCGGTTCACGTTGGTGATCGGCAGCTCGATCTCGACCGGCTCCCCCGACGCGATCGCCGGGGCGGCGAGCCGGAGCAGCTCCTGGTCGAGCGCCCGCTCCAGACCGTGGTCCTGGCCGCGGGTGCGCAGGCGATCCTGACCGGCGTAGGGGTTCTCGGCCTCGGCCAGGATCGGCGAGAGGTCGAGACCGTGCGCCTTCCAGTGCTCGACCGCCGCCCGGGTGTCGAGCACCTCGGCGTGGCCCACCGCCTCGGCGATGGAGCGGAAGCCGAGCGCCGCGAGCAGCTCGCGCACCTCCTCGGCGATGTACTCGAAGAACGTCTCCACGAACTCCGGCTTGCCCGAGAAGCGCTTGCGCAACTCGGGGTTCTGCGTGGCGACCCCCACCGGGCAGGTGTCGAGGTGGCAGACGCGCATCATCACGCAGCCGCTGACCACCAGCGGCGCCGTGGCGAACCCGTACTCCTCGCCTCCGAGCAGGGCGGCGATCACGACGTCGCGGCCGGTCTTGAGCTGGCCGTCCACCTGGACGTAGATCCGGTCGCGCAGGCCGTTGCGCACCAGCGTCTGCTGGGTCTCGGCCAGGCCCAGCTCCCAGGGCGCGCCCGCGTGCTTCACCGACGTGAGCGGCGACGCACCGGTGCCGCCGTCGTGGCCCGAGATGAGCACGACGTCGGAGTGGGCCTTCGCCACGCCCGCCGCGACCGTGCCCACTCCGACCTCGGCCACGAGCTTGACGTGGACGCGGGCGTCGGGGTTGGCGTTCTTCAGGTCGTGGATGAGCTGCGCCAGGTCTTCAATCGAA
>CAIYGQ010000213.1 GCA_903925745.1 uncultured Actinomycetes bacterium | reverse complement strand
CGACCTGCCACACCTCGCACTCCATGTCGTAGAGCGCGGTGGCGAAGGCCAGCGCGGTGCCCCACTGTCCGGCGCCGGTCTCGGTCGTGAGCTTCTTCTCGCCCTCGGCCGTGTGGTAGTAGGCCTGCGGGACCGCGGTGTTCGGCTTGTGGGAGCCGGCCGGGGACACCCCCTCGTACTTGTAGTAGATGCGGGCGGGGGTGCCGAGCGCCTTCTCGAGGCGATGGGCACGGAACAGCGGTGTGGGGCGCCACTGCCGGTACACGTCGAGCACGCCGCCGGGGATGTCGATGTACCGCTCCCCACTGACCTCCTGCTCGATGAGCGCCATGGGGAACAGCGGGGCGAGGTCCTCGGGGCCGACCGGCTCCATCGTGCCGGGGTGCAGCGGCGGCGGTGGAGGCGCCGGCAGGTCGGGGATGATGTTGTACCAGGCCGTGGGCATCTGGTCCTCATCCAGCGTGTACTTGTGTCGGCGCACCTCGTCGTCCATGACCACCTCGATCGACTAGCAGGAAGTTTAGGGAAACCTACCCCGCCGGGTCACCGGCGGCAGTGGGGGGTCAGTTCTGGTCGTCCTTGCTCGGCTCGTCCGACGGCTCCGGGGCCGGGGCCACCGGGACATCCGGGGCGACGTTCGGACCGATGAACGACACGTGGACGTGGTCCTGGTGGTTGGCCGTGCAACTGCCGCGGTTGGACATGCCGCGCCATTCGGACGCCGGCTTCGGTGTCTCGACCTCGGCGTTCCAGATGCGCTGCTGCCAGATGATGTACTGCACCTTGAACTTGGTGTGGTTCTTCATGAAGAACTCGGCGATCGAGGTGCCCATCGCGAGGTTCGTCGGTGAGGTGGCGCAGCCCTCGGGAAGCATGATGTCGAGCGCCCGTCCCGACGGATGGTCGGGGTACGGGTCACTGGGTCGCCAGCCGCCGATGACCTGCAGCGCGGGCCAGAGGGTCGCGGCGCATCGGCCGCCGATGATGGCGGGGGCCTGCATGTGGGCCTCGGCGAAGACCTCGGGCTTGGCCGGGCACAACTTGGTGTCGGCGAGGACCTTGCCGTCCGGCATCATGATGAACGCCGCGGGGTCGGCGCCGCACTGGAACGGCTTCTTGCTGGCCTTGGGCACGAAGTTGCCACGCTTGGACGGCTTGAGGGACAGGCGTCCGACCTGCCAGATGCGGTCCTCGGGGATCGGCACCGCGTTGACGGCGCCGGTCTTGGCGTCCCCGGCGATCATGGTGTCGTCGTCGAGCACGATGCCCGCATGGTGCACACCCCGTCCCGTATCGGTCAGGAACACCACATCGCCCATGGACATGCGCTTCGTCGGGATCAGCTGGATGTCGCCGGCGAGGCCCGCCACCCCACCCTCGACGAGTTCGCGCTCGTCGGTTCGGTCCCCCTTGGGGATGGACGGGACGTTCCACGCGCGGTCGACCAACGAGGAGCAGTCCATCTCGGTGCCGGTGTTGGTGCGCCACTTGTAGGGGGTCCCGAGGGTGGAGACGGCGTACGTCACGGTCGCCATGACCCGGTCGGGAAGCACCGTGAGGGTTTCCCCATCGGCCTTGAACGTCGCGATGCCGGGGTTGGCCTTGCCCACGGACAGCCCGGCAGGCACTTTCCCGCTGAGGACCTCCTGCACGGAGGCGGTGGGCGCGCGCAGGTCGGCGAGCCGGCCGAGGTACTCGGCCCACTGGGCGGCGGCCTCGCTGTTGGCCTTCGCCTGGTCGGCGTCGAGGAAGCCGCTGCCGCCCGCCAGGTGGTCGGCCCACTTCGT
>CAIYGQ010000212.1 GCA_903925745.1 uncultured Actinomycetes bacterium | reverse complement strand
TGTCTCCTGGTTCGGTGGCGACTCCCTCGCCGCCCTCACCTGCAGGAGTGGCGGTCCGGCGAACCTGACACTTACTGTCGAAACTCCTCGGGGCGGGTGCTCCAGCACCCAGAGCGGTCGTCTGATCCTGTCTTCCCGGGCCTGACGCTGTACGACGCCATGGGATCCCACGTAGCGTGGCGACATGGATCTGCTCCCGGACGCCTGGCGACGAACGATCCGGCGGGCGGCCGCCGACGTCGTCGACCGGGTCGACGACGTCGGTCGGACGGGATCCCGCTCCACGGTCGCCGCCGGGGGATCGCCGGGTCCGGCGGCCCGGGCGTGGGCGATCGCGAAGGTCGGTGCCGCATCGGTGTCCTTGCCGGCCACGGTGCCGATCAGCGCCGCGGTCACGTTGCGGTCACAACAGGAGGCGCTGCGCAGGATCCACGCCTTCCCCGACCAGCTCCGTGCCATCTGTGAGGACCGACCGGGCCCGCTGCCGGTGCGGTCGGTGGGGCGACTCCCGGCAACGGGCCGGTACGTGTTGACCTCGGACCTGCACCGCTGCATCGCCGGGCGGCTCGACTGGCCGGCCAGACAGGGCACGAAGGACCTCTACCGGGCAGTGGTCGCCAACTACGCGGACGACGGCTGGTCCCTGATCGAGAACGGTGACGTCGAGGACTTCTGGATGGTGGGCGGATCCACGTGGGGCTCGTGGTACGACGTCGGCCGACTGGCCGCCGGTGTCGCCGGGCCGCTCGCCGAGCGCTCCCGTCGGGAGTTGTTCACCGACCACCTCGACCGCATCGTCGACAACAACGCTGCGTTGTACCGGATCCTGGGCGAGCTGGCCCGCGACGGGCGCTACCACCGGACCCTCGGCAACCACGACGACGCGCTGGCGGACCCCCACCTGGTCGCACGCCTGGGTGAGCACGTACCCGGCGTCACGATTCCCGACGCGCTCGTCCTCGCTGCGCCGGGCCGGCCGCAGGTCGGGAACGCCGCGGCGGTGGTGATGCACGGGCACCTGACCGACGCCTGGAACGGCCCGGGGTTGGCGACGCTCGGTCGCGCCGCCACGTGGATCGCGACGACGATCGACGACCTCCCGTTGGCCGGCGCCTTCGGCGGGCTCCCGGGGGAACTGGCGACGTCCGTGCTGCTCGACGGACGGGGTGAGAACCGGCTGATCACCGTCGACGCCCGCTACGGCGGGAACCGGCGGTTCGACTCGCTCGACGAGGAGCGTCTGTTCGACCGTCTGGCGGTCACCGCGCCCGAGGACGGGTGGCCGTGGCTCCTGTTCGGCCACACCCACTTCCCGATGCTGCGCCCGCTGGGCTCCGACGGGCGACCGGTCCGCTACGCCAACTCGGGCTGCGGGGTCCTGCCCGGAGCGTTCACGGCGCTGGAGTGGGACGGCGGCCGAGAGGAACCGCTGCGGCTGGTGCTGCACCACCTGGACGACGGTCGACCGGCCCGACGGGAGCTCCGGCCCGCCGGCCGGGTGCTCGCCTCCGACCCGGCGTGAACCCGGTTGCGCCGGTGGGCCGCACGGACCAACCGGATGGCGGACGCTGGGACCTTTGCCCCGACGACGCCGGGGACACGGGCGACCCGGGTCGTTACCCTCATCCCATGGCCGACGCCCCGATCAGGACCGAGTCGCGAACCGTTGACGTGGTGTCGGTGGGTGATCGGCCGGTCCCGAGGTCGGAGCCGGGTCCGGCGATCGAGGTGCTGCGGCGGGATCCGCTCCCCGTGCGGTGGTGGGTCGCATGGCGGCGGGCCGGTCGCGCCGAGGGGCGGCGGAGCGAGTTCCACCCGTTCCGCGCGGCGGCCCTGACCGCTGCGGTGGTGGTGCTCGCACTCGTGCTGCCGGGAGCAGCGGTGTTCCTCGGGATGCTCGTCGGCCTGATCGTGGTCCACGAGGCGGCCCACCTGCTGGTGGCCCGGCGCTGCGGGATGCGGCCCGTGGAGTTCTTCGTCGGTTTCGGCCCGACCGTGTGGGCGAACCGCAGCGCCTCCGGCCTGCGCTACGGGGTCAAGCTGTTCCCGGCCGGTGGCTACGTCAAGATCCCGGGCATGGGTCCGACCGAACAGGTCGAGTCCTCGCTCGAGCCGTTCACCTACCGTGCGGCGTCACGTGGTCGCCGACTGGCGGTGATCCTGGCGGGACCGCTGTCGAACCTGGTGCTCGCCCTGGCGCTGTTCGTGCTCTACGCACTGACGAGTCCGACGATCGACGCAGGCCCCGGCCGGGTGCTGCTCGGCTCGATCGACCTGCTCTGGGACGTGACGGTGGGGACGATCCAGTCGCTGTTCCACCTGGTGACCGGTGCCGGCGACTACGCGGCCTCGGTGGCCGGGGGCCAGGCGCCCGACCAGCGGATGCTGTCGGTGGTCGGCGGCGCCCAGGTCACGGACCAGTTGCTCGCCGACCAGCTGGGGAAGCTGCTCGTGATGGCGGGGTTGTTCTCGGCCAGCGTCGGGGTGCTCAACCTGCTGCCGGTGCTGCCGCTCGACGGGGGGCACGCGGTGGTCGTGCTCGTCGAGGGCTTCCTGGCCCGGATCCGTCGCCGGCCGACGCTGCAGCTCGACACCCGGCGGCTGCAGCCGATCGCGCTGGCGGTGGTGGCGACGTTCCTGCTGCTCGGCGTGTCGAGCATGTGGGTGGACGTCCTCCACCCCGTGAGCATCGGCGGCTGAAGCGCCGCAACGACACCGGAGCTGCAGCGCCGCAACGACACCGGAGCTGAAGCGCCGCAACGACACCGGAGCTGCAGCGCCGCAACGACACCGGAGCTGCAGCGCCGCAACGACACCGGAGCTGCAGCGCCGGGTCAGCGACCGGTGTGGCCGAAACCGCCGTCGCCGCGTTCGGTCTGGTCGAGTTCGTCGACCTCGATGAACTCGACGTGCTCGACGGCCTGGATGACCAGCTGGGCGATGCGCTCGCCGCGGCGCACGAGGAACGGCTCGCCCGGGTCGGTGTTGATGAGCAGGACCTTGAGCTCGCCCCGGTAGTCGGCGTCGATGAGTCCCGGGGTGTTGAGGCAGGTGACCCCGTGCTTGAGCGCCAGTCCGCTCCGGGGTTGGATGAACCCGGCGTGGCCACGCGGGATGGCCACGGCGATGCCGGTGGGGACGAGCGCCCGGCCGCCACCGGCTGCGAGCTCGGCATCCTCGCTGGCCCGCAGGTCGACGCCGGCGTCGCCGGGCTTGGCGTAGGCGGGCAGTTCGAGGTCGGGGTCGAGTCGGACGACGGGAACCTCCAGCACGGACCGGCACGCTAGCGCCGGCTCGGCCTCGCCGGAGTCCACGGCCGGGCGTCACCATTGACGAACACATAGTCACATGGCAATATGTTCATGTGAGTGACGACGTCGTCCGGAAAGCGGTCGCAGCGCTGTTCAAGGCGCTCGGGAACCCGACCCGGGTCGCGATCGTGGACGTGTTGAGCGACGGGCCACGTTGTGTGCACGAACTGGTCGACACCCTCGGGGTCGACCAACCCCTCGTCTCGCAGCACCTCCGGGTCCTGCGGGACGTCGACCTGCTCAGCACCGAGCGACGCGGCAAGGAGGTCGTCTACTCACTCGCCGACCACCACGTCGCCCACATCGTGGGCGACGCGATCACCCACAGCCAGGAGCGGACATGAGCACCCACACCACCCACGACGCCCACGAGCACGTCCACGGCGACGACTGCGGACACGTCGCCGTCCAGCACGGCGACCACGTCGACTACCTGCACGACGGCCACGCCCACCGTCTCCACGACGGCCACTGGGACGAGTGCGACGTGACCGACCTGCACGTCGTGGCCGAGGAGCATGGCGACCACGTCCACGGCGACGACTGCGGACACGAGGCCGTCCAGCACGGCGACCACGTCGACTACCTGCACGACGGCCACCGCCACGCCGAACACGACGGCCACTACGACGAACACTGAGGGCGTCCGGTGGCCGACCGGGTCCGTCCGGCCGGCCACTGCGACCTCCACGGCCTCATCCTTCGCGGACGGGCTCCGACCGGTGTCGTTCGCGGGTCGCAAGCATCGAGACCACCCAGATGAGCGTCGAGACCGTGACGACGAAGAAGCTCGGCGGCAGGTTGAACATCACCGAGACGACCAGGCCGACCAGGACCGACACGAGCCCGAAGACGGTGCCCAGGCCACAGACGACCACCGGTCGGGCACTGAAACGGAGGGCCGCAGCCGGCGGCGTCACCAACAGCGCGAACAACAGGAGCGTCCCCACCACCTGGACCGCCACCGTGGTCGCGAGCGCCATGAGAACCAGGAAGCAGGTTCCCAGCAGTCGGACCGGCAGTCCCTTGGCGGCGGCCACCTCCGGTGAGATGGAGGCGAGCGTCAGGGGGCGGGCGACGACGACCAGGACCCCGGCGATGACGAGCGCCACGATCGTGAAGACCACGATCTGGTCCGAGGACACGGCGAGCAGGTTGCCGAACAGCACGTTCGTGACCGTGGAGGTGGTCCGGGTGGCGAGCGACGCGAACAGGATGCCGAGCCCGGTGGCGAAGGCCAGCACCGTGCCGGTCGCCACCGCCTGGTCCCGGGCCCGATGGCCGAGCGCCCCGATCACCAGGGCGCCGGCGACACAGAACACCCCCAGTCCCAGGGTCGGCGACACACCGAGCAGCACGGCGCCCGTCGCCCCGGGGAATCCGATGTGGCCCAGGGCGTGGGCCGCGAACTCACCGCCGCGCACGACGACGAAGTAACCGATCATCCCGCCGGCCAGGGCGACGAGGATCCCGCCGATGAAGGCGTTGCGCATGAACGGCGCCCCCAGGATCTCCACCCAGTTCGACTGGTAGCCGACCTCGGCGAGCAACGGGGTCACGGGTGGGCCCTCGTGTAGAGGTCGCCGGTCGCCGTGCGGACCACCTGCACCGACGTTCCGTACAGGTGGGTGAGCAGGTCGTCGTCGACCACATCGGAGATGGCCCCGTAGTGGGGGTGGCCGTCCAGCAGGTACACGATGCCGGACAGGTGGGCCAGGAACGGGTTCAGGTCGTGGACGACGACGAGCATCGTCACCCGACGTCGGTCGCGCAGGTTCACCAGGAGCTCCACGACGTCGCGCTGGTTGCGGAGGTCCAGGTTGGCGAGCGGCTCGTCCAGGACCACCAGGTCCGGGGAACCGACCAGCGCTTGGGCGATGGCGATGCGCTGCTGCTGCCCGCCCGACAGGTGGGCGAGCCGCTCCGAGGCGAACCCCTCCGCCTCCACCGCGGCCAGCGCGTCGGTGACCTCCGCCTCCACACCCGGCTCACGCCGGAGGCCCCAACGACTTCCGGTGTGGCCGAGTCGGACCAGATCACGTCCGGTGATCGCCTCTCCCACGGAATCGCCGAACCGCTGGGGGACGTAGCCGATCCGCGGGTTGCCCCGACGGGCGGGTGCACCGAGCACCTCGACGGTCCCGGTGGCCGGGGGGATCATGCCGAGCAGCAACCGCAGCAGCGAGGTCTTCCCCGAGCCGTTGGGTCCGATGATGCACACCAGTCCGCCGGATGGGATGTCCAGGTCGCCGTGCGACCAGACGGTCCGACCGCCGAAGGCCACCGAGGCGCCGCGCAGCCGGACCGCCGGAGGAAGCGGCTGCGGTGGGCTCGGTTCGTCGGGCCCACCCGGGTCCGCTGCCGCCGTCGCGGCCCCGGGAGGTCCGCTCACCGAGCCCCGCTGAGCGCCTGCTGGAGGGCCCGCAGCTGGGCGACCTGCCACTCCGCGAACGAGGTGGCCCCCTCGGCGACCGTCTCGGTCACCTCGACCACGGGGACGCCGGCGCCCTCGGCGACGTCGCGCACCTGCTGGGGGATGGACCCCTCGGTCTGGACGTTGTAGATGAGCACCCCGGCGCCACCCGAGGCCAGGAGCTGGTCGAAGGCCTGGACGTCGCCGGGCGACGGATCGGTCTCGTTGGCCGATGCCCGGGCGAAGCCCTCGGGTGTGGTGTTCCGCAGCGTGAGCGCATCTCCCATGTAGTCGAAGACCGACTCGGTCGCAGCGTAGGGACGCCCGGGGAACTCAGCCCTGATCCTGGCGATCTCGTCCCGATAGCCCTGCATGCTCTCGTTCCAGGCTGCGGCCCGGTCCGGGAAGTACGTTCCCGCCGTCGGCAGTGCGGCCTGGAGCTGCTGGGTCACCGCACCGGCGACGGCGAACACGAAGTCCGGTCCGTACCAGATGTGCGGGTTGTCGCCGTCGGTCTTCCCGACGACCTCGCAGGCGTTCACGATCGTCGGCGTCGGACTGAGCCCTTCGGCGGTCTCGTCCGCCCAGTGGTCGTAGTCGCACCCGTTGACCACGACGATCTCGGCGTCGCTGAACGAGGCGATGTCAGCGGGTGATGGCTCGTAGTCGTGCGGGTCGATCGCCGAGGAGGCGATGACCGTGGTGACCTTCGCACACTCACCGGCGAGCTGCTCGACGATGTCGCCCCACTGGTCGACGCTCACGACCACCTGCACCGGCTCGACCGGGCACGGGGGCGCCGGAGCCGGAACCGCCGGAACCGGGGCGGTCGTCGAGGTCGTGGTCGACTCGGCGGTGGTCGTGCTGGTCGACGTCGTCGTACCGGCCGACCCCTCGGTACCGCAACCGGCGACGACGAGGCCCAACAGGACGGCGATCGCCGCGGCCGCACGCCGGATCGGCCCCGGGCCGGAGGGATGCCGACCGAGGCGACCCAGGTCGGCGGGGGAGGAGAAGCAGGTCGTCATGTCGGGGATGATAATCATTCCCATCTAGAGTGCCAAGTCCCGGACCCGGGCCAGGGGAGGCCCGCTCCGCCCGTAGGGTGGATCGGTGCTCGTCTGGATGGACCTCGAGATGACCGGGCTCGACCCGATGACGGACCGGATCGTCGAGATCGCCACGCTGGTCACCGACGACGACCTGCGGATCGTGGCCGAGGGTCCGGACCTGGTGGTCGCGACCGACGAGGCGGCACTGGCCGGGATGGATCCCGTCGTCGTCAGGATGCACACCTCCAGCGGCCTCCTCGAACGGATCCGGGAATCAGAGGTGACGCTGGAGCAGGCGGGCGCCGAGACCCTCGCCTTCATCCGCGAGCACGTGCCGGAAGCCCGTTCGGTGCCCCTGTGCGGCAACTCGATCGGCATGGACCGACGCTTCCTGGCCGCCCACCTGCCCGAGATCGAGGAGTACCTGCACTACCGGTCCGTCGACGTCTCCACGATCAAGGAGCTGGCCCGGCGGTGGTACCCGACGGCGCTCGCGAAGCAGCCCCGCAAGGCGACCGCCCACCGGGCGATGGACGACATCCGCGAGTCGGTCGAGGAGCTCCGCTACTGGCGGGAGACGGTCTTCCGGCCCGGCGACGAGCAGGCCGGGACCGACACGGAGCGTTAATCGCTTGACGTGGTCCTGAGCGACGTGGTTCGGTGGGTCTGGTCCGACCGGACCAGACGAACGATGACCACCGTGACCTGCGCCCCGATCCACCGCTCCAAGCGCACCGCGTCGCGCCCGGGCGCGCCGGCGTCCGCGACGACCACCACCAGCTGGCCGGCCGCCTCGACGCACCACGACGGTGGTCGATTCGGTCACTACCCGAACGGCCGGACCACCCGACGGGGAGGCACACCGCACTGATCAGCACCTGATCCGAGCAGTGGGAACGCACTCCGGAGCCGTCGGGACACCGTCCCGGCGGCTCCGTTGCTTTTGGAGCCGCATCTCGGAGCCGGGAGTCCATGCCATCCGGCGGCGCCGGACCGATGCACGACCCGAGACAGCACACGACCCGAGACAGCACACGACCCGAGACAGCACACGACCCGAGACAGCACACGACCCGAGACGAGCGAACCGTGAACGACGACACGATCCGAGACACCTCCCCCGCCGATCCGGCGATCCGGGCCGCCGCCCGGCTCGCCGAGCAGCTCGGCGAACAGGACTGGCAGGACCAGGCCGCCTGCCGGGACCTGACACCGGTCGGGTTCTACTCCGACGACCTCGACGACGTGTCGACCGCCAAGCGCCTCTGCCTGACCTGCCCGGTCCGGCGGACCTGTCTGGACACCGCCGTCGCCAACCGTGAGCCCGCGGGGGTCTGGGGTGGCCACCTGTTCGTCGACGGACGGATCGTCCTCCAGAAGCGGCGCCGTGGCCGCCCGCCCCGGCAGCCCCGGCCCGAGGACAACCTGCCCCAGGTCGAGCTCCCGGACGCCTACCGGTCGCTGGTGGCCCGCCCGCGGCCGACCGTGTCGCACGCGTGAGCCCCAGCCCGACGCAACGACACCTCCGGGCCGCACCGGTGTGACCCTCCGGGGCCGGTGCCGTAGCCTCGACGGTGGCACCGACCCCGGGTGACCCGAGGGTCGACCGGCCCGCACCCACGTCCTCGGGTGCCGGCAGCGACCACGCCATGACCTCCCCCAGCGTCGACGACCCCACGGACCGCCCGGACGCCGGGCGCGGCAACGAATCCGACGGGCGCGCGGGGATGGGCCCGGGTGACAGCGCCGGACGCAGTCGGCGGGTCGGCCCCGGCGTCGTCGTGGCCGCGGCGCTCGTGGCGCTCTGCGTCGCCGCCACCTTCACCCTGGTGGCGCTCCAGGTGCTCGTCGGTGACGGCGACGGTGTCGATCCGGCGGTGGCCCTGTCGGACCTGGGGGCCGCCCCGGCCGTTCCCGGGGGCACTGCCGTGGCCCGGGTCGGACAGCTCGCACCCGACGTCACGCTCAACTACCTGGACGGTGGGAGGGAGCGGCTCGCGGACCTGCGCGGGACGCCGGTCCTGTTGAACTTCTGGGCGTCGACCTGCGCGCCGTGCATCCGGGAGATGCCGGTGTTCCAGACCCTGTCCGAACGGTCCGATGGCGCGCTCAGGGTCGTCGGTGTCGACGTCGTCGACACCGACGAGGGAGCGGCCGAGCAGATCCGACGGACCGGGGTCACCTACCGCAACGCCGACGACCCACAGGGCCAGGTGCTCGCCACCTTCGCCGGCACCTCGCTCCCGCGGACCGTCCTGATCGGCGCCGACGGCAGGGTGCTCGAGATGGTCGGTGGCGCCCTGGACGCGGCTGCACTCGACGACCTGCTGCGACGCAACGGGGTCGAGGTCCCGTGAACTCGACCCGGCTGGCGCTGGCCTTCACCGCCGGGATGATCACGACCGTCAACCCGTGTGGATTCGCGTTGCTGCCCGCGTACCTGACGTACTTCCTCGGGCTCGACGAACAGGGTGACGACCCGGCGGAGGCACCGCCCGGATCCGCCGGTCCCGGTGGATCACCGGTCGTGCGGGCGCTCTGGGTGTCACTCGCCGTCACCCTGGGCTTCGTCACGGTCTTCGGCATCGTCGGTCTGGTCTGGTCCTCGATCTCCGGGATCGTCGCCGAACGACTCCCCTACGTCACGATGGTGGTCGGGGTCGGACTCGCCGCACTGGGGGTCGCCATGATCCGTGGCTACGAGCCCGTGGTGCGACTCCCGAAGGTGCAGCTCTCGAGGGAGGGCCGCGAACTGTCATCGATGTTCCTGTACGGCGTCACCTACGCCGTGGCATCGCTCAGCTGCTCGATCGGGGTGTTCATCTCGATCGTCTCCACGACCCTGGACGACGGTGACGTCGTGACCACCCTGGTGACCTTCGTCGTGTACGCGCTCGGGATGGGCGCAGCGTTGGCGGTGCTGACCGTGGGTGTGGCACTCGCCCGGACCGGCGTGGTGAGTGCGTTCCGGCGGGTGCTCCCCCACGTCAGGACGATCTCCGGGGTGCTGATGATCCTGGCAGGTTGCTTCGTCACCTACTACGCGTGGGTGGAGGTGCAGGAACTCGGAGGCCGCGGCGGATCGGGCGTCGTGACCTGGACCCGGGACCTGCAGGCGTCGATCCAGTCGTGGATCGAGGACGTGGGTGCGGTCCGCCTCGCAGTGGGCTCGGCGCTGCTGATCATCGCGGCGATCGCCATCGGTGCGCTGCTCACGAAGCGGCGGCCTCCGTCGGAGGGGTCCGCGACCACCGTGGGCGATCCGGACCACGAGCCACACCGGTCCTGAGCGCCGGACCCGGGCGCCCGGAACTCAGGGGGACAGGCGATCCACCCGCCACCCGCCGGCCACGTCGGCCGGCAGGTACCGGATCCGATCGTGCAGTCGGCTCGGCCGGCCCTGCCAGAACTCGAACTCGTCGGGGACGACGGCGTAGCCGCCCCAGAAGGGCGGGCGTGGAACCTGGGCGCCCTCGAAGCGACGCTCCACCTCCTCGACCCGGTCGAGCAGCTCGGCACGGTCGGCGAGCACCGTCGACTGTGGGCTGGCCCACGCACCCAGCTGGCTGTCCCGCGGACGCGAGGCGAAGTACTCGTCGCTCGCGGCGTCGTCGAGTGGGCGAGCCACCCCCTGGACGCGCACCTGCCGGTGGATGCCGAGCCAGCTGAACAGCAGGCACACCCGGTCGTCCGCCAACAGGTCGGTGCCCTTGGTGCTCGACCGGTTGGTGAAGAACCGGAGCGCACCGTCGGTCACCCCGCGCAACAGGACGTTCCTGGATCGGGGACGGCCCGAGGCGTCGACCGTCGTCAGGGCCATCGCGTTGAACTCGGGGACGCCGAGTCGCTCCGCCTCGACCAGCCAGACGTCGAGCTGGACGAACGGATCGGATGCCACCGAGGCCTCCTCCAGGGTTCCCCAGTCGTAGTCGGTCCGGTGCTCGAGGCCCACACCGACAGGCTACGGCGGTGTGGGTCGGGCCGTAGAGTCCGGAGGTGCGACTCCGACGTGCGGCTGCCATCGGGATCGGCGCGCTCATCGGCGGTGCGGTCCGGTGGCTGGCGGTCACCGGCCTCGACGTGGATCCGTACCTGGCGCTGCTGTTCGTCAACACCGCCGCCTGCGGGCTGCTGGGCTGGGTGCAGGCGCAGTTCCGGGGCGGCCGCCGGCCCGACACGGACGCCACCGACCTGCTCGGCATCGGCCTGTGCGGGACGCTCAGCACGTGGTCGGCCCTGGCGGTCGAGCTCTCCGACGACCTGCGCAGGGGCGCCGTCGCGGCCGCCATTGCGTGGGGTGCACTCAGCGTCGCGGCCGGCATCGCCGCCGCGATCGGCGGGATCGCACTGTCCGGCGGATCCGGGGGGCGTTCCCGGCGTGACGGTGCCCCACGGCGGGCCGGCCCGTGATCGGCACCGTGGCCGCCTTCGCCACCGTGTGCGTCCTGGGTGCGTGGGGGCGTGCAGGAGTCGCCGCCCTGCTGGATCGACCCCCGTTCCCGGTCGGCACGCTCCTCGTCAACTGCGCCGGCAGCGCCGTCGCCGGAGCGCTGCACGTCCGACTGGAGGGCCCGATGGCCACCGTCGCCGTGACCGGCGCGCTCGGGGCGCTCACGACGTTCTCCTCGTTCTCGATCCAGGTCGCCGAGGACCTCCGGACCGGACACGGACTCCGGGCGGCCGCCTACGGCGTCGCGACGATCGCCGGGACCGTCACTGCGGCGACGGTCGGCGCCGTGCTGGCCACCTGAACCGGCCGGTGCTCGTCATCGGACCGGTCGGGCCACCACCCATGTGCTCCAACCGGCACGGGACGACACCGCCCGGACCTCGATTCCGAGCGCTTCGACCACGGCTGCGTCGGACAGGTGGATCGGAGTGCGCTCCCCCAGGGTGTTGACCCAGACCAGGGCGCCACCGGCCCGGAGGACCCGGCGGACCTCGGCGGCAAAGAGGAATGCGTTGACGCACACCAGCGTCCCCACCGAGTGGTCACGGAACGGGAGCGCAGCGGCGTCCGCCCGCACCCGCACCGCTCCCGGGACGTCGAGGCGTCGGAGCATCGCTGCCGCCAGGTCGACGGCCACCACCGGTCCGAGTCGATCGGCGAGGACCGCCGTCCCGGAACCGGTGCCCGCCCCGAGCTCGACGACGGGACCGGCGAACGGTCCCCCGCGGTCCAGTGCATCGAGCAGCCCGACGGATGCCTCGGCCGACGAGGACCTGGTGTCCCAGGTCCCGGCGAGTTCATCGAAGCGTCCGGCGACGTCGGCGGCGACGTCGGGGCCCCACCAGCCGGGCTGGGCCACGATCCGTTCGGTGACCGCCCGCATCGGATGCCCCGTCCCGATGTCCTCGGGTGGCGGCCCGAGGGCTGGAACGACGGGCTCCAGTCGTCGGAGGGGTTCCGCGTCCCCCGACGGGGGGTTCACCGGAACGGGCCGTCGCCGACCAGGTACGGCTGCAGGTAGGGCCGCAACGGCTCGGGGATCCGGATCGTCCCGTCAGGGGTCCGGTGCGTCTCGACGAGCGCGGCCCACACCCGGGGCACCGCGAGTGCCGACCCGTTGAGGGTGTGGAGCACCTCGGTGCCCTTGCCCGACTCCGGCCGGTAGCGCAGGTTGGCCCGGCGCGCCTGGTAGTCGCTGAACCAGGAGACCGAGGAGACCTCGAGCCACTGGTCCACACCGGGCGCGTAGACCTCGATGTCGAAGGTCCGGGCCGCGCTGTTGCCGATGTCCCCGGCGCACAGGTCGAGCACGCGATGGACCAGCCCGAGGTCACGGATCAGCCCCTCGGCCCGCCCGAGGATCTCGGCGTGCAGATCGGCGGCCTGCTCCGGCGTGCCGAGGGCCAGGATCTCGACCTTGTCGAACTCGTGCACCCGGAGCAGGCCGCGGGTGTCCTTGCCGGCGGAGCCCGCCTCACGCCGGAAGCAACTGGTGTGAGCGACGAATCGGCGCGGCAGGTCGGCCTCGTCGAGCAACTCGTCGCGGTGCAACGAGGTGAGCGGAACCTCGGCGGTCGGGATGGCCCACAGGTCGTCGCGCTCGAGGTGGTAGGCCTCGTCGACGAACTTCGGCAGGTGACCCGTCGACACCAGCGTGTCGGTCCGGACCAGCGTCGGTGGCCGGACCTCCTCGTAGAGGTCGACGTTGCGGTCGATGGCCAGCTGGCACAGGGCCCTGACCAGGGCAGCACCCGCCCCCCGGTACATGACGAACATCGACCCGGACAGCTTCACGGCCCGTTCGACGTCCAGGATCCCGAGCTGCTCGCCGACCTCCCAGTGCGGGACCCGCTGGTGGTCGGCGTAACCGGCAGCGTCGTGGTCCTCCACGCGCACGACGACGTTGTCGGCCTCGCCGCCACCGTCGGGGCAGTCCACGGCCGGCAGGTTGGGGAGCCGGAGGAGGATGTCCCGAACGGCGAGGGCGACCTCGTCGCAGCGGGCGTCGAGGTCCTTCTCCTGTTGGCCGAGCGCCCGTGACTCCTCCTGGAGTGCGGCGGCCTCGTCGGCCCGCTGGTCCCGGTGCAGGGCACCGACCTGGTTGGACAGGCTCCGGATCTCGGCCCGCAGGGCGTCGCGCTCCGCCGTCAGGGTGCGTTGTTCGGCGTCGAGCTCCACCAGCCGGTCGAGGGCGGCGAGGTCCTCACCGCGTCGTGCCAGACCGGCGCGCACCGAGTCCGGGTCGTTGCGGATCAGCCGCAGGTCGAGCATGCCGGGCACGGTAGCGGGCGACGCGACCGCACCCGAACCCGGTTGCGACGGTCCGGACGCGCGCCAGTCCCGGACCCGTGCGAGAGTGGTCGGGTGATCGTGCTGCTGGACCTGGACGGAACCGTCTGGGACTCCGAGGAGGGCATCGTCCGTTGCATGGTCCACGCGCTCGAGACTCTGGGCCGGACGGTCCCCCCACGGCCCCACCTGGTCGGGGCGATCGGTCCACCGCTGCGGCGCATGCTGTCCGACGTCGGGGTCCCCGAGGCGCTGCTCGACGACGGGGTGGCGGCCTACCGGGACCGCTACCTCTCGACCGGCGTCTACGAGAGCGCGCTGTACCCCGGGGTGCTCGACATGCTCGACCGACTGGCGGACGCAGGCCACACGCTCGCCACCGCCACCTCCAAGGGTGAGGTCCCCACCCACACGATGCTCGACCACTTCGGCCTGATGGGCCGGTTCGAGGTCATCGGCGCCGCAACGATGGACGGTGCGGCGACCACCAAGGCCGAGGTCCTGGCCCGGACCCTGGCCGCCCTCGACGGTCCCGACGCAGCGTCGTGCGTGCTGGTGGGCGACCGCCACTACGACGTGCTCGGCGCCGCCGAGCACGCCATCGACTGCATCGGCGCCACCTGGGGCTACGGGGGTGCAGAGGAACTCCGTGAGGCCGGCGCCGCGGCGCTGGCCCACCACCCCGCCGACGTGCCCGGTCTCGTGGCCCGGCGGTAGCTTCCGGGAGTGCCACCGCCGGAACCCCCGACCGGGGACCTCGTCATCGAGGTGGAGGAGCTGGTCGTGCGCTACGGCGACCTCGTCGCCGTCGACGGAGCGTCGTTCGGGGCGCGTGCGGGCCAGGTGACCGTGCTGCTCGGCCCGAACGGTGCCGGGAAGACGTCGATCGTCGAGCACCTCGAGGGCTACCGGGCGTCGGCGAGCGGCCGGGCCCGGGTACTGGGTCTCGACCCCCGCCGTGACCACGGCGCGCTGGTCCACCGGGTCGGCATCATGCTGCAGGAGGGCGGGATCCAGCCGGCCATCCGGCCTCGGGAGGTCCTGCGCCAGTACGCCGGCTTCTTCCCCGACCCGCTCGACGTGGACGACCTGATGGAACGGCTGGGCCTCGCCCACCGAGCCGGCACGATGGTTCGCCGACTCTCCGGGGGTGAGCGACAGCGACTGTCGCTCGCCGTGGCCCTGATCGGCCGTCCCGAGGTCCTGCTGCTCGACGAGCCGACCGCCGGGGTCGACCTGGAGGGACGGGAGCAGGTGCGGGCGACGCTCGACGGACTGCGACGCGACGGCGTCGGCGTGCTCGTGACGACCCACGACCTCGACGAGGCCGAACGGATCGCCGACCACGTGGTGGTGATCGACCGGGGTCGCATCGCCGCCGAGGGGAGCCTGGCCGAGCTGACGAGCGACCGCAGCTCCACCCTGCGGTTCCGCTGCCACGGATCGGTGGACACCGACGCCCTGACGACGGCCCTGGGAGCGGCGGTTCAGCGGTCCGACCAGCACACCTACACGGTCGACACACCGGCCGACGCCGAACGGATCGCTCGGCTCACGTCCTGGCTGGCGGACGCCGGCCTGGTCGCCACCGAGATCCGGGCCGGCGGGAGTCGACTCGAGGACGTCTACCGCGACCTGGTGACGACACCGGACCCCGGCCGGATCCCCGGTGGCGCGGCGTGAGCGCGTACCGGTCGCAGGTACGCACCGAGCTGGCGCTGTCGTCGCGTCAGGGCGAGCAGCTGCTCGTCAGCCTCGGCATCCCCCTGCTCGTCCTCGTGTTCTTCTCGCTCGTCGAGGTGGTCCCGGTGCCGACCGAACGCGCCGTCGACTACGTGGCCCCGGCCACACTCGCCCTGGCCGTCATGTCCACCGCCATGGTGTCGCTCGGGATCGGCACCGGCTTCGAACGTCAGTACGGCGTCCTCAAGCGACTCGGGGCCTCACCACTCGGGACCCGGCGCTGGGTCGCCGCCAAGACCACCCTCGTCGTGCTCACCGAGGTCGCCCAGATCGTCGTGCTCAGCGCAGTGGCGTTCTCACTGGGGTGGCGCCCACCGATCGGCGGCTGGCCGGTGGCGATCGTCGGCCTGGTGCTCGGGACCCTGGCGTTCGCCGGGATCGGGCTCCTGCTCGCCGGCACGCTCCCGGGTCTCGTGACCCTCGCCGTCACGAACGGGCTGTACCTGGTGTTGTTGCTCACCGGCGGCATGATCGTGCCGATCGACGAACTGCCCGGGTGGCTCGCCACCATCGCCAAGGTGCTCCCGGCCGCAGCCGTCGTCGAGGTCACGACCGGCTCACTGATCGACGGGGGCTCGGTCGGCGGCTGGGCGTGGCCCACGCTCATCATCTGGGCGGCGGCCGCTCCGCTCGCGGCGGCCCGCTGGTTCCGCTGGGACTGACCGGCCCCGGGGACGGGGGCGATCAGCCGCCCATGCCCCCCATGTTGGACGTCTCACCGGTGACGACCGCGCTCGGCGTCACCTCGGGGGGCGGATCGTTGAACCACGGGTTCCCGTTGTCGGTGAAGATGTTCATGACCGCCAGCGCCACCACGTAGACGATGCAGGCCGTGATCAGGCCGAAGTAGAAGATCCGGGTGAGCAGCTTCGAGTCGAAGCGCAGGTGCATGAACATCGACGCGATCAGCACGAACTTCACGACCATCAGCAGGATCAGCAGCGGAACCGCCAGGCTCCACGAGGACTCGCCGAACCAGACGTCCCAGAAGTAGGTCGACACCTCCAGGGCGGTGATGGCGACCAGGACCCAGAACACCTTGAAGTAGGTCGCATCGCTGGGGCCGTGGTCGTGGTGCTCGCCCGGGTGGACCGGGGAGTCGTCGTCGACGTCGATGGTTGCGCTCACCGCTCGCTCCTCAGGGGATCAGGTAGACGATCGCGAAGATCACGACCCAGACGATGTCCACGAAGTGCCAGTACAGGCCGAGCACCTCGACCGCTTCGGCGT
This sequence comes from uncultured Actinomycetes bacterium, assembly GCA_903925745.1. Classification (GTDB taxonomy): domain Bacteria; phylum Actinomycetota; class Acidimicrobiia; order Acidimicrobiales; family Microtrichaceae; genus SXMI01. The sequence continues at coordinate 1,722 of CAIYGQ010000212.1, read as the reverse complement.
TCAGGGTCCGCCTGGCCGCGTACACCACGGCCGAGATCAACATCAGCACGCCGACCGCCACGTGGGCCCCGTGGAGTCCGGTCAACGTGTAGAACGCGGAGGCCGAGACGTTCGAGGTGAAGCCGAGCCCGTACCGGTAGAACTCGGTGAACTCGTAGACCTGGCCACCCAGGAAGAGGCCGCCCAGGACCGCGGTGGCCACGAGCCACAGCCGCATCCGGTCGACGTCCTTGCGGATCGCCGAGTTCACCGCCAGCACCATGGTGAGCGAGCTCATGAGCAGCACGAAGCTGGTCATGGACGTGAACGGGATGTTGAACAGCTCCGAGGCCCGCAGCGAGGATCCCGAGAGACCCGGGATGTTGCCCGGCCGGTTCCGGTACAGCAGGTAGGTCGAGATCAGGCCACCGAAGAGCAGGCAGTCGGACGCCAGGTACGTCCACATCGCCAGCTTGGGATTGGAGATCCCCGTGGAGGTGGCGTGGACGTCGTCGGGGAACTCGACGTCGTCCATCGGCTCGAGGGCGACGTCGGTCATCGGTCGTCCCCGTCCTCTGCGTCGCGACCGGCGGCCGAGGCCATGGCGGGCTCGGGCACCCGGTCGCTGCCGTCACGGTCGTCGGCCTCGACCCCGTCGCCCGTGGTGGGCTCGGCGGCATCGGCCGGCGCGTCGAGCGCAGCTGCGTCGCTGTCGTCGTCGTCGTGGTGGTGGTCGTCGTGGTGCCCGTGGCCGGCCGACGGGTCGGTCGACGGCTCCAGGACCCAGCCGTAGATGCCGGCGATGATGAGGATCGACCCGGGGAGCGCCCACCACAGGTTGAAGATGAGCCCGTAGCCGACCAACGGCATGCCTGCGGCCAGCACCAGCGGCCAGTAGGACGGCGACGGCAGGTGCACGTCGGTGGCGTCACCCCGCTGGACCACGTCCTCGGTCGCAGCGATCCGAACCGGGCGACCCTGCTCGTCGTGGCCGTACTTGCGGTGCCAGAACTCGTCGAAGTCCTCCACCACCGGCACCTCGTCGAAGTTGTGTTCCGGGGTCGGCGACGGGACCATCCACTCGAGCGACCGGGCGTCCCACGGATCCGGACCCGGGTTGACCGGGTTGCGACGGTGCGCCCGGTAGCTCGAGATCACGTTCCACATGAAGACCAGGATCGACACGGCGAGCAGGTAGGCGCCGATGGTGGCCACCAGGTTCCACCCGTTGAATCCCTGACCCTCGGTGTAGGTGTAGGTGCGCCGCATCATGCCCTGCAGGCCGAGGATGTGCATGGGGCCGAAGGTGAGGTTGAAGCCGATGATCATCAGCCAGAAGTGCCACTTGCCCTTCTTCTCGTTCAGGAAGTAGCCGAAGATCTTGGGCCACCAGAAGTACATGCCCGAGAACAGACCGAGGAGTGCACCGCCGAACAGCACGTAGTGGAAGTGGGCGACGATGTAGTAGGTGTCGGTCTGCTGGGTGTCGGCCGGGGCGAACGCATGCGTCACCCCCGACAGGCCACCGATCGTGAACATCGCCACCAGGCCGACGGCGAACAGCATGGCCGTGGTGAACCGGAGACGACCGCCGTACATGGTGGCCATCCAGTTCAGGATCTTCACGCCGGTCGGCACGGCGATGAACATGGTCGCCAGCGAGAAGGCGAGCACCGAGATGGGGCCCATGCCCGAGGCGAACATGTGGTGGGCCCACACGCCCCAGCCCATGAAGCCGATGGC
>CAIYGQ010000211.1 GCA_903925745.1 uncultured Actinomycetes bacterium | reverse complement strand
TTCAACTACATCCGCAACAGCGTGAAGGCCGTCGTCGACGCCTACGACGGCACGGTCACCCTGTACCTGTCGGACACGCTGTACGGCGGCCAGCAGGACCCGATCATCCGCGCCTACGCCGACGCGTTCCCGGGCCTGTTCGTCGCCGAGATCCCCGAGTCGCTCCGGGCGCACTTCCGGTACCCGGAGCTGTTGTTCAAGACCCAGACACAGGTGTGGGGCCGATACCACCAGGAGGACGTGGCCACCTTCTTCAACAACTCGGACCGTTGGGACATCGCCCAGCAGCCACCCAACACCGCTGGCGGGACGACGCTCGAGGAGCTGGACCCGACCCAGCCCGCGACCCAGCTCGATCGGATCGAGCCCTACTACCAGCTCATGCAGCTCCAGCCCGGCCAGGAGCCGCAGTTCGTGCTGACCCGGCCGTTCGTGCTCGCGTCGAACGACGACAGCGCCCGGAACCTGACCGCGGTCATGGTCGCCGCCAACGATCCGGCGAACTACGGCCAGCTCTCCCAGGTGGTCATGACCGAACGCAACGCCGACGGCCAGCTCGTGCCGAACACCCGGGTGGATGGACCCCTGCGGGCCAACCAGAAGATGGTCACCTACCAGCCGGTCTCGGAGTACCAGTCGCTCGTCGGCCGGTCCGGGTCGCGCGTGCAGTTCGGCAACCTGCTCACCCTCCCCTTCGGCGACTCGCTGCTCTACCTGCGGCCGGTGTACGCGAAGGAGGAGCAGAGCGGCCGGTACTCGCTGACGCGGGTCGTGGTCGCCTCGGGCGACACCGTCGGCTTCGGTGACACCGTCGAACAGGCGGTGGCCGACCTGCTCGATGAGGACCCGGACGGCTCGGCCGGCCCCGGCGCGTCGACCACCTCACCGACGACCGCCTCACCGACGACCACCACGCCGTCCCCGTCGCCGAGCGGCGCCCCGACCGGTTCGCCGACCGACCTGCTCGCCGAGGCCGACCAGAAGTTCACCCAGGCCGAGGACCGGCTGCGAAGTGGTGACCTGGCCGGCTACGAGCAGGCGGTCGACGAGGCCCGGGACCTGGTCCGTCAGGCCAACGACCAACTCGTCAGCTCCGGTACCGTCCAGCCACCCGGGTGAACCCGGCGGCAGGCGGACCGCTACGATGCGTCGGTGAACACGCTCCAGTCGCTGCTCGACCCGTCGCTGCTCGTCGGCGCGCTGGGGATACTGGACCCCGAGCAGATCATCTCCCGCGGCGGCTACCTGCTGATCTTCGCCATCGTGTTCGCCGAGTCCGGCCTCCTGATCGGGTTCTTCCTGCCGGGTGACTCCCTGTTGTTCACCGCCGGGATGTTCGCCGGCGGTGCGTTCGCCTCCAAGCTCCCCGACGTCCAGTTCAACATCTGGATCCTCCTCGTCGGGATCTTCCTGGCGGCCGTGATCGGCGACCAGGTCGGGTACCAGTTCGGCCACCGGGTCGGTCCCGCGATCTTCCGTCGCCCGAACTCGCGGCTCTTCAAGCACGAGAACGTGGAGAAGGCCCAGGCCTTCTTCGACAAGCACGGTCCAAAGGCGATCGTGCTCGCCCGATTCGTGCCGATCGTGCGCACGTTCTGTCCGATCGTGGCGGGCGTCGGGCGGATGGACCGCCTGACCTTCACCCGCTACAACGTCGTCGGCGGTCTCCTGTGGGGGGTGGGTGTGACCCTGCTCGGCTACTACCTGGGCGGTTTCGACGTGGTCAGGGACAACTTCGAGATCGCCACCTGATGGTGGTCGCCGTGTCGGCGCTGCCGATCGCGGTCGAGGTCCTCCGGGCCCGACGGCACCGGGCCGGCCAGGGCGTGGGTCCCGGGCCGCAGGTTTGACCCCGTCACCCCTCCGGGACTGAACTACCCCCGCACACCCGTGGGCGCGCCCCGACGCGCCCCCACCCGGATCACCGGGTGCGTCGAGAGGCTTGAGGAACGAGATGTCGCAGATGTTCGCCGCCGAGGGCGGCTACCAGCTCTTCACCCTGGGGGGATCCGAGTGGTTCTGGCTGCTCTTCTGCGCCGGCGTCTCGGTGCTGGCACTGATCATCGGCTGGATCATGATGCGCAACGTCCTGGCCGCCGAGACCGGCACCGAGAAGATGAACGAGATCGCCGAGGCGGTCCAGGAGGGCGCGATGGCCTACATCAAGCGCCAGTTCCGCACCATCTTCGTCATCGTCGTGCCGCTCGCCGCCGTCGTGTTCGTCACCTCGTCCGAGGTGCTCCGTGAAGGCACCGAGACCGGCCTGAGCCGGGTCGAGTCCGGGCTGTTCCGGACGCTCGCGTTCCTGGCCGGCTGCCTGGCGTCCGCCTTCATCGGCTACCTCGGCATGTGGCTCGCCACCCGGGCGAACGTTCGCACGGCCGCCGCAGCCCGCACCGGCAGCATGGACGCGGCCATGCAGGTCGCGTTCCGCGCCGGCGGGACGATCGGGTTGTTCACCGCCGGGCTGGGCCTGCTCGGTGCGACCGTCATCGTCATGGTGTTCCAGAACACCGCATCGGCGATCCTGGTCGGCTTCGGCTTCGGTGGATCGCTGCTCGCCCTGTTCCTCCGCGTGGGCGGTGGCATCTTCACGAAGGCCGCCGACGTCGGTGCCGACCTGGTCGGCAAGGTCGAAGCCGGGATCCCCGAGGACGACCCCCGGAACCCGGCGACGATCGCCGACAACGTCGGTGACAACGTCGGTGACTGCGCCGGCATGGCGTCCGACCTGTTCGAGTCCTTCGGTGTGGTGCTCGTCGCCAACATCATCCTGGGTGTCACGGCCTTCAACGCCGTGGGACTCGAGGGCGCCGAGGCGGTCAAGGGACTGATCTTCCCCCTCGCCATGATGGCCGTGGGCCTGCTGGCCTCGATCGTGTCCATCTACCTGGTGCGGGCCCGTCCGGGCGAGACCGACGCCCTGAAACCCATCAACCGCGGGTTGAACATCGCATCGCTCATCATGCTGGTCGGCGCCGCCATCGTCGCCTTCGCCTACGTGGGCAACCCCGAGGGCGCGGACGTCAGCGCCGTGGGCCTGCGCATGTTCGTGGCGATCATCGTCGGCGTGGTCCTCGGCCAGGTGGCCAGCCGGATCACCCAGTACTTCACCTCGAGTCAGTTCAAGCCGGTGCAGGACATCGCCGAGTCGGGCCGGACCGGTCCGGCGACGGTCGTGCTCTCGGGCATCTCCTCGGGCATGGAGTCCGCCGTCTGGGCGGTCGTCGCGATCGCCGTGGCGATCCTGGTCGGACTGGGCCTCGGTCAGGGCAACGTGCTCTTCGCCGTGTACCTGGTGGCGCTCACCGGAATCGGCATGCTGTCGACCACCGGCATCGTCGTCGCCGAGGACACCTTCGGGCCGATCGCCGACAACGCCCAGGGCATCGCAGAGATGTCCGACGAGCTCCAGGGTGAGACCGAGACGATCCTGGACGGCCTCGACACGGTCGGCAACACCACCAAGGCCGTCACCAAGGGCTTCGCGATCGGCTCCGCCGTCATCGCCGCCGTGGCGCTCTTCGCGTCCTTCCGGGAGACGATCGCCGCGCAGCTCCCGGACGTGTTCACCGGCAGCGTGTCCGAGGCGTTCGAGGCGGTGCAGCTCAACGTCGCCGACCCGAAGACCTTCGCCGGTGCCCTCATCGGTGGAACGGTCGTGTTCCTGTTCTCGTCGCTGGCGATCATCGCCGTCAGCCGCACTGCCGGCACCGTGGTGCAGGAGGTCCGCCGGCAGTTCCGGGAGAAGCCCGGGATCATGGACTACACGGAGAAGCCCGACTACGGGCCGGTCATCGACATCTGCACCACCGCGGCCCTGCGGGAGCTCGCCACGCCGGCGTTGCTCGCCGTGCTCATGCCGGTGGTGGTCGGGTTCGGCCTCGGCTACCTGGCGCTCGGCGGCTACCTGGCCGCCATCATCGTCGTGGGCGCCCTCATGGCGAACTTCCTGTCGAACGCCGGTGGCGCATGGGACAACGGCAAGAAGTACATCGAGGAGGGCAACCTGGGTGGCAAGGGCTCCGACGTCCACACGGCCGTCGTGATCGGCGACACCGTCGGCGACCCGTTCAAGGACACCGCCGGCCCGGCGATCAGCCCGCTCATCAAGGTGATGAACCTGGTGGCACTCCTCATCCTCCCCGCCATCATCTCCCTCGACGACAACCCGGGCCTGCGATACGCCATCGCACTCGTGGCGTTGGCGATCGTGCTCGCGTCGGTCGTGTACTCCAAGCGGCAGGTGACGTCCTTCGGCGACGACGCCGCCGACGGCGCAGCGGCGGCTCCGGCCGAGGCCTGAGTCGCGGAGCCGGGGGCCCGACCGGCCGACGGTCTGGGACACTGGGCCGGTGGAACCCATCGAGCCCGCCGCCCTGTCCGGTGTGGTTCCGGCCACATCCGGATCCCCGGCCGGGGGAGCACGGCGCAGCGACCTCGGGCCCGACGACCGGTCGCAGCCGGCAGGCCGGATCTTCGCGCTCGTCCTGTCTGGCCTGCAGCACGACTGCCTGTCGCACCAGGACGGGGTGCTCGCCGACCGGGACCCCGAGGAGCTCCACGACCTCCGCGTCGCCGTCCGCCGCACCCGGTCACTCCTGCGGGCCGCGACCGGTGTGCTGCCCGAGACCGATCGCCGCATCCTGCGCGACGAGCTGCGGTGGCTCGCCGAACTGACCTCACCGGTCCGCGACCTGGACGTGCTGGCCGAGGACCTCCCGTCACTCGCGAAGCGGCTCAGCCCCGAACTCGGCACCGCGCTCCCGGAGCTCCGGGCCGAACTCGACTCGGCTCGCGTCGCCGCGGTCAGCCGGCTGAGCGATGCGATCCGCTCGGACCGCTACGTCAGGCTGCAACGGACCTGGCAGCACTGCGGGCGCATCTACGTCGTGCAGGGTGATGTGCCCGAATCGGCACTCCGGCCAGCCGGCGATGTGGCCGACGAGATGGTGCTCCGCTCCGAACGGCGGATGCGACGTATCGGTCGCCGGGCCGTCCGGAGCGACGACCTGACCCACTGGCACGACCTCCGCAAGGCGCTCAAGCAGTTCCGCTACGTGCTGGCCGAGGTGTCGCCGCTCTACCCGGCGGACACGTTCCGGACCGTGCGCAGCGAACTCCCCGAGCTCCAGGACCTGCTCGGCCGGTTGCAGGACCACCACGTGCAGGCCGAGCTCGTCGCCGGGGTCGGCCTGGACGCCGGCGGACGAGCGGCCCTGGTCGCCGGTGCCCTGTCCGACCGGCTCCACCGGGACGTCCACCGGGCCCACCACCGGTGCCGGGCGGCGTGGCGCCGCTTCGAGCGCTCCGACGTCGCCGCCCGTCTCTGCCGCGAGCTCGGTCGGGACACCTGAGGCCCCCGGGCCTCCCGGCCGGTTCCGTCCCGGGCCTCCCGGCCCGGTGACCCCCGTCGTGCGGTCGTGCGAGGCTGTGCACCGTGGACCACTCCGACGACCACCGCCTGGCCCTGGTCCGGGCCCTGCTCGCCAAGGCCGAGGCGACCGAGTTCCCCGAGGAGGCCGAGGCGTTCACCGCCAAGGCCTCCGAGCTGATCGCCCGGTACGCCATCGACGACGCGCTGCTCTGGGCCGAGGACACCTCCTCGAGCAGCCCCGACGAGCTGCGCCTGGTCGTGCTCGCCCCCTACCTGGCGCAGAAGGCCGTCCTCGTGAGCGCCGTCGCCCGGTCACAGGGTTGCCGGGCCGTCCGGCTGCCGGGTCGACCGGGCGAACGGCAGGAGGTGGTCTCGATCATCGGCTTCCCGAGCGACCTCCGCTGGGTGGACACGGTGGTGACCAGCCTGCTCGTCCAGCTCACCACCGCCATGCTCGACCAGGCACCCCGGGGGGTCTCGGCCGCCGAGTCGGCCGGCTGGCGCCGGAGCTTCATCGTCGGCTTCGCCGACTCCGTCGCCGAGCGTCTCGAGCGGGACCGGGCCGACCGGGCCCAGGCCGTCCAGGTCGACGAACACCCGTCCGCCGCGCTCGTCCTGCTCGAACGGGACCAACAGGTCGGCGGCGAGTTCCGTCGACGTTTCCCCCACGTCCGCTCGTCGTGGGCGTCCTCGGGGTCATCGCGGACCGGAGCCGACGCCGGTCGACAGGCCGGTCGTCAGGCCTCGTTCGCCACCGGATCCCTGGGCCGCCTGCGCTCGATCGGGTCGGGGTGAGCGTGGCCGCACGCCCCGTCGACCCCGAGGGCCTCCTGGTCCAGACGGCCGAGGACGAGGCGCTCCCCGGGGGCGGCCGGCGGTTCCGCCGCTTCGCCGAGGTCCGGGCCTACGTCGACCACGTCGTCGGAGATCCGTGGTGGTCCGACACCTTCCCGTGGGCCCCCGTCGCGGTCCACCTCGAGCGCCGGTCGCGTTCGGCCACGTTCTCCGCAGCGCACGTCGCCGTCGACGGTGACGCCGTCGTGTTCCTGCGCGACGGTTCGTGGGACGCCGTCACGGTGCTGCACGAACTCGCCCACGTCGCCGCCCGGTCCGGCCTGGGCGACCGGCCCCCCCACGGACCCGAGTTCACCGATGCCCTCCGGTCACTGTGGCGTCGCCACCTGGGCATCCAGGCCTGGGCGGCGCTCGACCTGGCGCTGGGCGCCGACGTTCAGGGCCGGGCCACCCGCAGCCCGGCCCGCCAGCGCGACCGCCGACGGTCCGGGACCAGCCGGTAGACGGGGGCCCGCTCCCGCCGCCCCTTGATCGGCAGTCGTCCGGCGAACTCCCACGGATCATCCGGAACCGGCACCTCGGACACCGTCGCCTCGGCGGCCAGGACTCCGGACCTTTCGTCCTTCGCCGCGTCACAGAGCCGTGCGGCCAGGTTCACGACGTCTCCGATCACCGTGTACTCGAAGCGCTCCGGGGTGCCGACGAATCCCGCCACCACCTCGCCCGTGGCGACCCCCACACCGGCCCGGAGCTCGACGGCCGACCGGGCGAGTTCCCGGGGCATCGCCGCCGCGGCCCGCAGGGCGCGCACCGCGTGGTCCGACTGGTCCTGGGGTGCGCCGAACAGGCACAGCGCAGCATCCCCCTCGAACTTGTTGACCCAGCCGCCCTCACGGTTGACCACGGCCACCACGATCCGGAAGAAGCGGTTCAACATGGCGACCACGTCCGCCGGGTCCTGTCGTTCCGCGAAGCGGGTGTAGCCCTGCAGGTCGACGAAGAGCACCGTGACCTCGCGGCGCTCACCCCGGCGGGTCGGCTCACCACCCTCGAGCGCCAGGTCGGCCAGGCCGGCCATGCCCACCTGGCGCTCGAACAGCTCACGCAGGGTCTCTCGTTCCCTGATCCCCGCAGCCAGGTCGTTCACACCCTCGGCCAGCCGACCGAGTTCACCCAGGTCGTCGATCGGGATCCGCACGTCGGACTCACCCTGTTCGATCCGACTCAGGCCCTCGCGGATCCGGTTGATCGGACGGGACACCGACACGATCGCCACGACCCTCACCAACCAACCGGCCAGTGCGCCGACCAGGGCGAGCCAGGCCAGACGGTTCGCCTCGAGCGGTTCGGGCGAGATCAGCGGACTCAGCCCGATCGCCACCAGCGGGACCGCGCTGCCCAGCGTCCAGGCCAGCATCAACCGGGGGAAGATCTCCCTCCGGTCGGCCGGCAGGTCGGCGTGCGCCAGTGCCACGGCGTAGAGCGGACGGAAGTGGCCCTCGAGCAACTGGTACAGCAGCGTGCAGGTCACCACGCCGGCGAGCGCGATCCCCACCGACACCCGCTGGACGTCGCGGTTGATCACCCCGAAGAGCACCGCAGCGCCGATCCACGACACGAGCGCGCTGACCGTCTCCAGGGCCGGAAGGCTGAACAGGAGTCGCCGTTGCCGGTCCGTGGGGGGTGTGCCGTCGCGTACCCAGACCACGGCCCGCCGCAGGACCAACGCGTTGAGGGGCAGCCCCAGCAGGAGCATGACGCCCAGGTAGACGCCGAACACGGTGAGGTTCAGGTCGATGCTGCTCAACTCGCTGGACGCGGAGTCGGGGAACAGCTGGGTGAAGTAGAGGATGACGACCAGGACTCCCAGGCCGTTCGCCGCCAGCTGCAGGAGCACGACCCCCCGGACCGTCGAGCGGGCCCGGACGAGGTTCGGCCCCGACACCTGGAGTTCCCGGAACCGTCGGATCCGCTCACCGGGCCGGACGACACGACGGGGGGCGTCGCTCCCGGACTCCGGCGACTCGTCCACGCTGCGAGTGTAGGTGGGGGCTGCTGGGGAACACCTCGGCGACGAACCGCTCGCCGCCGGTGCGTCAGGTCCCGCCCAGGTCGAGTCCTGCGGGGCAGGCCACGCCGGTACCACCCAGGCCGCAGTAGCCGTTGGGCACCTTCGACAGGTACTGCTGGTGGTCCATCTCGGCGAAGTAGAAGGGGCCCGCCGGTCGGATCTCGGTCGTGATCGTCCCTCGACCCGCAGCGTCGAGCGCGCGCTGGTAGGCCTCTCGGCTCGCCAGCGCCTGGCTCAGCTGCTCGTCGTCGTGGCAGTAGATCGCCGACCGGTACTGCGTGCCGACGTCGTTGCCCTGTCGCATGCCCTGGGTCGGGTCGTGGGACTCCCAGAACACCCGCAGCAGGTCGGCGAAGCTCACCTGGTCGGGGTCGAAGACGACGAGCACCGACTCGGCGTGGCCGGTCCGTCCCGAACACACCTCCCGGTAGCTCGGATTGGGCGTGTAGCCACCCGAGTAGCCCACGGCGGTCGTGACCACGCCGGGCGTCCGCCAGAAGCAGCGCTCCGCGCCCCAGAAGCAGCCGAGCGCGAACTCGGCCACCTGACTGCCGTCCGGCCACGGCGGGGTGAAGGGGACCCCGAGTGCGTGGTGGTCGCCGTGGAGCGGCATCGTCTCGTCGCGGCCGGGGAGAGCGTCCTCCTCGGCCACCAGGTCGGTGGACTTCCGGAACAGCACGTCTCGAGCCTACGACGGCGGTCGGGGACCCCGCCGGGCGGGCTCGTCGCCGGTCGGCCTCCGGCAGTGGTGGCGCGGCGTCTGGGGGAACTGCCCACGTGGCGGCGTTGCGGCCGGGCGGGTGAGGGTCCACCCTCGGGACGTGGACACACAGCCGGGAACCAGGTGCACCGCGGCCGCCGTGGCCGAGGTCCGGCGGCTGCTGGCCGATGGACGCTCATCGATGCGGTCCGCCGCGATCGACGTCGTGTCCGCATGGCGTCATCTCGACGACGACCCGGCCACGCCGTCCGCGTTGCTGGCGGCCGCCGTCGCACCCACGCCCCGGTCGCCGGTCCAGCGCATGGACCCGACGGTCGCCCTCGTGGAACTGCTGTGGTCCTGTCCCGAGCGCGCCCCGCTGGAGGAGGTCGAGGCCGCCTACCTGCTGGCGCCCGAGCCGGTGCGACGGGCGCTGGTCGACCTGCTCGCACGTCGCCGCGGTCCCGGGTCCATCCAGGCGTTGGTCCACATGGTCTCCGACCGCGGCTGGAGCGACCTGCTGCCGCAGCCGGCACCCGGCTTCCTGTCGGCGGTCCTCGGCCACCCCGATGCGGGTCGGTTCGTCCCGGCACTTGTCGCACTGACCACCCGCCCCGGTTGGGAGGCGCACGCCGCCTGGCTGCTGCGCCGACTGGTGACGGAGGTCGAGTTGGATCCCGTCACCACGGCCGAGCTGGTCGAGTCGCTCGACCCGTTGGTCTCGGTCCTGGTCGAACGCTGCGACGTCGCGGTGGGCGGCCCCGAACCGTCGTGGCGTGACCGCAACCGGGTCCGGTCGTTGCTCCGTGTCGTCGAATGCATCGACGACCCCTCGGCCGACGCGCTGCTCGCCCGGGTGCAGGCCTCTGCCGACCCGGTGCTGAACGCGTGGGCGGTGGCCGCCCTGTCGGACCGCGGCGCGTGCGTGCCGTGGGACCGCGTGTGGATGGCCGCACACCAGCCCATCTCCCGGTCCGCCCTCATGGAGGACCTGGACCGCCGGGGCCTGCTCGGTCAGGTCTTCGACGACGCCGGACTGGTGCGCAGCAGCGTCCAGCGGGCCGAGGCCGACCTGGTCACGTGGTTGGCCCGGCCGGGCGAGCTGGGGTGCGAACCGGCCGAGGTCGAGCACGTGGCCAGTCGCTTCGTCCAGGTCGGTGGCGACGGTGTTCCGGGTGGAGGGGAGCTCCACGAACCGGGTTCGCACGACGCGGCGATCCACCTGTTCCGGTTCCGGACCCGAGCCCCCCACTGGGCCTTCGCCCGGGGGTGGATGGTCGGGGCGGCGGGCCTCTACCGAGACGACGCAACGGTGCCGGACGGAACGGTCCGGGTGGCCATGTCGTTGTTCGACTGCGAGGACGACCGGTCGGTCGACGAGCACTTCGACTCGATCGCCTCGGCCCTCGGCGCCCACTGATCCACCGTTGTTCTGTGGCTCCAGCGCGTGAATCGCGCCACGCGCGCGACCCCTATGTCCGGGGTGGGCGGGTGAGGCCGTGGCCGGTGACGAGCGGCAGGTCGAGTACCGACAACAACCCCGGCGCCGCGTCGCACACCGCCGGGATCGCGTTCACGATCCGCCCGGCCGTGCCCACCAGCCCCGCCGTGTTGTGGTCCCCGTCGTCGCCCATCATCTGCAGGTCCAGCGTGTAGTTCGGGTTCCCGGTGACGATCACCCGGTAGCCCGAGTGCCCCACCGGCTGCGGCCAGTCGGGAGCCAGCGCGTCGTCCAGCCGGGTCACGTGCTCGAGCACCACGACCGGCCGTTCGTCCACCAAGCCCTCCACCTCGAAGCGCAGCGCCGCCGTCGTGCCCTCCTCGACCACCCCGAACCCCAGGTCGATGCGTCCGGGTGCGGGCAGCCGCTCGTGGGTCTCACGCATGTCGTCGAGCTCCACCCCCAACCCTGCGGCGATCGCCCGCAGCACACCACCCCACGCGAAGCTCAACACCCCCGGCACGAGCAGCAGCGGTGTGGCGTCCAGCGGCTGTCCGAAGCCCATCGTGCCGAAGAGCACCTCGGGCTGGGCGTAGGTGTTGTAGTTGACGATCTCCATGACGCGGACGGACTCCACGTACTCACACGTCCCGGTGAGCACCAGCGGGACCAGGTCGTTCGCGAACCCGGGGTCGATGCCCGAGGTGAAGCACGACGACTCGCCGTCGCGACATGCGACCTCCAGCGGACGTCGCATGTCGGGGGCCACGTGCTCCGGGTAGATCAGCGGCACGACCGAGGACGACACCACGTTGATCCCGGCGGCCAGCAGACGGGCCATGTCCGCGATCGCCTCGGCCGGTCGCAGGTCGGCCGTGGCCGTGTAACAGACGCAGTCGGGCCGCAGGGCGAGGATCTCCTCGACGTCATTCGTGGCCGCCACCCCGAGTGGCTCGATGCCTGCCAGCTCACCGGCGTCACGCCCAACCTTGTCGGCGCTGTGCACCCACAAACCGACCAGTTCCAGGTCCGGGTGGCGGGCGATCAGGCGGAGCGCGTGGTGCCCCACGTTCCCGGTGCTCCACTGGACGACTCGGTAGGTCACGCTGCCCCCTGGGTGCCGGGCCGATCCGACGCCGGCCGCTGGACGCGGAGGCTACCCCGCAGGGCTCGCACCGCCGCCGGGTCCGCCCGACCGGCGCGACGCGCCACCGTCCCGGTCGGCGGGCCGCAGCTGGCAGGATGACGACGTGAGCAGCGATCGGCGCCCCGCCACCATCCTGGCGATGTCCGCCGGCCTGCTCCCCGGCGCCTTCCCCGACGGTCGCATCGAGCGGCTGCGGTCGGTCGTCGACCTGCTCGACGACGAGCCCCTCGGGTCGTTCGACGACGACCGGGCCCGCGACCTCCTCGGTCGCGCCGAGGTGCTGGTCGGGCACTGGGGGTGTCCGACGCTCACCGACCGGGTGCTCGAGCTGGCTCCGAACCTGCGCATGTTCGCCTATGCCGCCGGAACCGTGAAGTGGCAGGTCACGGACGCGGTGTGGGACCGCGACCTGCTCGTCACCTCGGCCGCCGCAGCCAACGCCGTGCCCGTCGCTGAGTACACGCTCGCCGCGATCCTGTTCTCGGTGAAGGGCGTCTTCTCCTTCATCGAGCTCGAGCGCGACCGACGGGCCCGGGTGCCGCTGGCCTTCGACCGGCTTGGCGCCGTCGGACGCCGCATCGGCCTGGTCGGCGCGTCGCACGTCGGTCGGCTCGTCATCGGACTCCTGGCCGGCCACCAGATGGAGCTCGCCGTCGCCGACCCGTACCTGTCGGCGCAGGACGCGGCCGCCCTCGGGGTCGAGCGGATGGACCTCGACGACCTGTGCGCCTGGTGCGACGTGTTGAGCCTGCACGCCCCCGACGTCGAGGCGACCAAGGGGATGATCGGCGTCGCGCAGCTCGCCGCGCTGCGCGACGGCGTGACGCTCATCAACACCGCTCGAGGCGCACTCGTCGACACCGATGCGCTCACCGCCGAGCTCCGCACCGGACGCCTGTCGGCGGTGCTCGACGTCACCGAGCCCGAACCCCTGCCCGACGACCACGAGCTGCGGGGACTCCCCAACGTCGTGCTCACCCCGCACGTCGCCGGCGCCGCGGGCAGCGAACTCGTCCGACTCGCCGACCTGGCCATCGACGAGGTCGCCCGCTACGCGGCCGGCGAGCCGCCCCGCCACCCGGTCCGCCGGTCCGACCTGGACCGCATCGCCTGACCGTGTCCGGCGACGACGACGGCCCGCTCGCTGCCGGGTTGTGCACGGTCACGTACCGGGCGCTCGATGTCGAACAGGTGGCGGCCCTCGCCGCCGGTGCCGGGGTGTCGGTGCTCGAGTGGGGCGGCGACGTCCACGTCCCCGAGGGTGACCTGGCCGCCGCCCGCACCGCTGCATCCCGCTCGGCCGACCACGGACTCGACGTCGCCTCCTACGGCTCCTACCTGTTCCTGGACGACCACCTGGACCGGCGGATCGGGCCGGTGGTCGCCACCGCCGTCGAGCTGGGTGCGCCCGCCGTCCGGATCTGGTGTCCACCGGTGTTCGACGCACCGGGCGGCAGCACCCCGGGTGACGGATCCGACGGTGACGGCGCCGTGGCCTTCGCAGCGCTGGTGGATGCCGCCGGCCGTGCCGTCGAGGCCGCCACCGACGCCGGCCTGGTCCTGTACCTGGAGTTCCACGGCGGCGGCGCCACGGCGTCGGCGGCCGCGACCGCCGACCTGCTCGGGATGGTCCCCGGGTTGTGGACCGGATGGCAGCCGCCGTACTGGGCGCCGCGCACGGTCGACGAGGAGGTCGCCGACCTGGCGGTGCTCCGCGACCGGTTGCTCCACGTCGACGTCTACCAGTGGGACTCCGATGGGACCCGACGCCCGATCGCCTCGGCCCTCGAGTCGTGGTCGAACCGCCTGCGGGCGGCGGCGGAGTCCGTCAGCGCGGCCCGTCGGGCGGACCTGCGACCGGGGGCGTTCATCGAGTTCGTCCCGGATGACGACCCGACCGCACTCGCCGGTGAGGTGGCCGCCCTGCGGTCCGCCCTGGCGCCCTGAGGCGTCCTGAGGCGTCGCGTCACCGGGGCTCACCCGCGTCGGTCCGCTACCACCTGCTCGTAGAGCGTGAGCGTGCGGGCCGCCACGTCCGACCAGCGGGTGACGTCGCGCCGTGCCACCGCCGCGTGGCGGGCGGTGGCCAGGGTGTCGTCGTCCAGCGCGTCGAGCGCGGTGGCGATGCCATCGGCGGTGTGGCCGACCGGGATCGCGGCGTCGCCGAGTGCCTCGGACAGGAACCACCAGTCCGACACCAGTCCCGGGAGCCCGGCGGCCAGCGCGTCCGCCACGGTGCCGGTGGCCTGCATGCCCCCGTCGGGGTCGAAGGGGAACGCGAGCGCGTCGCAGGCCGACAACCGCAGCGCGTAGGTGCGCTCGTCGACCATCCCGTACGGCTCGGCGACCGCGACGCGCGGGTCGTCGGGGGCGACCTGGTCCTCCCGCAGCGACCAGCACACCACCTGCAGGTCGTTGCGTCCCGAGCGGGCCACGCCCTCCAGGAACGCATCGACGAGCTTCCCGTGGCGGGGCGCGCCGAGCAGTCCGATCCGCAGACCGGTGGGAGGCAGCCCGAGCGCCTGCTCCGCGACCCGCCGCTCGACCCGCAGCGGAGCCCACAGCGACGAGAAGTCGCCGTGGGGGAACACGACGTGCCGGGCGTGGTGGGCCCCGTATCGGGCCACGAAGCGGTCGCGGCCACCGTGGGTGTGGTGGATGACGGCGTCGGCATGCTCGGCCCACGATCGGTACGCGTCCTCGTACGCGTCCGCCGGCGCCCCGGTCGCAGTCGGCTCGTGCGGTGTCAGGTTGTGGGCGGTCCACACCGTCGGGATCCCGCGGGCCCGCAGGTCGTCGATGATCCGGTGGTGCTCCTCCAGGTCGTCGAAGGCGACCCACTCGGGCCAGTGCAGGTGGAACAGGTCGACGCCGTTGCGGTCGACCTCTGGATCGGCGAGCGGACCCCACGCCAGCGGCAACTCGAACACCGCGTCGCCCATTGGTCCGACCAGCGACCGGTGGTAGTGGTGGCCGTGCGCGCTGGACGACACGCGCAGCGACGGGGTGACGTGCACCTCCACACCGGCCACGGCGGCGGGGACGGCGTCGAACTGGTGGATGCGCGCCGTGCGCCCCCAGTACGAACGCCACTCGTCGATCCCGTCGACGAGCACGGTGTCACTCCGGCCCGTCGTTGAGTCGTCGGGCGTCCAACGGATCTGCAGCGGCCGGTCACCCCGCTCGGGGATCGTCCAGCACAGGGCGCGGGGTGACCGGTCGAGCCGCAGCTCCCAGCGGACACGCAGACCGCGTCCGTCGGTCCGCCACGTGCCCCGCACCAGGCCGGGCAGGTCGGCTGCACCCGGCTCGGCGTCGAGTTCGGCGCCGGCCCGTAGGCCGTCCCACTCCGCCACGACGCGACCGGGTCCGTGCTCGACCCGCTCCGGCAGGCCGGACACGGTGAGTCGGCGGTCGTCGACCACGGCGACGGGCGTCCAGCACGCCAGGTCGGAGTCGACGGGAACCTCGTGCGTCCCCGGTGCGCGTGGCGCGCACAGGTAGTCGCTGCGGGTCGCCCCGACGAACGGGACGACCGTCGACGGCCCTGGACCCCGGATGCACCACACCGACGCCGTGCGGTCGTCGAACCGGACCAACTCGTCGAGTGGCGCGTGCAACTCGCTGTCGTCGACTGCGACGACCTCTCCACGGGCGTCGGCGTGGCGATCCAGTACCGCTGCGGCCCACGCGAACTTCCCGTACAGGTCCAGGGTCAGCTGCAGTCGTCGGAACGGTCCCCGGTAGCCGTAGGGGGAGCGGTGCCGATGGGCGTCGACGACGCCATCGGTGAACCAGTCGGGCAGTCGCGCCGCGGCACGACGGGCCCGGGCCAGCCAGCGTTCAGGGGCGTCCCCGATCCCGTGCTCGATCGCCGCGGCGCCGAGCTCCACGGTGAGCGCCGCCCCGAGCGACCCCGTGGAGCGGCCCCACGCCACCGCGGTGCCGTCCTCGGCGAGGGTGCGTTCGACCAGTTCGACCGCCGTGCGCAGTCCGTCGTGCCACAGCCCGCCGAGCCGGTCGGCGAGCGGCTCGGTGAACAACCAGACGTCCGCGGTGTAGATGTCGTAGCGGCCGATGCCGTGGACCGAGTCGTCCAGGTGGTGCGCCGGGTTGGCTCCGAGCACCTCGGCGACCCGGGCCGTCAGGTCGTCGACGGTCCGTCGCAGGCCGCCCTGGTCGTCTCCGATTCCCAGTTCCAGTCGGGCCAGTTCGCAGCGGGCGAGCACGGCCGCGTAGTTGCGGGGCAGGATCCGCTGGTCCAGCAGCGGGATCCACTCGCTCGAGTCGCAGGCCTCGGCCACGTTGGCCCGGGCGGCGTCATCGAGTCCGTCGAGCAGCGGGTTCGACGACCACGGCCCCCAGAGCCGGACCGTCTCGGCGATCCGGTACGAGAAGAACGTGTGGGTGCGCCGACCGTCGAGGTCGGTGAGCAACGTGCGGACCGCGTCCTCGACCGGCCGACCGGCGACTTGGTGGACGCCGCTGCGGTGCAGGTGACCCAGGGTGAACACCAGGTCGGCCGAGACGTCGGGCTCGACGGCGTGGCCGGCGAAGAGTCGGGGCAGCTCGAAATCGGGGGCGTGCCGGTCGACGAGCGATCCGATGCCCGCTGCGACCAAGCTGCGCAGCCACGCCGCGAGGCCCGTCGCCGTGCCGGGCGGCCAGTCCAACGGCGCCCGGGGCGGCGTGCCCTCGGGGCCGCCCGCCGCCGGGCCCTGGGTGCTCGGTGTGGTCTCGTTCACGTGGGCTCCGTGGTGTCCGGGCCGACTGGGCACCCGGTCGGACCAGGGCCGAACCTAGCGGTGGGGACCGCCGGACCGGAAGGGTCCGGAACGACTGTCGGTGGGCCCGCCGGGCGGATCGGCTAGGAAGGGGGTGCGCCGGCCCGCCGGTGCACCCCGTCGGAGGAGGACAGACGTGCCCGAATTGCAGCGACCCGAGTTCCTGGCCCGAGCGGCCGACGAGATCGACCGGCTGACCCAGGAGGTCCGGAGCGGCGTGCGCAACGCCGAGGACGTCATGTCCGAGTACTGGGAGAACATCCAGCAGCT
>CAIYGQ010000210.1 GCA_903925745.1 uncultured Actinomycetes bacterium | reverse complement strand
CCGAAGTTCGCCACGGAGAGATCGAGTTGTTCGGCCGTGTTGATCGGCACGGTGCCGGTGTTCGTGATGCCGCGACCGACCGTGTAGTTGAGGAACGCGGCGTTCACGGACGGTCCCGTCGGGAATGCCCGCAGGAACCCGTTCGCACCTGATGGAGCGACGGCGGTGACCGACACCTCGACCGCCTGCGCTCCAACCGGCACGCCGCAACCGGACGTGCTGCCACCCTGGGCCGCCAGGGTCGTCGAGCCGCGCATCTGGAAGCTGCGTGTGCCGCCGGGGCCCAGGATTCCGCCGGCGACCCTGGTGTCGACCGCCCGACAGGGCGCGGGCAGCGCCTCGTAGCCGAGCCCGTTCGGGGCCGTCGACGCGGCGGCCACCGGCGCGGCCAACGGTGATCCGGTCGGTGCCACGCCCTGGGCGACCACACCGGCCACGCCGAGCAGGGAACCGAGCAACGCCGTGGCGACGAACGCCGACACCACCCGCCGGACACCCGACGCGTTCGACCCGCCCACGGTCCGTGCTCCCCTGATGTCAGACACGTCCGACCTCCATCGCGGCCGACCTGGACCGCGACATCCGCGACCTCGCACCGTCACCGTACCGGCGCCGACGGCCGGATCGGCCGCGTCGATGCGCCCACCCCGGTGGACGGCTGCTCCGTGGTTCATCCCGACTCCCCTCGGTTCCCGGGCCGACCCCGCCGGCCGACCGCTGCCGCACCGGACCTGTGGACCCGGTGCACCCTCCGGGAGCGGACGGGCGGCCGATCTGACGGTTTTGGCGGTCCGCGGCCCGCATCGGCGGGGTGGCGACGTGTTGCTGTCACACGGTGGGTGCACCATGGATCCGTGACCTCGCAGCTGAGCCTCATCCACCACTCCGACGAGCCCACCCGACCGGCCGACACCTCGCCCGCTCCGGCCGGCGGCCCGGACGCCCCCCACCCGGACACCGGCCCGATCCGACCACACCGGTGGCCCCGACAGGCCAGCACCGTCGGCCGCCTGGACGGCCGCACGATCGCCCGCGGCCGGCGCGGTGTCGCCGAGGCCCGGGCCGAGCTCCAGGATGCCGCCGGGCGAGCCGCCGAGCGGCAACGGGCGAGGATGGAGGAGCGGTTGGCTCGACTCGAACAGTTCAGTCGCCAGCAGGGATCCGGCGCCGTCGGCGACGACGATCCGGGCACCTCGCACCGGGCGGCGTGATCGCACCGCCCGGTCGGTGCACCCCTAGGATCCGGTCATGCCTGACGTCGTCATCGTCGATGCCCTCCGCACCCCGATCGGTCGCCGCAACGGCGGCCTCTCGGGCGTCCACCCCGCCGAACTGCTGGCCAACGTGCTGGCCGGTCTCATCGAGCGTTCCGGGGTCGACGCCTCCGACGTCGAGCAGGTGGTGACCGGCTGCGTCTCCCAGGTCGGTCAGCAGTCGTTCAACATCGGCCGGACCGCCTGGCTGACCGCCGGGCTGCCGCTGTCCACCGCCGTCACCACGGTCGACACCCAGTGCGGATCGTCCCAGCAGGCCACCAACCTGGCGGCGTCGCTGGTCGCCTCCGGTGCCGTCGACGTCGCCGTCGCCTGCGGCGTCGAGTCGATGAGCCGGGTTCCGATCGGATCCAACTCCTCGAAGCGGCTCGGCCTCGGCGTGCCGATCCCCAAGTCCTACTTCCCCCAGTACGAGGCCACCTCGCAGTTCGAGGGCGCCGAGCGGATCGCCGAGCGCTGGGGCATCACCCGGGCCGACACCGACGCCTTCGCACTCCGCAGCCAGCAGCTCGCCGCCCGGGCCTGGGAGGAGGACCGCTTCGCCGGCCAGATCCTCCCCGTCGAGGCTCCCGAACTGGGAGACGATGGCGAGCCGACCGGTGGCACCACCCTCGTCGAGCGCGACGAGGGCCTCCGGGCCACCACCGCCGAGGGCCTCGCCAGGCTGAAGCCCGTCGCCCGAGAGGACGGCGTCCACACCGCAGGCTCCTCCTCGCAGATCTCGGACGGTGCCGCAGCCGTCCTGATGATGACCGCCGACCGGGCCGGGGAGTTGGGCCTGCGTCCCCGGGCTCGGATCGTCGACACCTGCCTGGTCGGAGTCGACCCGGTCCTGATGCTCACCGGACCGATCGACGCCACCGAGCGCCTGCTCGCCCGCACCGGGCGGTCCATCGACAGCATCGACCTGTTCGAGGTCAACGAGGCGTTCGCCTCGGTCGTGCTCGCCTGGGCCCGAGAGACGGGTGCCGACCTGAACCGCACCAACCCCAACGGTGGCGCCATCGCCCTGGGCCACCCGCTCGGCGCCACCGGGGCGTTCCTGTTGACCAAGGCCCTCTACGAGCTCGAACGGTCGGACTCCACCACGGCGCTCATCAGCATGTGCTGCGGTGGCGGACTGGGGACCGGCACGATCATCGAGCGTGTCTGAACCCGCTCCGCGCTCGACGCACACGACGGTGATCCGGTCGGGTCGCCGCGACCGCCGGCCCGGTGCCGAAGTGCCGTCGGAGCGATCCAACACGCCCGTCCGGGCGCTCGTGGTGGCGATCTCGGTAGCCGCCGCGGTGGCGACGGGTTGCGGGGGTGGCCCCGAGGCCGGCGGCGGCACATCGAACGCCACCATCGTCCGGGTCGTCGACGGCGACACGGTCGTGGCCCGAGTGGACGGCGTCGACGAGCGGATCCGCATGATTGGCATCGACTCACCCGAGAGCGTCAAGCAGGACTCCCCCGTCGAGTGCTTCGGCCCCGAGGCGTCACAGCACCTCAAGGACCTGCTGCCGGCCGGCACACCGGTGCGACTGGAACTCGACCAGGAGCCCCGCGACCGGTTCGACCGCCTGCTCGCCTACGTCTTCCGCTCCGATGACGACCTGTTCGTGAACCGGGCGATGGTCGCCGATGGCTACGCCGCAGCCTTCGTCTACAAGCCCAACGTCGCCTACACACCGACCCTGCAGGATGCGTCACGACAGGCGAAGTCGGCCGGGGCCGGCCTGTGGTCCGCCTGCTCGGCGAATCCTCCGTTCCCCCGCTGAGCCGGCCGCTCAGCCGGCGCGCTGCAGGTCGCGCAGTTCCCGCCACGACCCGAGCACGACACCAGAGGTCTCGAGCCGGTCCCGGAACGCCTGATCGGCGCACAGCAGGGCGTGGTCGTCGACACGTTCGGGCCACACGGCGGGCATGAGCGACCGGAGCTCGGCGTGGTCGGTGGCCGGGTGCAGGAAGATCTCGGTCACGCCCGGGCGCAGGTCGTCGAGGAGTCGTTCGAACGCCGGGCGGGTCGGACCTGGTGGCGGGATCAGCAGGTGGTCGGGGAAGACGACACCCTCGTCCGCGGCGAGCGACCGGAACGGGAAGCCGACCACCGACTCCGTGCGCGCCCCGGACAGGCGGATCGGAAGCGCGAACTCCACCGCCAGGTCCAGGTAGACGTCGAAGAACTCCGGTCGCAATTGGAGCGTGCCCATGTGCGAGTCCAGGTGCGTGACGTCGAATCCCCACTCCACGGCGCGCTCCACCTGGGCGCGGAGTTCGCGTCGCACCTCGTCCAGGTCGGCGTGGTCCCAGACGTCGTCGACCGTCGCCGGGAACCCACCGTCACCACCCAGGAGCGATGGCGCCACGGTGATCGGACCCCAGCGGTAGTTCTCCCACTCGGCGTTCAGCGTCAGGTGCACGCCGACGTCGTCGCCACGGTCCCGGGTCCGCGCCTCACGCGCCCACGGCGTGGGAACCATCAACGACGCCGAGGTCGCCAGACCGGAGTGGAGCGCGTCGTAGACACCCTCGTTGGCCGAGTGGCACAGACCCAGGTCGTCACAGTTGACGATCAGGACCCGGGTGTCGGCGTCGTGGCCGAGTCGTTCGACGAGGGTGCCCACGTTCCGACGCTACCGTCCTGCCAGGCCGGCGAAGAGGTCGTCCTCGGGCAGGGTCGTCGGCACGCGGGACTCGGCCAGGATGTAGTCGTCCCACGGATGCAGGGCCACCACCTCCTCGCCCGGCAGGCCGAACCAGAACGGCGAGTCGGGGTCGACCTGGGTGGCATGCGCCCGCAACGCCGCCTCACGGACCGGGTAGAACTCCGACACGTCGACCTGCGTGGTGATCCGGTCGTCCTGGCTGAACTCCTCCACCCGTGCGAGCCACTCGTCGTCGAACGGCGACTCGAGCCCCAATTCGGTGAACCGGCCGTGCAGGGCCAGCATCCGGCGCTTGGACCAGGTGGAGTAGTAGAGCTTCGACGGCGTCCACGGTGCACCGGCGTCGGGGTACCAGTCCGGGTCCCCCGCACGGTCGAAGGCCGCCACCGACACCTCGTGAACCTTGAGGTGGTCCGGGTGGGCGTAGTTTCGCTGGTCGTCGGCGTAGGTGACGAGCACCTGCGGACGGTCCCGGCGGACGATGCGCACGAGGGCCTCGGTCGCCTCGTCGAGCGGCGCGTTCCAGAAGTTGTCGGGACGCTCGTTGACCGGGGTCTCCGGCATCCCCGAGTCGTGGTAGCCGAGCAGGTCGACGGTGTCGTAGCCGATGATCCCCACGGATGCGGCGAGCTCCTCCAGCCGCAGCTCCCCGAGGCGCGCCCGGTTCTCGGCGGTGTCGACCGCCGCGTTGAGGATCTCGCCCGCCTCTCCCCCGGTGCAGCACACGAGCGTCGACGGGATGCCCTCGGCGGCGTACTTCGCGACGGTCGCCGCCCCCTTGGACGCCTCGTCGTCGGGGTGCGCGTGGACGCACAGCAGCCGGAGGGGCACGGGATCCGATGACACGACCACGGTCCCCGGTTCAGCGGGCCGTGGACGCCGGAGCGAGCGGCACCAGCTGGACCTGGCCGGTCGGGTCGTCGTCGTCCTCGACGAGCCGCCACCCACACAGCTCCCCCAGCCGGTCACGACCCTCGTGGGGTCCGATGGCGATGATCTCGTCGCCGGTCGCCAACACGACGTAGCCCCGCGGCCGGTACAGGTAGCGGTTGTCCCGCCGGACCGCGAGCACCTGGAAGCCGGGCTCGATGTCGAAGTGCAGCTCCGAGAGTCGACGCCCGTCGGCGACCGAGCCCGGTGCCACCGGGACCCGGGTCGCGACCACCTCGGCCTGGCCGAGCGCCACCTTGACGATGGGGTGGACCTCGTAGTCGTCGGTGATCAGCCACACCATGGCGCTGGCCTGGTCGCCGAGCTCCTCAGAGGCCGAGGCGAGCTGCAGGAGTCCCCGGAGCGGCGCCGGATCGACGCCCTGCTTGGCGGCCCGCAGGACCCAGAGCTGCAGCTGGTCCTTCATGCCGTCGAGCCGCTCCGCCAGGTGGTTGACCTCGGCGGCCAGGCCCGCGTCCTGCAACGCGAGCGCCGAGTAGGCGAGTCCGACGGCCGCCTCGGAGATGTTCTTCATCTCGACGAGCACGTCGACCGCCCGGTCCAGGTCGGTGAGCGCATCGGGTGCCGACACCTCGGGCGGCTCCCACGTCGGGGCGGCGGCCAGCTCGTGGAGCCGTGAGATCCCGGCCGGGGACCCGCGCAGGAACAACACGTCACCGGGCACCAGGACGATGTCGCCGTCGATCTCCTCGATCATCCACGAACGGTCGCGGCGGATCGCCACCACCCGCATGCCGCACTGGACGGGGATCTCCAGATCCTTCAGCGGACGGTGCGCCATGTGGGAACCCTCGCGGATCCACACCCGGTGCGACACCTCCTCGGCGTTGGACAGGTCCGCGATCAGCTCGTCGGGGATGCCGAGGCGGTGGGTGACGAGCCGGGAGATGTCGACCGCGGCGTTGGCGATGCCCTCGATGGCCGAGATCACCTGCAGCACCGACGCCATGCCCTCGGCCTCGGCCGGGCGACGGACCGCCAGGATGCACACCGCGCGCATCTCCTGGACCAGGTCGTTCATGCGCTCCTCGAGCTCACCGAGTTCGTCGGCCATGCCCGGGTCGTTGAAGTAGACCGCGGCGTAGGCGAGGTCGACCATGATCTCCGAGGCGTCCTTGGCTTCGGCGAGCATGGCCCGGAGACTTCGAGGGCGTTCGTCCATAGGGTCCCCTCAGGATAGGCGGCTCCACCGCTGCGTCGGCGGCTCGACGCGACCCGGCCCGCTGCGGGCGAGCCGGTAGATTGGGACCGTCCCCCGACAGCAGAGGTGCACATGTCCCGGAACCCGATCCTGAACGACCAGGCCTTCCGCCTCGACGGCTCCTCCCCCGCCGACGAGTGGCGCAACGCCCAGACGGCGGGCGCCAGCGCCACGACCGCGGCGGCCGCCGATGCCGCCATGACCTCACAGCGGGGCGCCCACCTGCAACAGCGGGCCACCGACGGCAGGGTCATGACGATGGGCGGAGTGGCGGCAGCCACCGGCGTCCTGTTCGGCGTCCTGTTGGTGACCGCGTTCTTCGGCTGGCAGTCGGTGACCGTCACCCAGGTCGGCATCGACACCGCCGGCAACCCTGCGTTCAGCGCGTCCCCGAACCAGCCCATCCTGTTGTTCGCATCCGTGTTCGTGGGGCTCGGCCTCGCCGTCTTCACGGCCTTCAAGCCGCATCTCGCCAGGATCACCGCACCGCTGTACGCGGCCGCCGAGGGGTACTTCCTGGGTGCGATCTCGGCCATCTTCGGGGCCCAGTTCCAGGGCATCGTCGCCCAGGCGGTGCTCGCGACCTTCGGTGTGTTCCTGATCATGCTGGCGCTCTACGGCCTGCGGATCCTGCGGGCCACGCCGAGGTTCGTCATGGGTGTCATCGCCGCCACGTTCGGCATCGCCTTCATGTACCTGGGGATCTTCATCCTGAATCTGTTCGGTGTCGCCCAGGGGTTCTGGTCGAGCGGTTCACCCCTCGGCATCGTCATCAGCCTGGTCGTGGTCTGCGTCGCAGCGCTGAACCTGATCCTGGACTTCGACTTCATCGAGCAGGGATCCAAGGCCGGACTCCCCCGCTACATGGACTGGTACGGGGCGTTCGGACTCTTGGTCACGCTCATCTGGCTGTACCTGGAGATGCTCCGCCTGCTGGCACGCCTGCGACAGTGACGGGCGGTCCGCCGAGGGGCCGGTCGCTGATCGTTGCTCGTCGGCGCGAAGTCAGGATCCGTTGACGGACCAGTGCCAGGGTTCCGAGGGCAGGTTGAAGAAGCCGTAGCGCGACGCGTTCGCCGCCAACCACCGGAACGCCGGTGACGACCGCGTCGTGATCGCCCGACCACCGACGGTCAGGTCGACGGCCAGGCCCCGCTCGTGCATGGACCGACCAGGTCGCGCCGTCGGGGGCGAACACTGCGAGGCGGGCTTCTCGTAGACGTCGAAGGCGCTGGAACCACAGTGCGCCCGGCGGAGTTCGACCTGCCGCGTGCTGCTCCGGTAGCCGCTGCCCGAGATCCGGATCCCGTCCGCCTCGGCCGCAGCCAGCATGGCATCCAGGTTCGCGGCGATGCTCCGGTGGATCGGGATCCCGCGGACCACGGTGACCTGATCGGGGCCGACCGGCGGCCCGGCCGCGACCCCGTCCGCGACCCCGCCCGTCACCCGGCCCGGCGAGCTCGACGTTCCGGCACCCGGGGCGGCGGCCCGGGCCGCCGCCTCCGCCTGCGCGAGCTCGCGGGCGACCCGCTCGTCGAGTTCACGCAACGACTCGACCTCGGCGAGCTGCCGCTCCAGCCGTTCCTCCAACGCGGCCGCCAGGGTCGACTGCGCGTCGATGCCGGCCTGGAGCTCCGCAGCGGCCGACCGGGCGGCCGCGACCTCGCCTCGGGCGCGGGCCTCGGCACCGGCCGCCGCATCGCGGGCGGTGATAGCGGCCGACTGTTCGGCTGCGAAGCGCCGGGCGGTCGATCGACGCCGCTCGGCCACCGCCCGCACCATGCCGACCACGTGCGAGTTGTCCTGTTCGGTCGGCAGCGTGAGGAGCGCCAGCAGGTCCTGCGCCGGTGGCCGCATGAACGACTCGGTCACGTAGTCACGGAACTCACCGCGGTTCCGGTCCGCCACCCGGGCGGCGGCGTCCGCTCGCACCTGCGCAGCGGTGGCCTGCGCCGCGGCCTCATCCGCCCGACGCTGCGCCCGGTCGGCCTCGGCCCGGCGCACGGCGACCTGGTCGTTCAGCCGCGCGATCTCGGCGAGGACCTCGGCCTGACTGGCCCGGAGGACGTCCAGCTCGGCCTCGGCCCGCCGGCGTTGCCCGGGCACCGTGTCCGGCACCTGGACCGGAACGGACCCCAGCGCATCGGCCTGCGGCACGGGCACGAGCAGGCCCACGACGAGCGCGCCCGCGACGACGGGAATCCGTCTGATCGATCCGCCCCGGTTCCGCACGCGTGCCATCCTGCACCTGATTCCCGCCGCCGTCCCATCGGGCGCCCCGCAGACCGCGGGGACCGCTGCCCATCGAGCGCCCCGCAGACCGCGGGGACCGCTGCCCATCGGGCGCCCCGCAGACCGCGGGGACCGCTGCCCATCGAGCGCCCCGCAGACCGCGGGGACCGCTGCCCACCCGATCGATCGCGTCAGCCGCCGAGCAGTCCCCCCAGGACGCCGCCGCCGCCCGAGGACTGCGTGGTCTGGGCACCACCGATGATCACGCTCTCGGCGGGCTGGACCATCACGTAGCCCTGACCGCCGAAGGCCATCTGGAGGAGCTCGCCGGAGCCTCCCCGGATCAGCGACTTGATGCCACCGGTGTCGACCCGGACGTCCATCGAGACACCAGATGTCCACAGGACCACCGCATCGGCGTCGGCGAAGGTCGGGGCGCCGGCCACGTCGAGCACCACCGGCTCGCCCTTCGTGAGCACCGCCACGTAGCCGGTCCCGCGCAGCACCACGTTGTAGAGGTTGCCCGAGGTGATCGACGCGCTCGATCCGACCCGGTGGATGTCCCACTCGATGGACGAGGAGAACGCCAGGATGCTGGCGCCGTTGACCGACACCGAGTCGTTCTCCAGGTAGAAGACCTGGATCTCCGAGGCCATGTCGGCGAGGAACAACTCACCCGATCCCTCACACGTCATCAGGTCGACGCCCTCGCCCGTCAGCTTGGACTTCAACATCTTGTTGAGCCCACCGGACCCGGCCTTCGCGAAACGGACGTCACCCTGGTAGGCGACCATCGAGCCGGTCTTGGCCATCACGGGTCCGTACTGCATGAAGACCTTCAACAGCTTCTTGTTCTGGAGGGTGAAGGGGTCGGCGCCGGTGGTCTCGGCGTACTCCTGGAAGAGGGTTCCGTGGATGGGCACGGTGGGCTCCGTTTCGTCGGGTCGTTTCGTCGGGCCGGTTCGTCGAGCCGGTTCGAGTCGATGCTAACGGCACCCCGGTCCCAGCGTCATCGGAAGTTCCGGGCGCGGGCCGGGATGTCCACGGTGAGCGCCTCGATGCGGTGCGCCACGACGTTCACCACCCCGTCCACGGTGCACTCCAGCCGACCCCGGACGACCAGGGCCGGAGCGTCGCGCACCACCCGGCGGTGGCGTTCCCAGCAGCCGACCGAGACCACCACGTTCACCAGTCCCGTGTCGTCCTCCAGGCTCAGGAAGGTGATCCCGCGGGCCGTCGCCGGGCGCTGGCGGTGCGTGACCACACCCGCCACCCGCACCGTCGAACGATCGACCCCCCCACGCAGTTCGGACGCCGGGGTCACCCCGCGCCGGTCCAGGTCCTCACGCAACAGTCCGAACGGATGGCTGGCCGGTGTCACACCGGTCGACCACAGGTCGGCGACGGACTCCTCCCACGGATCCATGCCCGGCAACCGGGGTGCGTCCAGCGAGCCGGTGGTGCCGGGAAGCCGGTCCGGACGGGCGTCGGCCGCCGCGCCCGCCGCCCACAGTGCCCGCCGGCGGTCCAACGGCCGACCGTCCCGGTCGCACAGGGACGAGCACGCCCCGGCGGTCGCGAGCGCCTCCAGCTGCGCCCGGTCGGCGCCGGTCCGCCTGGCCAGGTCGTCCATGCCCTCGTAGGGGGCGCCGTCGGCGATCCGCTCGGCGAGCTCCCCCCCGACGCCCCGGACCGAGGACAGACCCAGCCGCACCGCCGGTGCGTCCGGGCCGCCGGGGCCGGGCTCCAGGTCCGCGACGTCGGCCGAACACTGGACGTCGGGGCCGCGCACCTCCACCCCGTGGCGTCGGGCGTCCTGGACCAGCGACTGTGGCGAGTAGAACCCCATGGGCTGGGAGTTCAACAACGCCACACAGAACGCCGCCGGGTGATGGTGCTTGAACCAGGCCGACGCGTACACCAGGTAGGCGAAGCTCACCGAGTGCGACTCGGGGAAGCCGTAGTTGGCGAACGCAGCGAGCTTGTCCCAGATGGCCTGCGCGACCGGACCGACGATGCCGCGCCCGGCCAGGCCGGCGTCGAAGCGCGACCGGAGCTCGGCCATGCGCTGCGGTGAACGCTTCGACCCCATGGCCTGACGCAGCTGATCGGCCTCGGCCGGCGAGAAGCCCGCCACGTCGATCGCCACCTGCATCAGCTGTTCCTGGAAGAGCGGCACCCCCAGCGTCTTGGCCAGCGCGGGCTCGAGTGCCGGGTGCAGGTACGTGACGGGTTCCTCACCGCGACGCCGCCGGATGTACGGATGCACCGACCCCCCCTGGATCGGACCGGGCCGGATGAGCGCGACCTCGACCACCAGGTCGTAGAAGCAGCGGGGACGCAGGCGGGGCAGCGTGGTCATCTGCGCCCTGGACTCGACCTGGAACACGCCGACGGAGTCGGCACGGCACAACATGTCGTAGACGGCGTCCTCCTGGGGGATCGTGGCCAGGTCCACGTCGACACCGTGGTGGTCGCGCACCAGGTCGATGCAGCGGTGCAGTGCGGTGAGCATCCCCAACCCGAGCAGGTCGAACTTGACCAGCCCGGCACCGGCGCAGTCGTCCTTGTCCCACTGGAGCACCGAGCGGCCCTCCATGCTCGCCCACTCGACCGGACAGACCTCGACCACGGGACGGTCACAGATGACCATGCCCCCCGAGTGGATGCCCAGGTGACGGGGCAGGTCCTCGAACTGCGCCGCCAGTTCCAGGACCGTCGGGGGGATGTCGACCCCACCGGGCGCACCGCCACCCGATCCGGACGCAGCGGATGTGGACGCCGCGACCGGCGGCACCCCACCCCAGCGGTCGACCTGGCGGGACCAGGCGTCCTGTTGTCCCGGCGCGAACCCCAACGCACGCGCCGCATCCCGGACCGCGGAGCGCGCCCGGTAGGTGATGACGTTGGCGACCTGCGCCGCATGCGAACGCCCGTGGCGCTCGTAGACGTACTGGATGACCTCCTCACGACGACCGGACTCGATGTCCAGGTCGATGTCGGGCGGGCCGTCGCGCTCGGGCGACAGGAAGCGTTCGAAGAGCAACCCCAGCCGCACGGCGTCCGCAGCGGTGACCCCGAGCGCGAAGCACACCGCCGAGTTGGCCGCCGACCCCCGACCCTGACAGAGGATCCCGGAGCGGCGACAGAACTCGACGATGTCCCAGACCACCAGGAAGTAGCCGCAGAAGCCGAGACGCTCGATCAGGTCGAGCTCGTGGTCGAGCTGGTCCCAGGCCCCCCGGACCTGCTCGGCGTGGCGCGGACCGTAGCGACGTCCACCACCACGCTCGACGAGCAGCCTGAGGAACGCCGCCTCGGTGAGCGGCGTCCCGTCGGCGCCGACGGGACACGGGTAGGGCGGCAGCTGCGGTGCCACCAGTGCCAGGTCGAACGCGCAGGCGCGGCCGAGCGCTCCGGCGGCCTCCACCACACCCGGGTGTCGGGCGAAGCGGCGTCGCTGTTCGTCCGCCGACCGCAGGTGGGCCTGCCAACCGGCCGGCAGCCAACCGTCCAGTTCGTCCAGGCTGCGGCGCGCCCGCACGGCGGCGAGCGCCGCGGCGAGCCGCCGTTCGGCCGGGGTCGCGTAGTGCACGGCGTTGGTGGCGACCGGCTGCAGGCCGAGCCGGACCGCGAGCTCGGCCAG
Organism: uncultured Actinomycetes bacterium; assembly: GCA_903925745.1. Classification (GTDB taxonomy): domain Bacteria; phylum Actinomycetota; class Acidimicrobiia; order Acidimicrobiales; family Microtrichaceae; genus SXMI01. The sequence continues at coordinate 16,531 of CAIYGQ010000210.1, read as the reverse complement.
GGCGTCGTTGCGGGCGGAGTCCAGCGGGTCGCCGTGGTCCCACAGCTCGACGAAGGTGTGGTCCACCCCGAACGCCGCGACCAGGCTGCGCAGCTCGCGCTCGGCCGCCGCTGGACCGTGCTCCACCAGCGCCGAGGGGACGGCGCCCTTGCGGCCACCCGAGAGGACCGCCCAGTGCCCGCGGGCCCGGCCCGAGGCCGCCTCGGCGACCTCGGCGAACGACAGCTGCGGCCGCCCCTTCTCGCCCGCCAGCTGCGCGCGGGAGACCAGGGCGGCCAACTGGGCGTACCCCTCGGGGCCACGGGCCAACACGAGCAGGTGCGCACCGTCCGGGTCGGGCGGGCCGGCACGTGGTCGGGTGGCGTTCAGCGTGAGCTCGACCCCGAAGACCGTCGGCAGCCCCACCGCGCGGGCCGCCTGGGCGAAGCGCACCACGCCGTAGCAGCCGTCGTGGTCGGTCAACGCCAGCGCATCGAGACCGAGCCGGACCGCCTCCTCGACCAGGGCCTCGGGCAGCGAGGCCCCGTCCAGGAAGGAGAACGCCGAGTGGCAGTGCAGCTCTGCGTACCCAGTGGACCCACGCCCGGCGGACCGGTGCGCAGTCCCGGCCGGAACCAACTCCGGCGGCGGTCGATACTCGTCGCGACGACGCGACCAGGCGGGGGCATCGCTGCCGTCACCCGGCCGGTCCGGGGGATGGTCGGACAGCCGGCGCTCGAGCTCCGACCACGGCATCCTCGGATTGGTGAAGCCCACGTCGCCACGCTATCGAACACACGTTCGGTCGCGCCACCGGGGTCCGCAGCGGTGGCCCTAGCCTGAGCCCGTGAGCACCACCGACCCCGACCTGACCGATCCGGACCTGACCGCGGCCGACGTGGCGTGGGACCTGGAGCCGCTCCTGGGCGGTGACACCGTCGAACAGCTCCTGGACCGGGCCGAGCGGTTGGCGGAGGAGCTGACCAACCTGAAGGGCACCGTCGCCGAGCTGTCCGCCACCGCACTGGCCGAGGCCATGACCCGCTTCGCCGAGCTCGCCGAGGTGCAGGGCCGGGTCGGCAACTACGTGATGCTCCGGCTCACCGAGGACGTCCAGGACCCCGAGCGCGGCGCGGCGCTGATGGTCGTCCAGGAACGCTCCGCGGCCGTGGGGGCCCAGCTCGTGTTCTTCGAACTCGAGTGGGCGGCGGTCGGCGACGAACGCGCCGAGGAGCTCCTGGCGGATGCGCAACTGGACTTCTGCGCCCACCACCTCCGGTCGGCGCGCCGCTACCGCGACCACCTCATGACCGAACCCCAGGAGCGGGTGCTGGCCGAGTTCGAGCCGAGCGGGACCAGCGCGTGGGTACGGCTCTTCAACGACCTCACCTCGGCGGTCGCGGTCGAGCTGCCCGAGGCGCTCGGCGGGACGGTCGGACTGGAACAGGGGCTGTCGCTCCTGCAGCACCCGGACCGTGAGGTCCGGGCGACCGCCGCGGCCGCCGTCACCGCCGGACTCGAGCCCGGGCTGCGGACGCGCGCCTACGTGTTCAACACGCTCCTGCTCGACAAGGCGACCGACGACCGGCTGCGCGGCTACCCGTCGTGGATCTCGGCGCGCAACCTGGCGAACGAGGCGACCGACGACTCCGTGCAGGCGCTCGTCGAGGCGGTCGTCGACCGCTACGACATCCCGCAGCGCTGGTACGCGCTGAAGGCGCAGGTCCTGGGGCTGGACCGGATCGCCGACTACGACCGCATGGCCTCCGTCGCCGACGACGAGTCGACCATCGGTTGGAACGAGGCCACCGAAGTGGTGCTCGACGCCTACCAGCGCTTCTCGCCGGAGCTCGCCGACATCGCCCGTCGGTTCGTCGACGAACGGTGGATCGACGCACCGGTCCGACCGGGCAAGCAGCCCGGTGCGTTCTGCGCGTACACCGTCCCGTCGCACCACCCGTACGTCATGTTGAACTGGACGTCACGCAACCGGGACGTGTTGACCCTGGCGCACGAGCTCGGCCACGGCGTCCACGCCTACCTGTCACGCGGACAGGGCGTGTTCCACCAGTCGACACCGCTCACCCTGGCCGAGACGGCATCGGTGTTCGGCGAGACGATGACCAACGCCGCGCTCCTGGAGCGCATCGACGACCCGTCGGCCAGGTTCGCCCTCGTCGCCGCGTCGCTCGAGGACTCGATCGCCACGGTGTTCCGGCAGGTGGCCATGAACCGGTTCGAGGACGCGGTCCACACCGCCCGCCGTGACGAGGGGGAGCTGTCGACCGAACGCCTCGGGGAGCTGTGGGGTTCGACCCAGCGCCGGATGCTCGGGGATGCGGTCGAACTGACCGACGGCTACCTGACGTGGTGGAGCTACATCCCGCACTTCATCGCCACGCCCGGCTACGTCTACGCCTACGCCTACGGTCAGCTGCTCGCGCTGTCGGTCTACGCGCGCTACACGGAGCGGGGCCAGTCGTTCGTGCCGGCGTACCTGGAGCTCCTGCGGGCCGGCGGATCGTCGGACCCCGAGACGCTCGGCCGGATCGTCGACTGCGACCTGGGGGACCCGGGCTTCTGGGCCTCGGGACTGCAGCTCATCGACGACCAGCTCGACACCGCCGTCCGGGCCGCCAAGGACGCCGGCCGGATCACGGCCGACTGAGCGGGCGCATCCACCGACAGCCGCCGGACCACCCCTAGCCTGACGGGAATGCGCGCGCCGCACCGGCGCCAGAACGGTGGTTGCGTCGGAGTCCGGCGCACCGTGGCCGGAGGTCGGGGACTGGAACCCGGACCGGTGGGAATCGGAGACACGTGAGCGGACCACCCTCGGGACTCGTCGCCACCCTGCTGGATCGGCTCGACGACCCGGCGTGGCTGGTCGAGGCCGGCACCGGCTCCCTGGTGGAGGCCAACTCGGCGGCGTGGCGGCTCTGCCCCCAGGCCACGCACGGGACGAACATCTGCGACCTGCTGGAACCCCGCCTGGACGCGGAGCGCTGGGCCCAGCTCTGCGACCAGCTCCACGACGAGCACCACACCATCGCCGCCCACCTGCGCGGCGGGGACCAGGTGGTGGGGGTCCGGCTCACCCTCAGCCTCCACGCACTCGACGGCCGCACGGTGGTGCTGGTGGCCGGGACGATCGCCCGTTCCGAGGTCGTCACCGAACCGGATCGGGTCGAGACCGACTGGACGGTGGTCGCCGACACCCTGGACGAAGGGGTCGCGCTGTTGGACCCGACGGGGCGGATCACATCGGTCAACGCTGCGTTCTGCCGGTTCGTCGGGCGCAGCGAACACCAGCTCCTGGACCGAACGGTGCACGACCCACCGTGGGACCTGGTGCTGGAGGACGGCGGCACCCCGGACCCGCGCACCTCGGCCCCCGTCGGGGCGCTGCGCACAGCCCGCACCTGCGACGGACCGCTCCTCACGCCCCGGCACGTGAAGGGCGAGCGACCGTGGTTCCGCATGGCGGCCCATCCACTGCCGGGCGACGAACCGGGGGCGACACTCGGAGCCGTCGTCGTGCTCAGCGACGAGACACCGGGGCGCCGAGCCGCAGCCGAGGTGGACCGACTGCTCGGCGCCGACGCCCTGACCGGACTCGCGTCGCGCGCCCGGATCGTGCAGGTGGTCGGATCACTGATGCAGGACATCGTCGGCGCGGCGAGTGCCGTCCGGGTCGGCGTGCTGCACGTGGACATCGACGACTTCCGCGCGATCAACGAGTCGTTCGGACCACACGTGGGCGACGCGATCCTGCTTCAGGTGGCGGACCGGCTCCGCGACCTGGGTGAGCGACGCGTCGAGGTCGGCCGCATCGGCGTCGACGAGTTCCTCGTGGTCCACCAGGCCGACGGCGCGAGCCTGGCCTTCGACGCCCGGCTGCGTCGCCTGGCCGAGGAGGTGCAGCGGAGACTCAGCGAGCCGTTCCGCGTCGACGGGCTCACGGTCCGCCTGACGGCATCGGTCGGTGTCGCCCGCTCCCCCGGCGATGCCGCCACGGCGGACGACCTGTTGGTTGCAGCGAATCGCGCCCTCGACGCGAGCCGATCGGCGGCCACGCACCCGGTCGAGTTCCACCGGGCCGACCACGGCACCGGCGCCGGTCGTGGTCTGGCGGTCGACCAGGAACTGCGGGCGGCCATCGCCCAGCGTGACCTGGACGTGCACTACCAACCGCTGTTCGACCTGCGCACGGGTGGCATCGCTGCGGCAGAGGCCCTGCTCCGCTGGCACCATCCGCTGCGGGGACCGGTGCCGCCGTCGGTGTTCATCCCCGCCGCCGAGTCGAGCGGATCGATCGTCGCGATCGGGGACCTGGTCCTCACGACCGTGGCCGCCGACCTTCGGAGCTGGATCGACCGGTCGATCCTGGCACCAGAGGTGCGCGTCGCCGTCAACGTCTCGGCCACCGAGTTCGAGCACCCCCAGTACGTCGAACGACTGTCCCGGGTGCTGGCCGAGGCCGGCATCCCGCCCCAGCGGGTCGAGCTCGAGATCACCGAGAGCCTGTTGGTCCAGGACCTCCGCAGCGCCGCCCGGCGGCTCGCCGAACTGGACGAACTCGGCTTCCTGATCGCGCTCGACGACTTCGGGACCGGGTACTCATCCCTCAGCTACCTGCACTCGCTCCCCCTGCACGCACTCAAGATCGACCGGCAGTTCGTGAGCGACCTGCGCGACGGCCGGAGCGGTACGATCACGCGGACCATCGTGTCGATGGCGCACCACCTGGGGATCCTGGCCGTGGCCGAGGGCGTCGAGACCGAGGCCCAGCGCGACGTGCTGGCCCAGGCCGGATGCGACATCGTGCAGGGCTTCCTGTACGCGCCACCGCTGCCGATGGCGGCGTTCGAGCGGCTGGCGCACGACCAGGCCCGATCCCGGGATCGCGCCGGTCAGCTCCGGGTCGCCGCGGACGCGCGCTGAGGTCCCGCGGGGGCGGGGCCCGTCGGATCCTGACCGGGCGCTTCGGCGGGGTCATCCTCGTCGTCCTGCTCCCAGTCCTCCGGTGCACCGAGACCCAGCGACCACTCGGCGGACGGGAGCGACACGACGAAGCTCGCACCCCCGAGCGGACCGTCCTCGACCGAGATCCGCCCTCCGTGCTGCTCGACGATCCGCTTGGTCAGCGCCAGACCCAGGCCGACGCCGCCCTCGTCGCGGGCCCGTCCGTCCTGGAGCCGGGCGAATCGCTCGAACACCCGCTCCCGGTCCTCGACCGGGACCCCGGGCCCATCGTCCGACACCTGGAGCACCACCCACGGCCCGACCGTCCGGAGCGACACCTGCACCAGGGACTCGGCGTGGCGGGCGGCGTTGTCGAGCAGGTTGCGCACGACGCTCGTGACCTCGGCCTCGTGGCCCCACACCCGGCCCGCCGACACACCGGCCAGATCCAGCGTCACCGAGGTCATGCGGGGTCGTTGGGCCAGGACCACCTCGTCCAGGTCGACCTCGGCCCGAGGGGCGACCCGGCCCTCCTCCAGACGGGCCAGGTCGAGGAGGTTCGTGACCAGATGCTCCAAGCGCTGGTCCTCGGCCAGCACGATGCCGGCCACGTCCGGCCAGTCGACCTCGTCGGGGACCCGCAGGGCCGACTCCAGCTGGGCCCGGATCGAGGCCACCGGAGACCGCAGCTCGTGGCTGGCGTCCGAGATGAACTGGCGTTGACGGAGCGACGCCGACTGGATGCGGTCGATCATCGTGTTGAGCGTCTGACCCAGGTCGGTGACCTCGTCACCGATCGGCGACACCGGGACGCGGGCCTCCAGGTTCCCGGTGGCGGTGATCTCCCGCACCCGCCGAGTCATGTCGGCCACCGGGGCCAACGCCACGCCGGTCATCTTCCACGTCAGGTACGCGGCGGCGAACGTGAGCATGAGGAAGAGTGGGGCCAGCACGTTCCGGAACGCCGCCACCGACCGGTCGACGTCGCTGGTCGGCGACACCGCATGGATGGTCAGGTCCCCCCAGCGGGTCGGCACCGTTCGCTGGATCTCGAAGGACGCCTCGGCCGGAGGCAGCATGGGACCCGTCCGGCCGAACAGGACCAGACGGCCCTGCGAGTCGACGCCGCGCACCCGCAGCTGCGAGAACGCCGGACCGTCGATGTAGAAGTAGGCGGTCGAGATGACGTCCTCGACGCCGTCCAGCCGGGACATCGGACCGGTGAACGCCAGGGAGCCCATCTCCTGTTGGAACTCCGAGGGCGAGGACAACAACTCGGCGGGAACCTGGCCCTGCAGCATGGCATCGGCCATGGAGTTCACCACCCGGGCCGTCCGTTCCTGGACCTCGTTGCGCAGCGCCACGATGAGCAACTGGTCGATGACGAACAACCCCACGGCGAACGAGGCGCCCACCATGACCGCCACGACCGCCGTGGAGCGGAAGCGGACCGAGTTCCGCCACCGGGTGGCGAACCCGAGGCGCTGGCGGACCGAGACGTCAGTCATGTTCCTCGCTGCCGATCCGGTAGCCGATGCCGCGCACCGTCCGGATGTCGTTGCGGCCGAAGGGCCGGTCGAGCTTCCGGCGCAGGTACCCGATGTAGACCTCGACCACGTTGGGATCGCCCTCGAAGTCGTCGCCCCAGACACGCTCGAGCAGGTCCTGCTTGTCCAGCACCTGGCCCGGACGGCGCATGAGCGCCTCGAGCAGTTCGTACTCGCGGGTCGTGAGCGAGATCAGGGTCTCACCCCGGTGGCAGGTACGCGACAGCGGATCCAGGCTCAGGTCGCCGATCACGAGCGGCTGGCCACGACCGTCGGCGGAGCGGCGGAGCAGCGCCCGGATCCGGGCGACGAGCACCACGAAGCTGAACGGCTTCGACAGGAAGTCGTCCGCACCGGTGTCGAGCGCCTCGGCCTCGTCGTACTCACCGTCCTTGGCGGTGAGCATCAGGATCGGCGTGCCGACCCCCTCGTCCCGGAGCGTCTGGCAGACCTTGTAGCCGTTCATGCCGGGCAACATGATGTCCAGCACGATCGCGTCGATGCCCTCGTTGCGGGCCTGTTCCAGCCCGACCAGGCCGTCGTGGGCGACGGTGACCTCGAATCCCTCGGCCGTGAGACCCCGGGCCACGCCGTCGGCGAGCGCGACCTCGTCCTCGACGATCAGGATCCGGGCTTCGGGGTCGTCGGCCATGGTGCAGCTCCTGTCGGGTTCGGCGTCGTGGCTCCGCCGCCGGCGGGACCTCCACACGGTGGCCCCGTCATTGTCTCAGTTCCGGGCCGCGCGCGGCAGTCCACCCCGAGAATCGTTCCGCATCCGGGCCCCGGGCCGGGAACCGGGGCCCGGGGACGACGACCGGGGTGCCCACGGCGTCAGTCGTAGGTGGCCTCGAGCCACCAGGTCCCCGCCTCGAGCACCAGCAGGTGCCCCGTCCCCGACAGGTGGTCACCACCGTCGTCCAGGACCACCTGGATGCGGGCCCGACGACGATGGGCGGTCGCGTCCCACCACCGCTCGTCACTGCACCACGGCCCCGCCCACGACCGGACCGACGACCAGATCCGTCCGTCCAGGCAGCAGTGGACCGGAACGGCGCTCAGGTGGCCACGGCCGCTGACCTGGACGGGCCCCCCATGGGCGTCGACCACCTGGACCATCGGCGGGGACGACCAGATCCGACTGGGTGACGGAGCCGGCAGCGATCCCGGCCAGGGTGCCGCTGGTGGCGGCGCCCGGCCCGCCAGGTCCACGCCCTCCAGGGGCACGAGGCGGATCCGCTCCGACGGCGAGCGGCCACCGACCCACTCCGGGACCAGCACCGCGTCCACCCCCAGCTGTCCCTGCAACCGGGCCGCTGACCGCAACGCCCGCTCGGTGGCATCGTCGGACCCACCCCACAGACCCAGCTGCCGACCGGCGTCGACGACCACCTGGTCGGGTACCAGCTCCAGGCGACAGACCCCGCCCTCCACCAGACCGGCCCGACGGCGGAATCGCAGCCACCCGTCGAGCTGCCACCGGACCCGCTGGGCGATCGCGCCCGGGGTGAGCGCCCCCTCGTGACGCCAGAGACGTTCGAGCTGCTCGCCGTCGACGGTGTCGATGCGGATCAGCACCCGGGTGCAGGCCAGGCCGCGGCCGCCGAGCCGGGCATCGAACTGGTCGGCCAGGACCTTGGCCACGAACGCCACCTGGTCCACCCGGTCGGCCGGCGGATCGACCGGGTGGATGACCGCCAGGTCGGCGGGTGCGTCCACCACGTCCGCAGCGACCGACTCGGCTCCGGTCGCGACCTGGTGGGCGGCCCGACCCAGGGCACCGAAACGGGCCGAGACATCGGGGGCAGGGAGTGCCGCCAGGTGTCCGACGGTGCGGACCCCGAGCCGGCGGAGCAGGTCGGTGAGTCGCTCGCCGACGGGTGCGCCGCGCCGACCCGGTGATCGGCCGGGCCCGGGGTCCAGGACCTGCTCCAGGATCCCGACCGGCAACGGCGCCAGGTGCTCGGCGGTCGCTCCGGGGGGCACCACCACCGGCCCACCCACTCGGGTCGCCTCGAACGCCGTGACCTGGGCCGACCGGGGACCGTCGGCCACACCCACGCCGATGACGGCGGGGCCATCCAGGGAGTCACGCACCCGTTCCCACACCAGCCCGGCCAGTGCCCGGTCGCCACCGTGGTAGCGGGACGGACCGCGGGTCGGGACCACGCAACGACCCGGTCGGACCACCTCGATACGGGGGGCCAGGTCCTCGAGCGCCTGCAGGGCCGGCTCGAAGCAGCGGGCGTCCCGGGCGTCGTCGTGGGGGTGCAGTTCGAGCGATGGACACCGGGACTGCGCCTCGCGCCGCCGCAGTCCGACGACCACCCCCTGGGCACGCGCAGCGGAGGACGCGGCGACCACCCGGTTGGCCCGCAGCACGGCGACCGGCACCTCCGCCGGGCGGGCGAGCGCAACGGCGGGGAAGTCGGCGACCTCCACCGCCAACGAACGCAGCGACGACGACACGACCGCGTCGCTCAGGCCGAGCGGGCCGGGAAGGGGACGACCCCGGCCCGCTCCATCACGTCCACCGCGGGTCGGGTCGCTGCCGGTCGGGCCACATCACCGGGCACCACCCCGACCCCGTCGGGTCCGGGGAGTCCGAGCACGATCCGACGGGCACGATCCGCGCCGTGACGGCCCGAGGCCAGCACCGTGAGGGATCGGGAACGGAGCCGACCCCACCCCTGCCCGGGCCCCTGCCAGTCGACCGGGCTCGCAGGATCCACCATGAGTCGGACGTCCGCACCGGGCCAGGAGCGGCCCGGTGCGGGCCGGGCCCGGGTCGATGCGGAGTCCTCCAGCGCCACGACCACCGCGCCACGTTCACGGGCACGACCGGCGAGGCGGGCCACCTGCCGCTGGTCGGGCCGGTGGTCCGGACCGCAGAGCACGACGTCGAACCCGTCGACCAGCGCGGCCGCCACCGTGGGCCACTCATCGACATCGGCGCGCACGACGGCCACCCGGTCCAGGTCCACACCGAGTTCGGCCGCGGCCACCCAACCGAGCGAGTCGACCGAGACGCAACCGACCCATGCGCCGGACCGACTGGGGCCGGCCACCAGGGCGAGCGCCAGGGAGGTGGCGCCCGGCCCCCCGCCGACGCAGATCGTGGTGCCGCGCTGCAGTCCACCGAACGGCAGGAGGTCGCGGAGTGCCGGGTCGACCGGCAGGGTCTGTTCGTGCGCAGCGACGACGGGTTGGACCTGCTCGATCAGCTCACGCAGCGCTGCGAGTCGTTCCGGACGTCCCCCGGCCATGGGGACCAGTATCGAACACCTGTTCGATCACCGCAAGTGGTGGCCGGTCGGTGGCCACCGATGGCCGTGGCCTCAGCCTGCGTCAGCGGGTGCGCCGAAGGACTCCGGGGTCGGAACCTCGACACCCGGACGGTAGAAGGTGTAGAGGTCCTCGATGATCCCGGCGATGCCAGAGGTGTCGTCCGCCCCCTTCGACAGGTCGACGGTCACCACGTTCGAGTTGATGTGGACCTGGTCGATCCCGCCCCGCTCGAACAGACGCCGGGCCAGCACGTCCGGAGGACGGTCCCCCACCACCGGACGGTCCTTGCGGTAGCGCTCGTGGCCGGTGCCCGTGAGCACCCGGTTGATCTCGAACCGCACCACGCCGGGACGACTCGAACGCTTCTCGATGACGGAGACAGGCTGACCCACGGGCGCAGATGCTACCGCCATGGCCGTGACCGGCCCATCATCGGACCCGGCGGCGACGGGACGGGTCGTGCTCCGGTGGCTGGCGGCCGGCAGCTGCGACGAGCAGCATGACCGGGTGATGAACGAACGGCCCGAGCCGACCGCCGAGGGAACCGGGGGGAGCCCACCAGCCGGACTCCGCATCCCGGTCGGCGCACCGGGCCGACGCCCGGATGCGGAACGACCGGGCCCGGTCGGCGACGCGACCGGCGACACGGCCCAGGTGGCGAGCGTCCACCGGAGCGTCGGCGGACAGCCCTTCTTCGACGACCTGGTCGGACGCTTCTACGACCACGTGCGCCACGACCCGGTCCTGTTGTCGCTCTACCCGGACCAGGAGCACCTGGAACCGGCGGCCGAGCGGCTGTCGCTCTTCCTGGCGCAGTACTGGGGTGGACCGGGGACCTACTCGGAACGACGAGGCCATCCGCGGCTGCGCATGCGCCACGCCCCCTACCGGATCGACGAACGCGCCCGGGACCACTGGTTGGCCGCGATGCTCGACGCGCTCGACCGGACGATGGCGGAACTCGATCGCGACGCACTGGGCCTGTCCGAGGACGACGTCCGGGTGCTCGACGAGCGGTTCCGCTCCTACTTCGAGCAGGCGGCGAACCACCTGGTCAACAGCGAGAGCTGAGGGTCGCCACCCACCGGACCCCATCAAGCCGGTGAGCGACGACCCTCGGCTACGCCGTCCATGGGAGAGGAAGGGTGGATGGGAGGACGACGCATCCATGGCCGAAGCCACGACCGCATCATGCACCATCGCGGTGGTCGCTCGTGACATCCCCGGGGTGCATTTCCGTCACCCGCGCCGCCTCCACCGCCAGACGGTCAAGCGCACGTCAAGGGCTCGACCGGGATGAACACCGGTCACCCCTGACGGCCAGCACACCCAGCCCGATGGAGACGACGGCGAGCACGAGGTGCACGGCGACGAAGGCCGGATCGTGGTCACCAGCGAACGCGATGTCAGCACCCCGGACGACCCACACCACGACCGTCCAGGCGACCAGGGCGACGAGCAACCGGGAGGACCAGGACCCCGGTCCGGAGCCCCGCCGCCACTCGCCCACCGTCAGACCCGCCAGCACCAGGGCTGGAACCACGAAGGCCGCGGCGAGGAGGAGCGGGCCGGCCCGACCGCTGCCATCGAGCGTGGCATCGGCGAACGCGTTGCGGACCCGACCGGACCAGACCAGGAGCGTCCAGACCAGGAAGGCCACGCGCCACCAGGGCCGGTGAACCCGGTCGGGCGCACCCCCGCTCGCAACGTGATCGGGGGCTGGAACCGGTACCGGGCTCAGGCCGGCACCTGCGGGATGCGGCTGAGCGCCTCGGCCACCTGTTCGCTCGGGTACTCGTAGTCGACCATCGCACCCTCGAAGTACTTGTCGTACGCGGCCATGTCGAGCATGCCGTGGCCACAGAGCGCCGTGAGGATCACCTTCTCCTCACCGCTCTCCCTGCAGGCGAGCGCCTCGGCGATCGTCGCCGCCAGCGCGTGGGTCGGCTCGGGGGCGGGGACGATCCCCTCGGTCCGGGCGAAGCGGACGCCGGCGGCGAAGCAGTCGGTCTGGTTCACGGACTCGGCCTCGATCAGGCCCAGTTCGTGGATGTGGCTGATGAGCGGGCTCATCCCGTGGTAGCGCAGCCCACCGGCGTGGATGGGATCGGGGATGAAGTCGTGTCCGAGCGTGTGCATCTTCATGAGCGGGGTCATCCCGGCGGTGTCGCCGAAGTCGTACGCGTACACCCCACGGGTCAGGGACGGGCACGCCGCCGGCTCGACCGCCCGGATCGTCGGCGAGATGTTCCCGGCGAGCTTCTCGCGCAGGAACGGGAACGTGAGCCCGGCGAAGTTCGACCCACCACCCGTGCAGCCGATGATCAGGTCGGGCGTGTCCCCTGCCTTCGCCATCTGCAACAGCGCCTCCTCACCGATCACCGTCTGGTGCATCAGCACGTGGTTCAGCACCGAGCCGAGGGCGTAGCGGACCTCGGGGTCCTGGGCGGCGACCTCCACGGCCTCGGAGATCGCGATACCGAGCGAGCCCGGGTTGTTCGGATCCGCAGCGAGCAACGACCGTCCGTACTCGGTCACATCGGACGGCGACGGGTGCACCGTGGCGCCGAACGCCTGCATCATCGCCCGGCGGTACGGCTTCTGGTCGTAGCTGGCTCGAACCTGCCAGACCTCGCACTCGAGCCCGAACATCTGGCACGCGAACGACAGCGCCGTCCCCCACTGGCCGGCACCCGTCTCGGTGGTCAGCTTCCGGACGCCGGCCTTCGCGTTGTAGTACGCCTGCGGCACCGCCGTGTTTGGCTTGTGCGAGCCGGCCGGGCTGGTGCCCTCGTACTTGTAGTAGATGCGGGCCGGCGTCTCGAGCGCCGCCTCCAGCCGACGGGCCCGGTGCAGCGGAGTCGCCCGCCACAGGCGGTACACGTCGAGCACCTCACCGGGGATCTCCACGAACCGGTCCTGGGTCACCTCCTGCATGATCAGGTCCATGGGGAACAGCGGTGCGAAGTCCTCGGGACCGGCGGGCTCGAGCGTCCCGGGGTGCAACGCCGGCGGCGGTGGCTCCGGCAGGTCGGCGACCAGGTTGTACCAGGTGGTCGGCAACTCGTCGTCGGTCAGCTGGTAGCGCATCGGTTCGCTCATCTCGGCCCCCTCAGGACTCACACCCGGCACACCCACCCGGGTGCACCCGAACGCATGGTAGGGCTCACGCCCCCGGCCCCGCCTCAGTCGAGGGCGGTCACGGGCCAGGGGGAGCCGGACCGGGTGCCGTTGCCCAGCTGCCCGTTCGTGTTGGCACCCCAGCACTGGACCCGGTCGTCGACCACGGCGCAGGTGTGGGAGGTGCCGGTGTCGACGGCGGTCATGGTGCGTCCGGCGATCGGCACGATCGTCGGGGTCCAGCGGTCGGTGGTGGTCCCATCGCCGATGGCCCCGGTCGAGTTCTCACCCCAGCACGCCAGCCGGGGGACCTGTCCAGCCGGCGTCCAGATGGAACCCACCACGCAGGTCCGGGCCGCACCGGCGCTGACCCGGGTCAGTCCGCTGAAGCCCGGCAGGCTGACCGCCACGGGACCGCTGGCGGCGACCGCGGGCCCCACACCCAGCTGGCCCCGACCGTTGCTGCCCCAGCACGAGACCTGGCCGACGACCATGACGGCGCACGCATGGTCCTCTCCGACACTCAGGTCGATGACGCCGGCGACCCCGGGCACCTCGACGGACTCGGCGCTCCCACCGAGCGTCGGGTCACCCATCACGCCCCGACCCCAGCAGCGGACCCGACCCGAGTCGAGCACCGCACACGAGGCCCGGCCACCGACCGCCACCTGACGGACGCCGGTCAGCGGGGTCGGACCCAGACCCGATGCATCCAGGCAGGGCAGGAAGCTGCAGTAGAGGGGACGGGACGGAGCCACCGCCGGCACGGTCGCGACCGCTGGCGCCTGGCCGTCGTCGTTGGCACCCACGCAGTGGACCTGACGGTCGGCACCAACGATCGCACAGGTGTGGGAGGGCCCGGAGGCCACGGCGATCGCCCCGGTGAACGTCGACGCCCGGAGCGTGTACTCCCGGTTCCAGGCCGTCGGGTCGCCCAGCTGGCCGGACTCGTTGGCCCCGGCGCAGTACACGTTGCCGGCCGGCGTGCCGAGCGTCCCGAGCACGGCGCAGGTGTGGTCGTCGCCGAGGCTCAGCGCCAGTGGGTCGGAGCCCATGGCGACCGTCGACGGCGACGTCATCGCCGTGACCCCGGGCCCCTGGGCGAGCTGTCCGATCGAGTTGCTGCCCCAGCAGCGCAGCTGGAGGGTCGTGCCCGCAGCCCGGACGCAGGTGTGCTGGTCGCCGACCTGGACGTCGAGCGCCCTGGGCGGAGCGTAAGTACCGACCAGGTCCACCACCACGTGGGTGCAGCCGCCGCCGAAGGACCGGATGTCGATGGAGGCGTTCGAGCCCGGCTCCACCGTCAGACCGTGGGCGATCCGCTCGCCGGGGGCGAACTGCACCGAGGCGACGGACGGTGCCGCTGCGCCGCCGGAGTGGACGGTGAGCCAACCCTTCCGGGGCGGATCCACCACCGTGACGTTGAGCGCGACCGACACCGCCGAGGCCTCCTGGATGTCGTGAAGTCGCAGGTTCCGGACCTCCGTGATGCACCCACCCGAGGTCCGCGTGTCCAGCAGGCGTCGGGGGGTGACACCGACGAACCCACCGGTCGCCGGGAGGTCGCCGCCCGAGTGCCAGGCCAGCACGTCCAGGATCAGGTTCGGACAACCTGACGTGGCCGAGATCCACAGGCCACCGGTCGGGTCCAGGGCGGTCGTCACGGCATTGGTGACCGACGCCGCGGGGCGGTACTGGACCGTCTGCGGGGCGGAGGTGGGCGCACCCACCGAGACGGGCGAGACCACGGCCGCACCGCTGTTGGAGGCACCGAGTGCAGTGGCGTTCAACACGACCGACCGGGCCTCGGCGGGGACACCCGCAACGCCGGCGACCTGCACCCGGCGCGGTGCACCCACGCACGGAGCGGCCGACCGGGTGTCGAGCACGCGGGCGGGCTCGATGGCCCTCAGGCCACCGGTGGCGGCGGAACCACCGACCAACTGGGCGTGCAGGCCGACCAGGTCGATCAGCACGTTCGGGCAGCCACCGGAGACCCACACGTCGAGCTTGCGGACCACATCCGCCGGGGCGGTGGCCGTCGGACGGATCGTGACCTGGTTCGCGATGCTGCGGCCGGCCGAGTAGTTGATGTGGACCGACCGGGGCACCGGTGAGCCGGCGGGGGTCAGACGGAGGAAGCCGTCGGCGGTCGGGTCGACGACCGTGACGTTCACCACCAGGGCGCTCACGGTGGCGGCGTCCGCGAGCCACGACGGCAGCGTCAGGCGCTTCACGCCGGTGACGCAGCCCTGGTTGGGGCCGGCCGCCCGGGTGTCGGCGAGCCGGACCGCCGGGACGTTGACGAATCCGCCGGCGTTGGCGACGGACGGAACCGGCGCCGGGGGCGGCGCCGTGGCCGCCGTCGCCGACGGCGGTGGCCCGGCCAGCACGACCCCCAGGGTGGCGAGCAGCACCAGGAGCGCTGCGATCACCCGGGTGGGACGGGAACCGGGGACGGTCGAGCTCCCTCCCCCGCCGGTCGAGGTGGTCGTGATGGTCGTGATGGTCGTGGTGGACTGGCTGTTCGCAGGCACTGGACTCCCTCCAGGTACTCGGTAGGACCTGTCGTCCCTCGGGGTGCAGGAGTCCGGGCGGGCGGAACCTGACGGTTTTCCTCGAGCGGCTCCCCCGATTCCTCCAGTCGGCCCGACTCCTCCGGCAAGGAAACGGAAAGGAGGAAAGAATGGGGGAATTCCCCATGGTGGGAGGGGAATCCGGCTGGTTCCGTGGGAGTCGTGCGGGGGACGACACCTGACGGATTCGGCGAGGTGGAGGCGGCCGTGACTGCGATCGACCTGCGGCGGGGGCCCGGAGGCCTGGTCGTCGAGGTGACCCTGGAGTCGAGCTCGGGCCGGATCTGGACCCGGGCCGCCCTCGACGGAGGCGACCCCCGTGAACTGGCCCGCACGATCGCCGCGAGGCACGACCTGGTGCCGGTCTGGCGGGACCTCGGCTGGCTGGCCACCGACCACCGCCGGCCGCCGGCCGACCGCTACGAACGACGCGGCTGAGACCGCTCGACGCCGGCGCCCCGCACCTCAGGCGGTGACGAGCGCCCCGACCCCGTCGGCGAAGACCTGGGTGTGGAGGTCGACGTCGGCGGCCGTGTGCGCCGGACAGAACAGCGCCATGTTGTGGAACGGGGTGAGGAGCACGCCGCGGTTCAGGCACCACAGGTGCAGGAAGGCGTCCAGGTCGTGGTCGATCGCAGCGGCGGCCTCGCCGCCGTTGCGGGGAGCCGGGCAGACCCAGTACTCGGCCCGGCAGCCGAGCCGGTGCACGGTCCACGGGAGGCCGTGGTCGTCGATCACACCCTGGACACCGTCGGCCCATCGCTGGGCCAGCGGCACGCTCAAGGCGAAGTCCTCGTCCCGGAGCGCGCCGTCCAGCGTGGCGCGCACCGCCGCGAGCGCCAGGGGGTTGGCGGTGAGGGTGCCCCCGATGCCCGAAACGTCGGCGTCCTCTCCGCTCGCCGCGTCCAACACTGCGGCCGCGACCTCCTCGGTCATGCCGTAGGCCGCACAGGGGACGCCTCCGCCGATCGGCTTGCCGATGACGAACAGGTCCGGTTCGAGCCCCCAGGCGCGGGTGGCGCCACCGGGGCCGACGCAGATCGTGTGGGTCTCGTCGAT
>CAIYGQ010000209.1 GCA_903925745.1 uncultured Actinomycetes bacterium | reverse complement strand
TCCGCCAGCTGCGACGCAACCGGCCCGGCCGGTAGGTCGCCCGGTCCCCGAGGAGCGACAGGATCGTGAGCACGCTCATCGACACGACGAGCACGACCCGGATCGCCTTCATGGTCCAGATCCGCATGCGTTCCGATCCACCGGCGGCCCGGTAGACGTCGAACGCGACGGACTTGTGCTCCGACTCCTCCAGCGCATGCCAGGTGAACACGTCACCGACCACCGGGCCGGGCAGCCGACGGGCCTCGGCGTCGGTCAGGGCCAGCTCGGCCAGCGTGGCCGTGAAGTGCTCCATGGCCGCCGTCGCGGCCAGGTTGGCGATCGGCGGGGCGATCCGCTCCCGGGTCCGCAGCCCCCACCGGGTCAGACGCTCGTACCGCTTCGTCGGGTAGCCGAGTTCGTCGAGTCGGTCGTTGAGCACCCGGTGCTCCCGGCCGTGCACCGACTCCTGGCCGATGAACCCGGCGACCTGGCGACGCAGCACCGGGTCGGCGACCCGGTCCCGGTGGTGGCGCACGGAGCGCACGAAGAACTCCTCGCCGTCGGGGAACACCGACGAGAGCGTGGCGAAGAAGTGGCTGAGGATCAGGTCGTCATCGGCCGCGTAGTGCTTGGGCAGGTCGGCGAGCGACTCCTCGAAGGACACCCTCCGGGTGGGGACGTTCCGCCCTGGCGCCGAGGTCGGGGGTTCGGTCGTGATCTCCATGCCCGCACCCTAGAGGAATTGAGAGAATCACTCAACCTCTCAAGTCTGTTACACTCGTCACGTGTCCGATCCAGCCGTCGCCCCGAACCGGGACCAACCCACGACGAAGGGTGAGCAGACGCGCCGGGCCGTGCTCGACGCCGCGGTCGTCCGCTTCGGCCGGGACGGCTACCGCGCCACCTCGGTCGCCGACGTCGCCCGGGACGCCGGCGTCGGCGGCACCGTCCCGTACGCCTACTTCGCCAACAAGGAGGCCCTGTTCCTCGCCGCGCTCGACGACGACGCCGCCGCGGTCATGGAGGAGGGCCTCGTCCGCCTGACGAGTGACGACCGCCCCCCGCAGTGGCGCGAGCAACTGGTGCTCACGCTGATCGACGCCCTCGACCGCCACCCGCTGGCCCGTCGGGTCCTGGCCGGCCTCGAGCCCGAGGTCACCGACCGCGTCCAGGACATCCCCGCCATGCTCGAGCTGCGCAAGGCCGTCGTCGAACAGCTGCGCGCCGATCAGGCCGCCGGACTGGTCCGCAGCGACGTGGACGCCGAGGCGGTCGGCAACGGCGCCGTCACGATCATCCTCACCGTCCTCATGTCGGTGCTGCAGTTCGGTCGCTCCGGGGTGGACCAGCACGGCGCCGACGTCATGGCCGTGTTCGCCGCCGCCCTCGACCCTCCCGGCTGACCCCCCACTCCACCAGGGATCTCCGGCTCTCCAGCGCGACACGGTGCCCGCGCGCGACCCTCAGAACGGGGTGGGCGGGCGGAATAGCGCCGTGCGGCGGCGCGTTGTCGCCTCCATGAGCACCTTCCGCGTCGGCGTCCAGCTCCACCCCCAGGCCACCACCGTCGAGCGACTGCTCGACGGTGCCGTCGCCGCCGAGGAAATCGGCGCGGACTCGGTCTGGTACTGGGACCACTTCTTCCCGCTGTACGGCGATCCCTCGGCGTCGCACTTCGAGGCCTACACGCTGCTCGCTGCGGCCGCCGTCCGCACCGATCGGGTCCGGCTCGGGGCGCTCGTCACCTGCAACTCCTACCGGAACCCCAACCTGCTCGCCGACATGTCCCGCACGATCGACCACCTCAGCGGCGGTCGGTTCACCCTCGGCATCGGGTCGGGTTGGTTCGAGCGGGACTACGACGAGTACGGCTACGAGTTCGGGACCGCCCGGGGCCGGCTGGCCGACCTGGAGCGGGACCTCCCAGTCATCCGCCAGCGGCTCGCTGCGCTCACCCCGCCACCGGTCGGCGACCTCCCCATCCTGATCGGCGGGTCCGGGCGCAAGGTCACGCTCCGGCTGGTCGCCGAGCAGGCCACGGGCTGGAACACCTTCGGACCACCCGAGCACTTCGCCGAGCTCAACGCCGTGCTGGACGAGTGGTGCGAACGGGTCGGCCGCGACCCCGCCGAGATCGAGCGCACGGTGGCGATCGAGCCGACCGACCAGCGCTGGGACGACTACGTGGCCGCCGGGGCCGATCACCTCATCGTGATGACGAGCGACCCCTTCGACCTGGACGCCGTGGCCCGACTGGTCGACGCCGCCCGGAGCTGAACCGCATCAGCCCGCCTGTGCCGCCAGGATCTCGGCCGCGTCGGCCGGCTCGAGGAACTCGAGCGGTGGCGGCGGGCCGAAGGCGTACAGGACGTCGTGGCCCGACCAGTCTCCGGGCCGGTAGTCCTCCTGCGCTCCGACACGGTCGATGTCGGCGGCGTACTCGACGAAGTGGCCACCCGGCTCGCGCAGGTACCAGAACCAGTTCGACCCGATCGCGTGACGCCCCAACCCCCAGAGGTGGCGGCCTGCATCGGCGTCGATGAGCCGCGTCCCGCCCCGGGCGACGTCGTCGACCCCGTCGACCTCGAAGGCCACGTGGTGCAGGAGCGTCCCGGGTGCCTGCTGCAGCGCCACCTGGTGGTGGACCTCGCCGCACCGGGTGAACGCGATCACTCCGGGGACCTCGTCGCTGATGCGGAAGCCCAGCAGGTCCCGGAAGAAGCGGAGCGACGCCTCCAGGTCGGGCGTACCGAGCACGAGGTGGGTCAGGTTGGACGGTCGGACCGGGTCGTCGGCGACCACCGGGGCGGCCGGCTCGTCCCGGCGTGCGATCCGGCCGGGAGCATTGCGGCGATCGTCGGGTGGCGGCGGAGCCTCGATCGGTCCGGCCACCTCCAGGCGGACCCTCACACCGGTCGCCGGCTCGTCGACCACCAGCCCGCCCCCGGACCGGTCGACGGCCAGACCGGCAGCGGCGAGCGCCGAACCGACCCGATCCAGGTCGTCAGTGTCCTCGGCGGCGAGCACGAGCTCCCGCAGGCCCCGGTGGCGGGACGGGGTGAGCACCACCTGCTCGCCGCCGTCACGGGTCGCGAACCTCCCGTCACCGACCGGCCGCAGACCGAACTCGGTGAAGAACGCCGACGACGCCGCTACGTCGGGAACGGCCAGATCGACCCGGCTGATGCGGTGGAGGGCCACGACGTGCTCCGAACTCCGGTCCCGGACCGGTTGCGTTTCCTGATCGGACGATCAATAATCAACCACGTGTCCCCCGCGACGTCAACCAGTCGGCGACCCGACCGACACGCACCGGGGACGCGTCCCGTCCGACGCCAGGCCCGCTCGGGCGACACGCGCGACAGGATCGTCGCCGCCGCCCTCGTGGAGTTCGCCGACCACGGATTCGACGGAGCCGGAACACGCGCCATCGCCGAGCGCGCCGGCGTCGCCCAGCCGCTCGTCCACTACCACTTCGGCTCCAAGGACGACCTGTGGCGCGCCGCGGTCGACCGGTGCTTCGAGGACCTGGACCGCCACCTGGAACCGGTCGCGCTCGAGTCCGTGCCGCTGGAGGCGCTGCGGACGATGCTCCGGTGCTTCGTCACGTTCGCCGCAGCGACGCCACAGCTGAACCGGATCGTCGCCCAGGAGGGCTCGGCGGAGTCGGAGCGGCTCGACTGGCTCGTCGGGACCCACACCGCGCCCCGCTACCGACTGTTCGCCGAGCTGCTGGCGTCGGTCGATCCGGACGACGTCGTGACCACGGACCCCGCCGTCGCCTTCCACACGGTCGTCGGTGCCGCGTCGCTCCGCTACGTCGCGAGCGCCGAGGCGCTGCGACTGACCGGATCGCCCGCCGACGACCCGGCAGCGGTCCGCGCCCACGCCGACCTGATCGAGCGCATGGTCCTCCGCGCTCCGCTCGACTCCACGAACCGACGCACGAACCGGCCCACCGGGAGGTCATCGACGTGAACATCCGATTCGCCAACGTCGGCGGGCGAGCCGCGCTCGTCGATCCCGACGGTGGTTGGCACGACCTGGAGCGCCTCACGGGCGGCGACCTGGCAGCGGATCCGACCACCGCCGTCCGCTCCGGCACCGACGCGCTCGCCACCGCCGCCGGGCTCCTCGGCTCCTCGACCGCCGACGGATCGTTCCGGGACGCCCGGATCGGACCGCCCGTGCCCGAACCACGCAGTTGCTTCGCCATCGGGCTCAACTACGGGAGCCACGCCGCCGAGTCGGGCATGGACGTGCCCACGGTGCCCGTCGTGTTCACGAAGTTCCCCAGCTGCCTGGTGGGGCCGACCGACGACGTGTCGCTCGCGTCGACTGCGGCCGACTACGAGGTCGAGCTCGTCGTCGTGGTCGGCCGCACCGCCCGCAACGTGCCGGCCGAACGGGCGTGGGACCACGTGCTCGGCCTCACGGTCGGCCAGGACGTGTCCGACCGGGCCCTCCAGTTCGCCGCCCAACCGGCCCACTTCGACCTGGGGAAGTCCCGGGACACCTACGGCCCGATCGGACCGGTGGTCGTCTCGCCCGACCTGTTCGACGACCCCGACGACCTGGAGCTCTGGTGCGAGGTCAACGACGAGCGCCGCCAGCACGACCGGACCTCCAGCCTGCTGGTCGACGTCCCCCACCTGGTCGCCTACCTGTCGTCGATCCTCACGCTCCATCCCGGTGACCTGATCTTCACCGGCACCCCCGACGGGGTCGGGGCCGCCACGCTGCGGTTCCTGGAACCGGGCGACCGGGTGACCTCGTACATCGAGGGCATCGGCACGATGCACAACACCTGCGTCGCGTGACCGGGCAGTCGATGCAGGTCGTCCGCGTCGAGGGTCCGACCCGCCCCGACACGACACCCCCGCTCGACCTGCTGGTCGTCGGGGGCGGGCCGGTCGGCGTGGCGACGGCGTTGCTCGCCGCCCACGAGGGGCTGCGCGCCGTGGTCGTCGAGCGGTCCCCCGTGGTCCACGACCTGCCGCGGGCGATCGTGATGGATGACGAGGTCCAGCGGATCCTGCAGTGCATCGGACTCACCGACGACCTGCGGAACATCCTGACCACCGTGCGCGGCGGCGAGTTCCTGGGTCCGGACCGCACCCGGGTCGTCGGCGTGGAACTGCCCGCCGACGACCCCGACGGACCCGGTATCGACTGGCCGCTCGGACACTGCCCCGCCGCCGCCTTCCACCAGCCCGAGCTCGAGGCATTCCTGCGGCGGGCCGCCGGCGCGGCCGGGGTGGAGTTGCGGCTCGGTGTCGAGGTCGTGTCGGTCGGCCAGGACGCCGACGGGACGTGGGCCGACATCCGGCCCGTGGGTCGGCCGGCGGACGCGCCCACCCGCTGTCGGGCATCGTGGCTGGTCGCGGCCGACGGTGCCGGGAGTGCGGTCCGCAGGCAGCTCGGCATCCCGCTCGTCGACCAGGGCTTCGACCAGGAGTGGCTGGTCGTCGACGCCAGGGTGCGGCGGGATGACGTGGACCTGCCGACGTTGGTCCAGCAGATCTGCGACCCCGTCCGGCCCGCCACCTTCGTGCCCGGCCACGGCCCCTACCGGCGTTGGGAGTTCCAGCTGCAGGACGGCGAGTCACCCGAGGTGGTCGACGACGAGATGGTCCGCGACCTGCTGTCGCCGTGGGTGGGTCCGGATGACGTCGAGGTCGTGCGTGCCGTCGTCTACCGGTTCCACGCGACGGTGGCCGAGACGATGCGGGCCGGACGGGTCCTGTTGGCGGGCGACGCCGCCCACCAGATGCCCCCCTTCCTGGGCCAGGGGCTCTGCGCCGGCCTGCGCGACGCCGCCAACCTGTGCTGGAAGCTCGCTGCGGTGCAGTCCGGCCGGGCCGACTCATCCCTGCTCGACTCCTACGACGTCGAACGGCGACCGCACGCCGCAGCGGTGGTGGCCCACGCCGTCGATGCGGGTCGGCTGGTCGATCAGCTCGCCGGCCGCTCCGACGCCGGGGTCGGCACCGATGCCGGCTACGGGGGCGGGCGCCCGTTCCCTCACCTGGAACACGGGCTGCTGGCCGGAGACCACCCGCTCGTGGGCCACCAGCTCCCCCAGCCGCACCGGGTCGCCCCGGGGCGCGGTCGGCGCACCGAGCGGACGTCGGTGGACGAGGAACTGTTCGACCGGGTCCTCCCCCGGGGTTGGGCCGTCCTGGTCCACGCCGGTTCGGGACCCCGGGATCGCGACCGTGGGGCCATCGACGACTGGACCGGGATCGGCGCCTCGGTCGTCCGGATCGACGACTCCGAGTGGTCCCGACCGGTGCTGGGTGACCTGCACGCGGTCCTCGTCCGGCCCGACCGCCAGGTGGCCGCCGTCGCCACCGACGACCACGCACTGCCCACGGTCGACGGCGTCGCCCCGGCGCTCGCAGCCGGCGGGCGAGGTGGTGTCGACGGGACCGGACCCGTCGGCGAACTGGTCGTCACGTTGACCGGCACGGGGGTGCCGCACCCGGCGCCCGGTCGGGCCGGGGCCGGGGTCCTGGTCCGCCACGACGACGTCGCCCTGCTCATCGACGCCGGCCGCGGCGCGGCGGTCCGCCTGGCCGATGCCGGATCCGGACCCGAGCGGCTCGACGCCGTGTTCCTGACCCACGTGCACAGCGACCACGTCGCCGACCTCGCCGACCTCGCCATCACACGCTGGGTGCTGCAGCAGCTCCATCCGTGTGGTCCGCTGCAGATCGTGGCCCCGGCCGGCGCTCCGACCCGCTTCGTCGAACGGATGCTCGAGGCGTTCGACGACGACATCCGCCTGCGGGTCGAGCACACCGGCGCCGAGCCACCGCAGGTGGAGTGCACCTCGTTCGTCCCCTCGGACCGGGCCCGGATCGTGTGGTCGGACCCATCCGGCCGGGTGGTGGTCGAGGCCGTCGGGGTCCACCACGAGCCGGTGCCCGACGCCGTCGCCTACCGCGTGACGACGCCTGCGGGGGTGGTCGTCGTCTCCGGGGACACGCGGGTCTGTGCGGAGGTCGAGTCGCTCGCGGCCGGGGCCGACGTGCTCGTCCACGAGGCGTGCCGGACCACCGCCATGGCCCCGACGATCGCCGGCACCGTGCTGGAGAGGATCACCGCCTACCACGCCGACACGGTGGCGCTCGGCGGCCTGGCGGAACGGGCGGGCGTCGGCCACGTCGTCCTCACCCACCTGATCCCGGCACCGTCGTCACCGGAGCAGGAGTTCGGGTTCGCCCAGGATCTGCGCGACGGCGGCTTCACCGGTCCGGTCACCGTGGGTCGGGACCTCCAGACGTTCCGGGTGTCACCCCGGGCGCGGCCGCACGGGCGCGACCCCGACCCCGGGGCGTGACCCCGGCGGGTGGCGCGGAGACGGCGCGATCCCCCGGTCGGGGTTGCGTAGGGTCGGGCGCCGTGAACGACTACATCCACGGATTCGGGACCGAGGAGGAGCAGCGGCTCTGGAACCAGGCGCAGGTCCTGGCCGGACCGGTCTTCGAGCATCTCCCGCTGATCGAGCACGGGCGGCTGCTGGAGCTGGGCTGCGGTGTCGGTGCCGAGCTCGACCAGGTCCACCGGCGTCGACCCGACCTCGAACTGATCGGCGTCGAGCTCTCGCCGACGCATGCGGCCGCTGCACGTCGCCGGATCGGCGGCATCGCCGGTGTGATCCGGGCGGACGCCTCCCGACTGCCGCTCCCCGACGATTCCGTCGACCAGGCAGTCACCATCTGGGTCCTCGAGCACGTCCCCGATCCGGATGCCGTCGTCGGCGAGGCGCTCCGGGTGCTGCGTCCCGGCGGCACGCTCGTGTGCACCGAGGTGGACAACGACTCCTTCGCCTTCGACCCCCCGCTCCCGGCGATCAGCGAGTGGTGGGAACGGTTCAACCGGGTCCAGCGGGACGGCGGCGGCGACCCCGTCGTCGGCCGACGGCTGGCCCGGATCGCCGGCGACGCCGGCGCCGAGGTGCTCGACGAACGTGACGTCGCCGTCGTCGCCTCCAGGTCCGATCCGGACCGCCGCGGCGTCCTGATCGACTACATCGCCGACCTGCTCGCCTCCGGCGCACGCACCATGATCGCCGCCGGAGCCGTCCACGAGTCCGAGCTGGTGGCGCTCGAGGCGGATCTGGACCTCGCCCGCAGGGACCCGTCCATCGGCTGGGAGTACCACGCCGTCCAGATGGTCTGCCGCCCCGGTCCGGCCTGAACCGAACCCGGCCGCGGTCGCCGGGGACCGCCCCGGGACCGGACCCGAAGGGTCGTCGGGACGTCGGGCCGAAGGTCACACCCGGTCGCGGCCGCCACCGTGGTCGGTAGCGTGACCGGGTGGGAACGACCGCTCCTGCGGCCGACCGGACGGCGCCGCCACCCGAGGACGGACCGGTCGTCGACACCCGTGGGTTGACCAAACGGTTCGGTGACACCGTGGCCCTCGACCGGCTGGACCTGCAGGTCCCACGCGGGTGCATCTTCGGATACCTGGGCCCCAACGGTGCCGGGAAGTCGACGACGATCCGGTTGCTGCTCGGCCTGCTCCGGCCGACCTCGGGCACCGCCCACGTGCTCGGACACGACGTCGTCCGCGAACGACGACGGGTGCACCGTCTGGTCGGCTACCTGCCGGGTGACGTGTCGATCGACCCGGACCTGACCGCCCGACAGTACCTGGACCACCTGGCCTCGCTGCGGGGCGGGGTGGATCCGGCGGTGCGTGACGACCTGGTCGAACGCTTCGACCTGGACGTGAACCGCAGGATCGGCACCCTGTCGCACGGCAACCGCCAGAAGGTCGCGATCGTCCAGGCCTGCATGCACGAACCGGAACTGCTCGTGCTCGACGAGCCCACCCAGGGGCTCGACCCGCTGGTGCAGCGGACGTTCCTGGACCTGCTGCGAGCCACCCGTGACCGGGGCGGCACGGTGTTCCTGAGCTCGCACGTGCTGAGCGAGGTCGAGGACGTGGCCGACGTCGTCGCGGTCGTGCGGGACGGCCGGTTGGTCGCCACGACGAGCGTCGCCGACCTGGTCGAGCGCACCCGACGGCGTCTCGTGCTCACCACCCACTCCCCCGCCGACCTGGTCGCGCTGCGCGCCACCGATGGGGTCCGCTCCGCCGAGCCGTCCGACGGCGGGGTCGAGGTCGTCGTCGAGGGGTCGATGGCGGCGTTGTTCCGCCTCGCTGCGCCGTGGGGCATCGAGCGGGTCGTCGCCGACGAGGTCGACCTGGCCGGCGTGTTCCTCCACCTGTACGAGGGGGACTGATGTTCCGCACCACGTTCGGTCGGTCCCTGTACGGGATGCGCCACGGCCTGATCGGCTGGAGCGTCGGCGTGGCGCTCACCGTCTGGGTGATGGCCGCCATCTGGCCGTCGATGCAGTCGATGAACATCGACGCGCTCCTGGCGCAGTACCCGGAACCGTTGAAGGAGGCCTTCAACGTCGCGGACTACGGAACCGGCACCGGGTTCCTGAACGGGGAGCTGTTCAGCATCGTGCTCCCGGCGATCTTCGTCGTCTACGGCATCGGCCGGGGTGCACGTCTGGTCGCAGGCGAGGAACAGGACGGCCTGCTCGAGCTGGTGGCGGTCACGCCGGCCACGCGCACGTCGATCCTGGTGCAGAAGGCGGCCGCCATGGTCGTCGGCGTGGCGGTGCTCGGGGTGGTGCTGTGGGTCGCGATCCTCCTCGGCTCGATCGCCGCCGGCATGGACGTGGGGGTCGTCCCCGCCGCCCGGGCGTCGTTCCTGGTGTCGCTCCTGGGCGCTGAGTTCGGTGCCGTCGCGATCGCCGTGGGGGCCGCATCGGGTCGCCGCAGCATCGCGCTGGCGGTCACCGGGGGGCTCGCGGTGGCGGCGTACCTGCTCTACCTGGTCGGCCAGCTGGTGGAGGGTGACCGGCCCTACCGGTGGTTGTCGCCGGTGTACCAGGCCATCGTCGACGGTCCGATCGGGCCGTCCCTGCCGGGCCTGGCCGTCCTCATGCCGCTGGTCGCGCTCGTGGCCGTCGGCGTGGCGGTCCCGGTGTTCGAACGCCGCGACCTGGCCGGCAGCTAACGATCCGTGGCTCCAGCGCGCGCACAGGTCGCGCGTCAGGGCCGCAGATCGCTGCGGGTGAGCCGGTGGAGCGCGATTCCCGTCGGTCGCAGCTGGCCGCGGATCCACGCCACGTCACCTGCGCCCGCCGGTGAGCTGTAGTCGGCAACGAGCAGCGACCCGTCCGGTTCCTCGACCACGGCGGTGAACGCACAGTCGCCGCGGGACGGCAGGTCGAGCACCCACTCGAGGTTCGGCCCGTCCGGATCGATCCGGTA
>CAIYGQ010000208.1 GCA_903925745.1 uncultured Actinomycetes bacterium | reverse complement strand
GGTGATGATCCCGTCGCCGTAGAGCAACGCCATGCCGAACAGGCCGAAGAACAACAGGGCGAGCAGCTTCCGGCCGATCCGGGGGCTCGTGTCGCCCCCCACGACGAGCGACGTCAGCGCCAGGATCCCGCCCTCGCCCCGGTTGTCGGCCCGCAGGATGAACACGACGTACGTCACCGAGACGACGAGGATCAACGACCACAGGATCAACGAGCAGACGCCCAGGACGTTGGGTTCGTCGACCGGGATCGAGTGGTGCTCGAAGGTCTCCCGGAACGCGTACAGCGGACTCGTGCCGATGTCGCCGAACACGATGCCGAGCGCCGCGACCGACAGCGCGGCCATGCCGGCGGTCGTCCGGCGACCCCCCGGGCCTCCGTGGTCTCCACCTCCGTGGCCTCCACGGTCGCCATCGGCTGCGACGCCGGGCCCGGCATCGGTCGTCGTCTCGGGCCGTTCGGACGTGGTCATCCGGGTCGGGACGCTACACCCGGCCGAGCGCCGGGGTGAACCCGGCGGAGTCGTCGGTGGCGCCCTCGGCAGGATTCGAACCTGCGCACACGGCTCCGGAGGCCGATGCTCTATCCCCTGAGCTACGAGGGCAGCGACCCCGTTCGACGGGGTGGCGGAGGTCGACCCTAGCGCGCGCCCCGGAGACGCCCCGCAGCCGTCAACCGATGCCGGGGGTCCGACGGGCCCACGGTACGATCGCCGCTCCATGCGTGACGTGCTGATCCCTGCACTCCGGGACGCCCTGGAGGCGCTGGGGGTGCCACCGCCCGAGGAGATCCAACTGGAGCGTCCGGCGCGGCGGGAGCACGGCGACTTCTCCTCCAACGTGGCGCTCGTCTCGGCGAAGGCGGCCGGTCGCCCGCCCCGCGAGTTGGCCGGGCAGCTCGTCGACCGGCTGCGCGCCCAACCGCCCCGCCACGTCGTCGACGTCGAGGTCGCCGGACCGGGATTCGTCAACTTCCGACTCGACACCGCGTGGTTGCACGAGGTCGTCCGGGCGGTGGTGGCCGCCGGAGCCTCGTGGGGGACCAGTGACGTCGGCGCCGGCCGCCGGGTGCTGGTCGAGTACGTCTCGGCCAACCCCACCGGTCCGGTGCACGCCGGCCACGCCCGGGGCGCCGTCTACGGCGACAGCCTCGCCCGGATCCTGCGGGCCGTCGGCCACCAGGTCGACGAGGAGTTCTACGTCAACGACCGGGGCGTGCAGATGCAGGTGTTCGCCGCGTCGCTCGCGGCCCGGGCGGCGGGCGAGGAGCCGCCCGAGGACGGGTACCGCGGCGCGTACATCACCGAGTGGGCCGCCGAGATGCCGGCGGAGGCCGCCCCGTTGACCTGGGGCGAGGCCCGCGCGCTCCTCGACCAGGAGGAGGTGCTCGAGGCGCTCGACGTGCGTTTCGACGACTGGTTCTCGGAACGTCGCATGGTGCAGACGGGTGCGATCGACACGACGTTGGCGGACCTGCGTGAGCGCGGCGTCGTCGACGACGCCGACGGAGCCGTCTGGCTGCGCTCCACCGACTTCGGCGACGACAAGGACCGGGTGCTGGTGAAGTCCGACGGCGAGGTCACCTACCTGCTGCCCGACATCGCCTACCACCGTGACAAGTTCGCCCGCGGCTACGACCTGCTCATCGACGTCTGGGGGGCGGACCACCACGGCTACGTGCCACGCATGCGCGCCGCGATCGAGGCGCTCGGGCACGACCCGGCGGCGTTCGAGGTCGTCATCACCCAGCTCGTCCGACTCGAGCGCGGCGGCCAGGAGGTGCGGATCTCCAAGCGGTCCGGGGATCTGATCACGCTTCGGGACCTGATCGACGAGGTCGGCGCCGACGCCGTGCGGCTCACCTACCTGCTGCAGTCGGTCGACTCGCCCCAGACCGTCGACCTGGACCTGGTCGCCGCCCAGTCGGTCGAGAACCCGGTCTTCTACGTCCAGATGGCCAACGCCCGTCTGCTCTCCATCGACCGCGTGGCCGCCGAGCGAGGCCTGGAGCGCCGACCGCTCGACGAGGTCGACCTGTCGGTGCTGGTCCACGAGCGTGAGCTCGAGGTGATGCGCAGCCTGGAGGTCCTCGGCGAGGTGGTGCTGCTCGCGGCCCGTGAGCGGGCACCGCACAAGGTCACGACCTGGGTGCGGGAGCTGGCCTCGGCGGTCCACGGCTTCTACCACGACTGCCCGGTGCTGTCCCCCGACACGCCCGAGCCGTTGCGGCAGGCCCGCTGGTGGCTGGCCGTGGCCGCAGGCACGGGCCTGCGCGCCGGGCTCGGTCTGCTCGGCACCTCGGCTCCGGAGCGGATGTGAACCGGTGGGCCTCGTGAACGACGAGCCGCCACTCCTGGACCCCGCACCGCTCGACCCGGCGCTCCTGAGCGACACGGCGGTGATCGACGGCGACGGCCGCCTCAGCATCGGCGGCTGCGACCTGCTCGACCTGGCCGACGAGTTCGGCACCCCGCTGTTCGTCTACGACGAGGACCACCTGCGCGCCCGATGCGCCGAGGCCGTCGACGTGTTCGGTCCCGACGGCGCCGTCTACGCCACCAAGGCGTTCCTGTGCCGGGCGATGGCCCGGCTCGCCCACGACGAGGGCATGCGGTTGGACGTGGCCACCGGTGGCGAGCTGGCGGTGGTCCTGGCGGCGGGCGTGCCGGCGGGCCGGCTCGTCCTGCACGGGAACAACAAGTCCACCGAGGAGCTGGCGCTGGCGCTGACCGCCGGGGTGGGCCGGATCATCGTCGACTCCCTCGACGAACTCGACCGGATCGAGGCGCTCGTCGCGGCCGGCGGGCCGCGGCCGAGCGTGCTGCTGCGGGTGAACCCGGGCATCGAGGTCCACACCCACACGCACGTCCAGACGGGGGTGCTCGACTCCAAGTTCGGTTTCCCGCTCCCGACCGGCCAGGCCGCCGACGCCCTGGAACGGGCCGCCTCCTCCGCCGCGGTCGACCTGGTCGGGATCCACCTCCACATCGGCTCCCAGGTGTTCAGCGTCGGGAACTTCGCCGAGGGCCTCCGCACCGTGGCGCCGTTCGTCCGGGACGCCGACCTGCCGGAGTTCGTCGTCGGTGGTGGCCTGGGCGTGGCCTACGTGGCGGGCGAGCGGGCCCCCAGCCTCCGGTCGTGGGGCGAGTCGGTGCTGGCGACCTGCCGGGAGGAGGGCATCCGATCGGCGGTGTCGGCCGAGCCGGGCCGGGCGATCGTCGCGTCGGCGGCGGTCACGCTCTACACGGTCGGCACCGTGAAGTTCATCCCCGGCGTCCGGACCTACGTCGCGGTCGATGGCGGCATGAGCGACAACCCCCGACCGGTGCTCTACGGGAGCGGGTACGAGACGTTCCTGCCCCGGGCCGCGTCGTCGCGACGCAACCTCCCGATCCGGCTCGTCGGCAAGCACTGCGAGTCGGGCGACCTGCTCGTCCGGGACGGCGCGGTGCCGGCCGACCTGGCGGTGGGCGACATCGTGGCCACGCCGGTGACGGGTGCCTACGGGCACTCGATGGGGTCCAACTACAACAAGGTGCTCCGGCCGCCCGTGGTCTTCGTCCGTGGGGGCGGGGCCAGGTTGGTGGTGCGCCGCGAGACCATCGACGACCTGCTCGCCACCGACCTCGGCTGAGCATCCCGCAGGGGGTCCGGAGCCGGGTCCACCGCTCGTCCCGCCGGTCGGTAGCGTGTCGGGGTGCCTGCACCAGCGACCACCAGCGACAGCGATGCCGGAGCCGGATCGGAGCGCACCGTCCGGCTCGGCCTCCTCGGGTGCGGGACGGTGGGCGGCTCACTCGTCCGCCTCATCGCCGAACGGGCGGACGAGATCGCGGCCCGCACCGGCGTCCGGTTGGTCGTCACCCGGGTGGCGGTGCGCGACACCGCCCGGGACCGTGACCTACCGCTCGACGCCTCGGTGCTCACCGACGACACCGCCGCGGTCGTCACCGCGGACGACGTCGACCTGGTCGTCGAGGTCGTCGGCGGGATCGACCCGGCGCTGGAGCTGACCTCGGCGGCGCTCGAGGCCGGCCGGCCCGTGGTGAGCGCCAACAAGGAGCTGCTCGCCGCGCACGGCGCGGAACTCTTCGAGCTCGCCGACCGCTGCGGGGTCGACCTGTTGTTCGAGGCCGCCGTCGCGGGTGGCATCCCGCTCGTCCGACCGCTGCGCGAGTCGCTCGTCGGCGAGGACGTGTTCCGGGTGGTCGGCATCATCAACGGCACCACCAACTACATCCTCACCAAGATGACCGAGGAGGGGTGGGGCTACGACGAGGCGCTGGCCGAGGCCCAGGCGCTCGGCTACGCGGAGGCGGATCCGACCGCCGACGTCGAGGGGTTCGACGCCGGTGCCAAGGCGGCGATCATCGCGTCGATCGCGTTCGGAGTCGGGGTGCGGGCGGCCGACGTCCACCACGAGGGGATCTCGGGCCTCACCGCCGACGACATCGCGACCGCCCGACGCCTGGGCTACCAGCTGAAGCTGCTGGCGGTGGCCGAACGATTCGACGATGGGACCGTGGCGGTCCGGGTGCACCCGGCGATGGTGCCCGACGCGCACCCGCTCGCCGCTGTTCGCGACAGCTTCAACGCCGTGTTCGTGGAGGGCTCCGCGGTGGGCGACTTGATGTTCTACGGCCGCGGGGCGGGTGGACTGCCCACGGGCTCCGCCGTGCTGGGCGACGTGATCGACGCCGCGGTCAACCTGGCCAAGGGGACGCACGCCTCGCTCGGGTCGTTCGGTCCCGCCCGGTTCCGGCCGCAGTCGGAACTCAGCTCCGCGTTCTACCTGGCCGTCGAGGTGGTGGACCGTCCGGGTGTGCTGGCCAACGTCGCCGGGGTCTTCGGCGCCCACGACGTGTCGATCCGGTCGATGGAGCAGGTGGAGGCGGCCGACGCCGCGCCGGACGCCGACCCGGCGGCCCGCCTGGTCTTCATCACGCACGTCGCCCGGGAGGCGGACGTGCAGGCGACGCTCGAGGAGTTCCGCTCGCTCGACGTGGTGCGCTCGGTGGACTCGGTGATCCGCGTCGTCGGCGCGGGCTGAGCCGTGCGCTACGTCTCCACGCGGGGCGACGACACGGAGCTCGGCTTCGCGGACGTGCTGCTCGCCGGACTGGCCCCCGACGGCGGCCTCTACGTCCCCGTCGAGTGGCCCGAACTGCCGCCGCTGGCGGACCTGCGCGGGCTGCCCTTCGACCGCGTGGCGGTCGAGGTCACCTGGCCCTTCGTCGCCGGCGACGTCGACCGCGTCGCCTACGAGCGGATCGTGGCCGACGCCTACGCCTCCTTCGACGTCCCCGAGGTCTGCCCGGTGGTGCCGCTCGGCGAGCTCGCCTCGGGCGCGCCGCTGCACCTGCTCGAGTTGTTCCACGGACCGACGCTCGCGTTCAAGGACGTGGCGCTCCAGCTCGTCGGACGGCTGTTCGACCACGTGCTCGCGGCGCGTGACGGACACATCTGTGTCCTGGGGGCCACGTCGGGCGACACCGGTTCGGCCGCCATGGACGCGTGCGCCGGACTGGACCGGGTCGACACCTTCATCCTGTTCCCCGACGGACGGACCTCAGAGGTGCAGCGTCGCCAGATGACGACGTTGACGGCGTCGAACGTGCACGCCGTGGCGGTCCCGGGAACCTTCGACGACTGCCAGGACCTGGTGAAGGCGGCGTTCGCCGATGCACCCTTCCGGGAGGAGGTCCACCTGTCGGCGGTGAACTCCATCAACTGGGCCCGCGTGATGGCCCAGGTGACCTACTACGTGACGGCGCACCTCGCGGTCCGTGATGACGACGGGCCCGTGAGCTTCGTGGTCCCGACCGGCAACTTCGGCAACGTGCTCGCCGGATGGGTGGCCGCTCGCGGTGGCCTCCCGGTGGACCGGCTCGTGGTGGCCTCCAACCGCAACGACGTGCTCACCCGGTTCTTCACCTCGGGCACGATGTCGCTCGCAGAGGTGGTGCCGACGACGAGCCCGTCGATGGACATCCAGGTCTCGTCGAACCTGGAGCGACTCCTCTTCGAGGTGCTCGGCCGTGACGGCCGGGCGATCGCGGAGCTCCTGGGTCGGTTCCGCTCCGACGGCTCGGTGACGGTCGACGCCACGGTGCTCGCCGAGCTCCGCCGCGGGTTCGACTGCGGACGGCTCGACGACGAGGAGGCGGGTCGGGTGATCCGTGAGGTGCACCATCGTCTGGGGTTGCTCGTCGATCCGCACACCGCCGTCGGCATCGGCGTCGCCGAGCGACTCGCAGACGGTGGTCCGCTCGACGACCCCGACGTGCCCGTCGTCTGCCTGGCCACGGCGCACCCGGCCAAGTTCCCCGATGCGGTCGAGGCGGCGACCGGTCTGCGGCCGCAGCTGCCGGCGAGGCTCGCCGATCTCTTCGAGCGGCCCGAGCGCGTCGACCACGTCCCGGCCGACCTCGTCCAGATCCAGGAACTCCTGCGCTCCCGGCTGTCCTGACGGTCCGCATCGCCGGTGGTTGTCCCGGCGGGTGGTGGCGGCTAAGGTGCAGGGGTCGCTCAGGCACCGAGCCGATGGGCGGCGGGGGACACCGAATCATCGATCCCCCGTCTGTCGTACCGGTCATCAAGGTGTCGGCCCCCTCCCGGTTCGACGCAGTCACCCTGGAGTGGAATCCGCTCGAGCGCCGCCCGGTCGAACCCCGTTCCCTCGGGTCCCGGCCGGTCCCACCGGTCCTCCGACCGGACCACACCTGAACCGCCGGCCCCCGAGGCCGGCCGACGAACCGAACAGGGGACACGTGAGTCTCGACGCCATCGATCTGGAGAGCCTGGAACGCAAGGACCGGGCCGAACTGGCGACCATCGCCACCACGCTGGGGGGCAAGCCCACCAGCCGCACCCGCAAGGCCGACATCATCGGGATGATCCTCGACCTGGTCGGTGCCGGCGACGGTGCCCCGACCAACGGCTCGGCCGCCGCATCGGCCGCCACCGCGCCCGTCGAGTCGGTCGCAACCGACGTTGGCGACACGACACCGTCCGGAGCCGGGGACGCTCCGCAGGCTGACGCCGAGGGTGCGGCCGCCGACGAGGTCGACCGCGGATCCGACGCGGGCGGTCGGCCCGCGGGGCGGGGTCGCGACGTCGGCCCGGGTGATGGCCCAGGTACCGGCGACGGCGCCGGCGACCGGGGTCGCGGCGGCCGTCAGCAGGGCGAGCAGCGTCAGCAGGGCGAGCAGCGTCAGCAGGGCGACGGCGACCAGCCCGAGTCCGGCAACCGACGCCGTCGGCGTCGCGGCCGGAACCGGGGCGGGGACCGGGAGCGCGTCGAGGACGGTCCGGAGCCGCAGTGGGACGGCGAGCCCGTCGAGGTGTCCGGCTACCTGGACCTCCGCGACGAGGGCTTCGGGTTCCTGCGGGTGAAGGGTTTCCTCCCGAGTCGTGACGACCTCTACGTGTCGCAGAAGCAGACCCGCCAGCTCGGCCTGCGCAAGGGTGACCACCTCGTCGGTGCCGGGCGGCCCGCGACGCGCAACGAGAAGAACGGCGCGTTGCTGCGGGTCGACTCGGTCAACGGCGTCGACCCGGAGCAGGCCCGCCAGCGGCCCCGGTTCGAGGACCTGACCCCGCTGTTCCCGGACTCCAAGCTGCGTCTGGAGCGCGACGACGCCCCCCAGGACATGACCTCCCGGATCATCGACCTGATCGCCCCCGTCGGCAAGGGTCAGCGCGGCCTGATCGTCTCGCCGCCGAAGGCCGGCAAGACGACCGTGATGAAGACCATCGCCCAGTCGATCGAGCACAACAACCCCGAGGTGCACCTGATGGTGCTGCTCGTCGACGAGCGCCCCGAGGAGGTGACCGACATGCGCCGCTCCGTCCGCGGCGACGTGCTCGCGTCGACCTTCGACCGCCCCTCCGACGAGCACACGAAGGTCGCCGAGCTCGCCATCGAGCGGGCCAAGCGCATGGTCGAGGACGGCCGGGACGTCGTCATCATCCTGGACGGCATCACCCGACTGGCCCGCGCCTACAACCTGGCCGCACCCGCCACGGGTCGGATCATGTCGGGCGGCATCGACACCGGTGCCCTCTACCCGCCGAAGAAGTTCTTCGGCGCGGCCCGCAACGTCGAGGAGGGCGGGTCGCTCACGATCCTGGCTACCGCGCTCGTCGAGACCGGCTCGAAGATGGACGAGGTGATCTTCGAGGAGTTCAAGGGCACCGGCAACATGGAGCTCCGGTTGGACCGCCGAGCCGCCGAGAAGCGGATCTACCCCGCGATCGACGTGGACGCGTCGTCGACCCGGCACGAGGAGCTGCTCTTCGAACGGGAGCAGCTCCAGCAGGTCTGGAAACTGCGGCGGGTGCTGTCGGGCCTGGCCGGGGACGGCAACCCGGGCGCCGGGCTGGAGCTCCTCATCGACCGGATGCGGACCTTCCCCAGCAACGACCAGTTCCTGGCCGAGATCGGCAAGGCCCCCAGCATCCCGGGCTGAAGCCGGGTGACGCCGGGCGCTCCGGGCCGAAGCCGGGCGCTCCGGGCCGAAGCCGGGCGCTCCGGGCCGAAGCCCGTCCCACATGGCGCGGTCCGGCCCGCCACGGCCATACTGATCGACGCCCCACGACCAGGGTCCCGCACGGAAACCGGGATCCGACACGGAGTGAACCATGAAGTCCGGCATCCACCCCGACTACCGCTACGTGGTGTTCCAGGACACCTCGTCCGGTGACACCTTCCTGACCCGATCGACGATCGAGACCACCGAGACGACCACCTGGACCGACGGGCAGGAGTTCCCGTTGGCCAAGGTCGAGATCTCGGCGTTCACCCACCCGTTCTTCACCGGTCAGATGAAGATCGTCGACACCGCCGGCCGGGTGGAGCGCTTCGAGCGCCGCTACGGCCGCCGCCGCAAGGCCTCGGCCCCCGCACCCGCCGAGGCCACCCCGGCCGACGACGCCACCCCGGCCGACGACGCCGGGTCCTGATCGCACCGCGGCCCACCCAGGTGGCCGTCAGCGAGGACCGACGCCGCGCGCTGCGGGCCGCAGCCCTCGTCGGCCTGCTCCGGTCGGTCGACGGGACCGGACCCGACCCGTCCACCGTGCTGGCCGCCGGTCCGGTGGCCGCCGCCGTCCTGATCGGGGACCGGGCCGAGGTGCTCATCGAGTCCGGAGCCCCGGGCGTCGTCGCCGGCGCCCTGTTGTGGGCCGACCGGCAGGGCGCCGACCGGCTCCGTCTGTTCGTGGACGCCACGACGTCGGGGGGAGCCCCGGAGGAGGCGGCGACGTACGCCCGGCGCTGGGCCTCGCACTTCACCCTCGACACCGACGTGTGGTTCCGTGATGGCGCCACCGCCCACCGGCTCGCCGTCCCGTCCGACCCCGGTGGGACCGGGGCCGTCCCGTCCGACCCCGGTGGGCCCGGGGCCGATGATCCGACGCTCCGGGCCCTGCTCGAGGCCGCGGGCCTCGAGGTCGTCGAGGAACACGGCGTCGTGACCGGCGAGCTGCTCGGACTCGAGGTGGCCCGTCTGGTGCGCTGGCCCGCGGACCTCGGCGGTGACGGCCTGGTTCACGTCGAGACCGGCGTCGGACGCTTCGACCGTGATGCCACCGCAGCCGTGCGGGCTGGTGAGGGGCCCGAGGCGGCCCTGGCCCGAGTGGTCGAACAGGTCGGCTCGCAGCGCCGGCCCGAGGACCCGACGAATCCGTTGGCGCTCCTCGCCCGGGAACGGTGGCTCCGCCGGTCGCTGCTCGACGACCCCCAACGGATCGGGATGGCCTCGCTGCGGGCCTGTGCCACCACCGTGGCCCGCGACGGGGTGCGTGACTCCGCCCCGGCTGCGGCGACCGGCGAGGCGCCCGATGGTGGACCGGTCGTCGTCGTCTGTTCGGTCGGCGCCGACCTGGCGTTCGTCCCGGTCGCCGCCGACACCCGGGCGGTCCGGTCCCCGGGGGCCCGACTGGTCCTGGTCGTGCCCGAACGCGACCTGTTGCCCAGCACCGTGCGCCTGGCCGAGCTGGTCGTCGACGGGGCCGAGCTGCTGGGCGTCTGCGCCCCCTGGGAGACCGGCGTCCGCGCCCCCTGGGAGACCGAGGACGGCGGACCGCCGTGATCGAACCCGCCGTACTCGCCCGGCTCGAGGCAATGGAACAGGAGTTCACCGCCTGCGGGGACCTGCTGGCCGATCCCGAGGTCGTCGCCGACCGCGACCGCTACGTCGCCACGACCCGCCGGTACCGCGCGCTGGGTCAGGTGGTCGACGCGCTCGAACGCTGGCGGTCCGCGCGCGCGGACGCGGCGGCGGCGACGGAGCTGCTCGGCGAGTCCGCCGGTGACGAGGCCACCGGCCTCCGGGCCGAGGTGGCCGAGGCCGCCCGGGCCGAGGCCCGGGCCGAGGCCGAGCTGCGTGAGCTGCTGTTGCCCCGGGATCCCTACGACGACCGCGACGTGATCGTCGAGATCCGGGGTGCCGAGGGCGGTGAGGAGGCCAACCTGTTCGCGCGCGACCTGCGCGACATGTACCGGGCCTGGGCCGGCCGACGTGGGTGGACCGTCGAGGTGCTCGATGAGACCGTCTCCGACCTGGGCGGGTGCAGCGAGGTGTCCCTTCGGGTGTCGGGCGACGGTGCGTGGTCCCGACTGCGCTTCGAGGCGGGTCCGCACCGGGTCCAGCGGGTCCCCGTCACCGAGTCCCAGGGTCGGGTCCACACGTCGTCGGCCACCGTCGCGGTGCTGCCCGTGGCCGACGAGGTCGAGGTCGAGATCGACCCGGCGGAGCTGCAGGTGGACGTGTTCCGTTCGTCGGGTCCCGGTGGCCAGTCGGTCAACACCACCGACTCGGCGGTGCGGATCACCCACCTGCCCACCGGGACGACCGTGTCCATGCAGGACCAGAAGAGCCAGCTCCAGAACCGCGCCCGGGCGCGCGAGGTGCTCCGGTCCCGCCTGCTCGCTGCGGCGCTCGCGGCGCAGGCCGCCGAGGCCGGCGGTCGGAAGCGGGAGCAGATCGGCGGCGGCGGCCGCTCCGAGAAGATCCGCACCTACAACGTCAAGGAGAACCGGGTCACGGACCACCGGATCCAGCTCACGCTCCACTCCCTCGACCGGGTGCTGGCCGGTGACCTGGACGCGATCAGCGATGCGCTGCTGGCCGACGACCGCGCCCGCCGGCTGCGGGAGGAGACGTGAGCACGACCTGGCGCCGACTGCAGGGCTGGGCCGCCGACGAGCTCCGCGTCGCAGGCGTCGAGTCTCCCGAGCGGGAGGCGCGCTGGATGGTCGAGGAGGCCTCGGGGCACGAGGGCGCCGAGCTCGCCGGCGTGCTCGACGCCGAACCGGTCGAGCGCGCGGGCCGGCGTCTGGAGTCCATGGTCCGTCGCCGTGCGGCCGGCGAGCCCCTGCAGTACGTGCTGGGCCGCTGGTCGTTCCGGGGGCTGGACCTGATGGTGGACCGCCGGGTGCTGATCCCCCGCCCGGAGACCGAGTCCGTCGTCGAGGTGGTGCTCGGCGAGGTCGACCGGTTGGCGGAGCCGGAGGCCGGCGGATCAGATCCCGGACCGGTCGTCGTCGCCGACCTGGGCACGGGGTCGGGTGCGATCGCACTGTCGGTCGCGTCCGAACGGGTCGGGACGCTGGTGTGGGCGGTGGACGTGAGCGCCGACGCGCTCGCCGTGGCGACGGCCAACCTGGTCGGCCTCGGCCGCGCCGCCGCGCGGGTGCGCGTGGCGGAGGGTTCCTGGTTCGGGGCGCTCCCGGGGGAGCTGCGGGGCACGCTCGGCGTGGTCGCCTCCAACCCGCCCTACGTCGACGCCGGCGCCGACCTGCCGGCCGAGGTGGTGGACTGGGAACCGCACTCGGCGCTCTTCGCCGCCGACGAGGGCCGGTCCGACCTGCGGGAGCTGGTGACGACGGCGGGGGACTGGCTCGTCGCCGAGGGCGCGCTCGTCTGCGAGATCTCGCCGGAGCAGGCGGCCTGGGTCGCGGAGCTGGCGGCCGTCCACTTCGCCGACGTCGAGGTGCGTCCCGACCTGGCCGGCCGCGACCGGGTGCTCCTGGCCCGGCACCTCCGGGCGCCCCGTGGTCCCGGCGTCCCGGTGGCCGACCGGGACTAGTGTCCGCAGCGGAGGTTCCGACATGTCCCACCGTGCCGCCAACGATCCGAGTGTCCTGGACGGGGTGCCGTTCTTCGAGGACGTGGACACCGATGAACGACGCCGGATCCTGGAGCTGTCGTCGTCCCGTGAGATCGCCACGGGCGAGCTCCTCCTGGACCAGGGGGACACCGCGGTCGAGTGCTTCCTGGTGCTCGAGGGCGCCCTCGGCGTGTACGTCCGTGGCGAGTACGTGGCCTCGGTCGGCGCGGGGTCGATGGTGGGCGAGATGGCGCTGGTCGACCACCGCCCCCGGACGGCCTCGGTCGTGGCCGAGGCACCGACCCGGCTGCTCGCGTTCCGGACCAGGGAGTTCCGGACCCTGCTCGACGAGATGCCTCGGGCCTCGGAACGGATCCTCTCGGAACTGCAGGCCCGGCTGGACCGCAACCGCGACGCCTGAGCCGGGGCGGCCCGCCTCGGAGCTCAGTCGTCGAGGCGCAACTCGTTGCCGGCCAACACGGCCGTGCGGCCACCGACGTCGGTGGTCTCGAGCACCGCCATCGTGTCGGGGTCGTGCGAGACGCCCCAGACCCGGCGCCCGTCATCGGTCAGGCATGCGGCGTGTGCCCTGGACGGGCTGCCGTCGCGTTCGTGCACGACGGTCCACCCCTCGATCGTGCAGGGACCGTCGTGGGAGTCGACGACCTCGCGGCCCCCGGCCGCGTCGATCCGGTCCTGGGGTCGCTCCCAGCGGAACCCGTCGGTCGGTGGTGAGGTCGAGTAGACGCCGAAGGCGTGCTTGTCGACGTTGCCACCGTTGGCGGTGACGAGGCCGACGCTGCCCGGGTCGTCGCGCAGCACCCCGACCATGCTCGCGATCGCGTGGCTGACGGGGTTGTTCCAGGGGCCACCGGCGAAGGGCAGCCCGCCGTAGACGGTGAGCCGACGACCCGCATCGATCCCGAGCTCCCGGCACGCGAGCTGCACCGCGGACGGGAAGCACGAGTACAGGTCGAGGTGCTCGACCTCGTCGGCGTGCACGCCGGCCAGTTCGAGTGCGAGGTTGCCGGCGACGCCGATCGCCGGTGAGCTGACCAGGTCCCGTCGCTCCGACATCACCCGGTCCACGCCGTCGGTCCCGGAGTGCGGGAACACCCAGCGGTCCTCGGGCACGCCGAGGGCCCGGGCCCGGTCGACGGAGCAGATGATGCACCCGGCGGCCATGTCGACGTCGGGGTTGGCGACCATCCGCTTGGTGTACGGGAATCCGACCGTGCGGTTCTCGGCGGTCGGCGTGGTGATCTCCGGGGCCGACAACGCCTCCCGCCGCCACGCGTAGGGGTTGTCGGCGGCGACCCGGGCGAAGCCGGCCCACAGCTCACCGATCACCCGGATGTGCTCGGGGAGCGACCTCCCGGTGTCGTGCCAGATGGCCGTCTCGAACACCGGGTACGCCTGCGTGGGCATGGCGATCCCGAGGGCGAGTTCCGCCGGGTGGCCGAAGCTGAACGTGCCGTCCTCGTTCCAGTCGGCCCGGACGTCGTCCGCCTGCTTGGTCCACTCGAGGTGCTCGCCCGCGCGCGTCGCGGCCATCCGGCTCCGGTAGGCCTCGCCGCCCACCACGACGCCCAGGTCCGCCCGGCCCTCGGCGACCGTCCGGGCCAGGCGGTTCACCAGGAGCTGCGGGGTGTTGCCGCCCATCGACGGGTACCAGGTGGCGGCGTCCGCGCCGAGTCGTCCGGCGAGCAGTCGGCCCGGATCCCGGTAGCCCCACGAGATGACCGGCACGACCGCGACCACGTCGGCCCGCTGGGCCGCGCCGGGCGCGCCCGCGTCCTCGGCGGCGGCCCGCACGGCGAGTTCCATCAGGTCCACCGGCTCCAGCGGTTCCGCACCGCGGTCGGTGCGCTGCAGGTGCTGCCCGACGCCGATGATCACCGGCGTCCGGGGGTCGATCGTCACG
Source organism: uncultured Actinomycetes bacterium (assembly GCA_903925745.1). GTDB lineage: Bacteria > Actinomycetota > Acidimicrobiia > Acidimicrobiales > Microtrichaceae > SXMI01. Next base: position 11,730 of record CAIYGQ010000208.1, on the reverse strand, counting down.
GTCACCTCCGAACTGGCTCCCGGTCCGTCCGCCGGGCTCGGCCCCGGAGGACGCTCCGGGTGGCCGGCATGCTACGGCCGGCCGACCCGCCGGAGGGAACCCGGCGCAGGGGTAGTCTCGGAGGGCAGCCGACGACCACCACGCGAGGAACCATGCCCTGGCCGACCGAACGAGACGACGCCGTGTTCGACCTGATCCACCGGGAGGTGGAGCGCCAGAACACCGGACTGCAGCTGATCGCGTCCGAGAACTTCACCTCCCCCCAGGTCATGGAGGCCGTGGGGTCGGTGCTGACGAACAAGTACTCCGAGGGCTACCCGGCGAAGCGGTACTACGGCGGCAACGAGTTCGTCGACGAGGTCGAGGAACTGGCGCGGCAGCGGGTCTGCGCGTTGTTCGGAGCCGACCACGCCAACGTGCAGCCGCACTCCGGTGCGAACGCCAACCTGGGCGTGTACCTGGCGCTGCTCGAGCCGGGTGCGACGGTGCTCGGACTGAGCCTGGACCACGGCGGCCACCTGACCCACGGGTCGCCGGTGAACATCTCGGGGCGGTTCTACGACTTCGTGTCCTACGGGGTGACGCCGAGCGACGAGCGCATCGACCTGGACCAGCTCCGTGACCTGGCCCTGGAGCACCGGCCGGCCATGATCGTCGCCGGAGCCACGGCCTACCCGCGGGCGATCGACCCGGCGCCGATCCGTGAGATTTGCGACGAGGTCGGGGCCCTGTTCCTGTTCGACGCGGCCCACATCGCCGGCCTCATCGCCGGCGGCGCTCACCCCAACCCGGTGCCGTACGCCGACGTGGTGACCTTCACGACCCACAAGACGCTGCGCGGCCCCCGTGGCGGGTGCATCCTCAGCCGGGCCGAGCACGCCGCGGCGATCGACAAGGCGGTGTTCCCCGGACTCCAGGGTGGTCCGCTCGAGCACGTCGTGGCCGGCAAGGCCGTGGCGTTCCGGGAGGCGTCGACCCCTGAGTTCCGCACCTACGCGCACCAGATCGTGGCGAACGCGGGCGCGCTGGCCGAGGCCCTCTCCGAGGAGGGCTGCCGTCTGGTGTCCGGTGGGACCGACAACCACCTGCTCCTGGTCGACCTGCGGAGCGTGAGCGACGAGCTGACCGGCAAGGACGCGCAGCTCGCGCTGGACGCCGCCGGCATCACGCTGAACAAGAACACCGTGCCCGACGACCCGCGGTCCCCGTCCGTCACGTCCGGGTTGCGCATCGGGACGCCGAGCGTGACGACGCAGGGGATGGCGGAGCCGGAGCTGGCGCAGGTCGCCTCGCTGATCGGTCGGGTGCTGCGGGCCCCGACCGACACCGCGGTCCTCGACGAGGTCCGCGGCGAGGTCCGCACGCTGTGCGAGAAGTTCCCGGTCTACTGAACCGGTCCCGCTGCTGAACCCGTCCCGCCGCTGAACCGGTCCCGCTGCTGAACCGGTCCCGCTGCTGAACCCGGGGCGTCGCCGTGGCGGCGCAGCGTCGACCGGGCCGCCGGGGGTGCAGGGCTAGCCTCGCAGGAGTGCAGGCCTACCTGGTCGTCCTCGCCGTGGCCGTCGTGGCCGCCGCGGCCTCGGTCCCGCCGCTGCGGGCCCTGTCCGTGCGGATCGGGGCGATGGCCGAGCCCGGCGACCGGACCGTCCACGAACGCGCCACGCCCGTGCTGGGCGGCACCGCCCTCTACGTCGGCCTGCTCGCCGGGGTGGCGGCGTCCTGGTTCGTGCCCGAGTTCGATCCGGTGTTCAACTCGCCCGGGAACCTGCTCGGCGTCCTGGCGGCGGCGACGATCATGTGGTTCATCGGACTCGTCGACGACCTGCGGGACGTCTCGGCCCCGGCCAAGGTCGCCGGCATGGTGCTCGCGGGTTCGGTCCTGACGCTGGTCGGCCTGACGATCATCTACTTCCGCGTCCCCTTCGTCGGGTTCACCGTGCTCCCTCCGGACCTCTCGGCGCTCGTCTCGGTGCTGTGGGTCGTGGGCATGGCCAACGCCGTCAACCTGATCGATGGCCTGGACGGCCTGGCGGCCGGGATCGTCGCGATCGCCTCTGGGTCGTTCTTCCTCTACGGGTGGCGGCTGCTGGAGGTCGGGGTGATCGACGCGTCCAACGTCGGGCCACTCGTGGCGATCGTGACCGTCGGCATCTGCGTGGGGTTCCTCCCGTTCAACTTCAATCCGGCCTCGATCTTCATGGGTGACAGCGGTTCGCTGATGCTCGGGCTGCTGCTCGCGTCCTCGACGATGGCGGTCGGCGGCCAGTCCGACGACCCGTTCTCGGGTCAGTCGTGGTTCTTCTTCGCGCCGCTCGTCATCCCGCTGCTGATCCTGGGTGTTCCGCTGCTCGACACGGTGCTCGCCATCGTGCGCCGGGTGACCAGCCGCACCGGGGTCGCGACGGCGGACAAGGAGCACCTGCACCACCGACTCGTGGAGATGGGACACGGGCAGCGGCGGACCGTGGTGATCCTGTGGGGGTGGACCGCGTTGTTGTCGGGCTTCGTCCTGGTGCCCGTCTACACGGGTCGCGGCAACGGCATCATCCCGTTGGGGATCGCCGCGCTGGCGCTGGGTCTGTTCACGATGATCGCGCCGCGCTGGCGGGATCGACAGGCTGCGGTGGGGTAGGGGCCGGTCAGGCGAGTGACACGGTGGCGGTGTCGCGTCCGGAACGGACGACGGTGCCGGGAGTGGCTCCGGTCGACTCGCCGTCCCGCACGACCTCGACGCCGCCCACCCACACCCGTTCGACGCCGACGGATCCGGCGAAGAGCCGACTGGTCCCGCCCGGCAGGTCGTCGACGAGCGTCAGGAGCTCGGAGTCGACGGTGTCGGGGTCGAACAGCACCAGGTCGGCGTGCGCGCCCGGTTCCAGGACGCCGCGTCCCACCAGCCCGAAGAGCCTGGCGGGGACCGAGGTCAGCATGCGGACGGCGTCCTCGAGGGTGGTGAGGTGCCGGCCCCGCAGGCAGTCCGCCAGGAAGCGGGTGGGGTAGTTGGCCCCCTGCATCCGGTCCAGGTGTGCGCCGGCATCGGATCCGCCGAGCATGACCGACGGGTGCTGCCAGGCGAGCCGACGGAGCTCCCAGGACTCCGGGTCGTTGTCGGTGGCGCCCGGCCACAGGACGGTGCGCAGTTCGTCGGCGATCACGACGTCGAGCAGCGTGTCGAACGCCCCGGTGCCCCGCTCGGCGGCGATGTCGCCGATGCGGCGGCCGCCGAGCCCCTCGTTGTCGGCGCTGAACGTGTCACCGACCACGTAGCCGTCCCACCCCGTGAGTCGCGCGAACACGCCGGCGTCCGGTGATGCCGCCCGTTCCTCCATGAAGCGCCGCGTGGCAGGGTCCCTGAGCCGTTCGATCCGTTCGGGCACCGGCAGGGACAGGATGTCCCCCCAGTCCGGCATCATGTTGAGCGCGCAGTGGTTCAGGAAGCTCATGTTCATGCCCACGATGACGGGCATGGTGAGCGCCACGACCCGGGCGCCCTCCTCGGCGCAGCGGTCCATGGCGGCGAGCTGGTTGCGGTACCGCTCGGGGGCGTGGGAGTCGACGGTGAGCACGTTCCAGTTGAGCGGGCGGTCACCGGCGCGGGAGAAGGCGATCATGAAGTCGACCTCCTCGTCGTCGAAGCCGTCGAGGCACCCGTCCGACGCGAACTCGAGCGTGGTGCCCTCGTGCGCCGCGACCACCCCGGCCAGTTCGAGCAGCTCCTCCACGGTGGCGCGGCGCGAGGCGACCGGGACGCCGTCGCCGTCGGAGTGGGTCCGGGCGCGTGTCGTGGAGAACCCCAGGCCCCCGGCGTCCAGCGACGCCGCGAGCAGGTCACACATGGCCTGCAGCTGCTCGGCGGTGGCGTCCGCCGTCGTGGCCTCGGGCCCCATGACGACCCGGCGGATCGCACAGTGCCCGACGAGGAACCCGGCGTTGACGCCCAGGCGGCCCTCCAGCCGGTCGAGGTACTCGGCGAAGGTCGTCCAGTCCCAGTCGATGCCCTGTTCGAGCGCGGCGAGCGGCATGCCCTCGACCTTGGCCATCATCCGGCGCACGTAGTCGCCGTCGCCCGGCCGGAGCGGAGCCAGGGTGAATCCGCAGTTGCCGGCGATGACGGTGGTGACGCCGTGGAGCGCGGAGGGTGACGCCGAGGGGTCCCAGAACAACTGGGCGTCGTAGTGGGTGTGCGGGTCGACGAACCCGGGCGCCAGGACCCGGCCCGAGGCGTCGAGCTCCTCTGCGGTCCCGGTGGGCACGGCGCCGGGCTCGGTGACCTCCAGGATCCGGCCGCCACCGACGACGACGTCGGCGGTCCGCTCCGGGGCGCCGGTGCCGTCGACGACCCGGGCGTCCCGGATGATCAGGTCGGCGCTGCTGGCGTGATCGCTACGGGGCTCGTCCACGTGGTGGTCCTCGATCGTTCGCTCGGTGCCGCCACGGAGCGTGCACCCGGGGTCCTTGACGGCGTTTCTGACACTCTGTCAGATTGCAGGCACCAACGACGAGCCTCGCGGCGCTGCGCCCGGTCGCCACCGGCCGGTCCGACCGCCGCCACCGGCCCGTCGCGTGCTAGACACGGCCGCGCAGCGCCACGCTGCACCACCTGTGGTCCCCCGGTCCCGGACCGGTCGGACCGCCGAACATCCGGGGGGACCCATGAAGCGCAACGCCACCCAGCGCATCCTGCTCGCACTGCTCGCCGTCGTGGCCCTCGTGGCCGCGGGCTGCGGCGCCTCAGGTGACGAACCGGCCGCCGGCGGAGGGGATGGTGAGTCCGAGGGCTCGACGACGACGCTCGCCGAGGCCTCCGGGGCCAGCTGGGGCGACCTGCGGAACCTGTGCGGTCCCGGCGAGGCGACCGTGGCGCCGGGCGAGGGCACCAGCGCCCCGGGAACCATCAACATCGCCGTCGCCAGCGACCGAGGATCGGACCTCCGGCCGGGCCTCAACAAGGAGCTGTGGGACGCGTCGGTGGCCTTCTCCGAGTGGTGCAACGCCGCCGGTGGGATCCAGGGCCTGCAGATCGAGCTGATCGACTCCGACGGGAAGCTCTTCGAGGTCGAGTCGGCGATGACGACGATCTGCACCGAGGCGTTCGCCATGGTCGGCGGGGCGTTCACCCAGGACCAGCTCGAGTTCAGCGGCAAGCCCGGCTCGGACTTCCACGAGTGCAACATGATCGACATCCCCGGGTTCGCCGTGTCGCCCGAGAAGGGCCTCTCGAACGGCCAGGTGCAGGTCGTCCCGAACCCCCCGAAGAAGAAGTCCACCCAGTGGCTGATCGACTTCAAGAAGCTCGAGCCCGAGGACTCGAAGAAGAACATCGTCGTCTACGGCGAGCTGCCGTCGCTGCAGGTCGTCAAGACCCAGTACGACGCGGCCGTGCAGCAGGTCGGCGGCATCGAGCAGCTGCCGGCGCTGCCGTACCCGGTGACCGGGCTGTCCGACTGGACGCCGTTGGCCCAGAAGGTCAAGGACTCGGGTGCGACGTCGCTGTACTGGATCGGTGAGCCCGAGAACGCGGCCAACCTGTTCAAGGCGCTGCGCGAGCAGGGCTGGGAGGGGACGATCATCAACGAGACCAACATCTACGACGACAAGGTCTTCGCCGCCGGGGACGCCGCGGCCGAGGGCATCCTCGTGCGGACCACCTACCACCCGTTCGAGGAGGCCTCCCAGTGGCCGGCGGTCCAGCAGTACCTGGACAACCTCGCCCAGTACGTCACCAACGGCAAGGTCGCCTCGCTCGGCCTGCAGTCGACCTCGGCCTGGTTGTTGTTCGTCACCGCCGCCAACACCTGTGCCGAGAAGAACGGCAACGTGATCGACCGCACCTGCGTGATCACCGAGGCGGACGCCATCACCGAGTGGACCGGCGGCGGCATGCACGCCCCGTCCGATCCGGGACGTGAGAACCCGGCGGAGTGCGGGCTGCTGGTGGTGGCCAAGGGCGGCACCTGGGAGCGGCTCTACCCCGAGATCGGTGGGACCGACGACGACGGCGACGGCTTCCACTGTCCGCCGGACTCGGTGGCCACCGTGACCGAGGACCTGGGCGTCGAGGCGAAGATCAACCCCAAGTACCCGAGCTGAGCCACACTTCCGAGCTGACCTGAGGCCCGGCCGACCGGCGCATGGACAAGTTCCTCACGTTCACCATCGCCGGTCTGTCCTCGGCGGCGATCTATGCGATCGCGGCCTCGGGACTGGTCGTGACGTACACGACCTCGGGCATCTTCAACTTCGCGCACGGCGCCTTCGGGATGATGGCGGCGTTCACCTACTGGCAGGTGAACGTGGCCTGGGGCGTCCCGACGATCCCGGCGGTGATCCTGGTCGTGTTCATCATCGCCCCGCTGTTCGGAGCGGTGGTCGAGCGGGTGATCATGCGCGGCATCGAGGGCGCCTCCGACGTCGTGAAGATCGTCGTCACGGTCAGCCTGATGGTGGCCCTGCTCGGTCTCGCACAGGTGATCTGGCCCCAGAACGAGTCCCGTCCCGTCCCGGCGTTCTTCGAGGGGCGCTTCGTCGAGGTGCTCGGCGTCCGGGTGTCGTGGTCCCGGTTGCTGGCGCTCGTGGTGGCGGGCCTGGTGGCCGGGGGGCTGCGGCTGTTGTTCACCCGCACCCGTCTGGGCATCTCCATGCGGGCCGTCGTCGACGACCGCCGGCTGCTGCAGCTGAACGGCGGCCGTCCCGGGCGCACCGCCATGTTGTCCTGGGGCCTCGGCGCCGGCCTGGCGGCGGTGTCGGGCGTCCTGTACGCCACGGAGCAGACGCTCTCGGCGGTGACGCTCACCCTGCTCGTCGTCAACACCTACGCCGTCGCCGTCGTCGGTCGGCTGCGCAGCCTGCCCGGGGCGTTCCTCGGGGCGGTCATCCTGGGCCTCGCGCAGTCCTACGTCACCGGCTACATCAACCCCGACCTCACCGTCGGGCCGATCGCGCTGGGGAACCTGGCAGCGGCGCTCCCGGCGATCATGTTGTTCACCGTGCTGCTGCTGCAGCCCGAGGCCCGGCTCCGGTCGCACAGCGTCGGCCGGCCCCGCGCGCCGGTGGTGGTGCCGTCCCAGACGACCGCCGTGCTGGGTGGCGTCGCCCTCGTGCTCGCCCTGGCCGGCATCGGGGCCCTGCTGGCACCCGCCGACCTGATCCTCGTGACGAAGGGCGCGGGCTTCGCGCTGGTCACCCTCTCGCTCGTGCCGCTCACCGGCTACGCCGGCCAGATCTCACTCGCGCAGATGTCGTTCGTCGGCATCGGCGCCGTGGCGATGGCCACCTGGGGGGCGAACGGATCCCCGGTGGCCGTCGCGGCCTCGGTCGCCGTCTGCGCCGTGATCGGTGCGGTGGTGGCGCTGCCGGCGCTGCGGTTGTCGGGCATCTACCTGGCGCTCGCCACGGCGGCGTTCGCGCTGTTCTGCACGGCCATGTTCTTCAACCAGCAGGAGATCATCCCGAGCGGGTCGGTCCAGGTGCCGCCGCTCTCGTTGGGGCCGTTCACCGCCGACACCGACTACCGGCAACTCGTCCTGCTCGCAGTGCTCTTCGCGCTCATCGGGAACCTGCTGGTGTGGTTGCGGCGCAGCGCGTGGGGCCGTCGGCTCACCGCCATGAAGGACTCGCCGGTGGCGTGTGCGACCCTCGGCCTCAACCTGACCTCGACCAAGGTCGGGGTCTTCGCCCTGTCGGCGGCGATCGCCGGGGCCGGAGGTGCGCTCGCAGGCCGGACCTTCACCGCCGACAGCTTCTCGCTGCCGGCCTCCCTGCCGGTGACGATGCTCGCCGTCGTGGGCGGCATCGGGTCGATCGCCGGCGCGTTCATCGGGGGGCTGCTGCTCGGGGCGATCCCGATCGCGTCGACGGTGTTCGCCGCCAACGCCATCGGGGTCTTCCGCTTCGTCGCCATCCCGGTGCGCGACATCCTGTCGTTCACACCCGGCCTGATGGGGATCTCGCTCGGCCGGGAGCCGGATGGCGCCGCGCCGCAGATCGCGGTCGGCTACCGGGCCGTCGGCCGGTCGGTCCCGGCGCTCGTGGTCTCGGTCGCCGGGGCGGTCGCGCTGTGGTTGGCGGCCCGGACCGGGGTGGTCACCAAGTGGGGATTCGCCGCGGCGCTCCTGGTCTTCGTGGTCGCAGCGGTCCCGCTGCTGCCGCTGGTGCTCAGTCCCGCCCGGCCCGAGGACACAGCGGAGCCGCCACGTCGACTCGCCTGCGGGCTGTGGCTCGCCCTGGCGACGCTGGTGGCGGTCGCCATCCCGTGGGCCGACCGGATCGCGTCCAACGGGCTCCGGGTCGTGCTCATGGTCGTCGCCGCCGCCCTGTCGGCCCGAGTGGGGATCGGCGTGCTCGGCGTGACACCCGAGCAGCTCCGCCGACCGGTTCCGCTGTCGCCCGACCTGGTCGGGGTCGACCGGCCGATGCTGCGCGCCGATGCGGTCGAGGCCACCCGGCGGATGGGGTTGTCCGAGGACGATTTCGAGGCGGAGGTGGCCGCGCTGGCCTCGTCGACGAACGGCGCTCCGGTCGGCCCCGTGACGGTGCCGCGGTGAGCGTGGCGGGTCAGGCGTCGGCTCCGGCCGGGCCGGTGCTGCAGGTCGAGGGACTCAGCGTCCGCTTCGGTGGGCACCTGGCGGTGGGCGACGTCTCGCTGTCGGTACACCCCGGGCGGATCTCGGGGCTGATCGGCCCCAACGGTGCGGGCAAGACGACGACGTTCAACGCGATCTGCGGGGTCACCCCACCGACGGCCGGCCGGGTCCTGCTCGACGGAGAGGACGTCTCGCGGCTCGGGACCCACCAGCGCGCCCGCCGCGGCATCGGCCGGACGTTCCAGCGGCTCGAGGTGTTCTCGTCGCTGAGCGTCGCCGACAACGTCCGGGTCGGGTTGGAGATCCGCGCCTCGTGGTCCCGACGGCGCCGACCCGCACCGCAGTACCTGGCAGCGGCGGCCGGCCTGGACCCCGAGCGGATCGACTCCGACGCCGAGGTGGCGCTCATCATCGAACGGCTGGGCCTCGCCCGGGTCGCTGACGTCCCCGTCGGTTCGCTGCCCACCGGCCAGGCGCGGAAGGTCGAGCTCGGCCGGGCCCTGGCGGCCCGGCCCCGGGTCCTGTTGCTGGACGAGCCCGCCTCGGGTCTCGACGACCTGGAGACCCACGAGTTCGGCGGGATGCTCGGAGACCTGGCGTCCGCCGGGCTCGGCATCCTGCTGGTCGAACACGACGTGGCGCTGGTGATGCGGGTGTGCGCGGACCTGTCGGTGCTCAACTTCGGCCAGCTCATCGCGTCCGGCACCCCGGAGGAGGTCCAGTCCAACCGGGCGGTGCTCGACGCGTACCGGGGTGGCGGTGACGACGTCGCGGCCGCCGCCGCAGCGACCGCCGCCGGTGTGCACCTGGATCCGGGCCAACCGGGGGTCGGATCGTGAGCGGGGCGCTGCTCGAACTGCGTGGGGTACGCGCCGGGTACGGCTCGATCGAGGTCCTGCACGGAGTGGACCTGGTCGTTCCGCCCTCCTCGGTCGTCGCCCTGCTCGGCCCGAACGGGGCGGGAAAGACCACAACGCTGTCGGTCGCCTGTGGGCTCCTGCCGCCGACGTCGGGGACGGTGCTGGTGGCCGGCCGGAACGTGGTGGGCGTCGCTCCCGAGCTGCTGGCCCAGCGTGGCGTCGCGACGATTCCCGAGGGGCGCGGGATCTTCCCGAACCTGACCGTCCGGGAGAACCTGCAGATGGCCACCTTCGCCGGTGTCGACCTGCGTCGCGTGGAGGAGGTCGCCTACGGCCGGTTCCCACGGCTGGCCGAACGACGCTCGCAGGTCGCCGGCACGCTCTCGGGGGGAGAACAGCAGATGCTGGCGCTCGCCCGCGGGCTGGCCGTCGACCCGGCCGTCCTGCTGCTCGACGAGCTCTCGATGGGCCTCGCGCCGCTCGTGGTCGAGGAGCTCTACGGGATCGTCGCCCAGATCGCCCGTTCGGGAACGTCGATCCTGGTCGTCGAGCAGTTCGCCCGGACGGTCCTGGGTGTGGCCGACGTGGCCGCGATCATGGTGAACGGTGTGGTGCGCAGCGTGGGCGAACCCGCGACGATCGAGGCGGAGTTGTCCTCGGCGTACCTGGGCGGATGAAGATGGAACGCGCGGCCGTCGACCGCGCCAGCCGGAGTGAGGAGCCAGCATGACCCTGCCAGTGGACAACGACCCGCAGCAGCCGACGGGGGACGACCGGATCGCCAGGTTCCGCTCCGACATCGACGACCTGCGCATCGCCGGGTCCGGCGCGGGAGAGCAGCGGCTGCTGGTGGTCGGGGCCGTGTTGATGGTCGTCGGGGTCGTGCTCGCCCTGTTCGGAGCGGTCATGGTGGGCTCCTCGGGCGGCTCGCCGGCCGACCAGCGGGCCTACATGGCCCAGGGGTCGTTCCTCGGCCTGACCCTGGCCGTCGTCGGTGCTGCGCTGTTCGTGCGCTACTCGACGGCCCGGTTCCTGCGCTTCTGGTTGGTACGGTCGACCTACGAGGGCCGGGCGAACGCGGACCAAGTGGTCTCGGCGATCCGCTGGGCCTCGGGCGACCCTGCGGCACCGGCACCGGCACCGGCACTCGCGGCACCCGCACCTGCGGCACCGGCACCTGCGGCACCGGCACCGCCGGCCCAGGCCCCGGCGGCCCAGGGCCCGCTCCCGGGCGAGGGCGCCAGCCCGCCGCCGTTCCGCTGAGCCGCCGGTTCCATCGGGCCCCGTCGGATTTGCGGGGTCTGGGGGCCGCACCTAGATTGCGAAAAGTTTCACGAAGTCGCCCCGGGGGTCCCGCGTCCACCCGGTGCAACGATCGAACGCCTGCTGATGCCGACTGATCCAGACCGAGCCGCGCCGCCCACGACCTCCGGGATCGTCGCGTCGCGGACCGGCCAGCTGGCGGACTCGGCCCACCGCTCGGCGGCCTCCTTCGAGCTGGCCTTCGCTCCGGTGCTCCTGGCGCTGGTGGGCCTGTGGCTCGACCGCACGCTCGGCACCACACCGTTCCTGGTCGTCGGCCTGGCCGTGCTGGGCGTGCTCGGGGTCGGGGTGAAGATCTACTACCAGTACCGGCACCACATGGCGACCCTGCAGTCGTCCGCACCCTGGGCCGACCGGACGGTCGACCGGCTGGCCGAGCGGGAGTCGGCGGCGTGAGCTCCACCGATCCGCTCGGGGTCCGCATCGAGGGGCCGTCACCGGCCATGGCCGTGGCCGTCGACATCGTGAAGCGGGCCGTGTGGGTCGTGCCCGTGGCGTTGATCGTCGCAGCCGGGTTCTGGGGCGCCGACGGCGTCTGGTCGACGCTCTACGGGCTGGCCATCGTGGTGGTCAACTTCCTGCTCGCCGGTTGGCTGCTGGCCGTGACCGGCCGCATCGGCGCCGCCGCCATGGGTGCCGCGGCGCTGTTCGGGTTCCTGCTCCGGCTCGGCCTGATCATGGTCGCCGTCCTGGCCGTGCGGAACGCCTCGTGGGTCGAACTCGTGCCCTTGGGCCTCACGATCATCGTGACCCACCTGGGGCTGTTGTTCTGGGAGCTCCGGCACGTGTCGGCCTCCCTGGCGTTCCCCGGCCTCAAGCCGGAGCCCACCCCGAACCCCTACCTGCCCGTCCGTGACGCGGCCGGCGACGACGTCGCCGCGACCGCGACGGAACCCGTGAGGAGTGACCGTCCATGATCGGACCCGTGCTGTCCGCCTCTCCGCTCTCGATCCTCGCCGCCGGCG
>CAIYGQ010000207.1 GCA_903925745.1 uncultured Actinomycetes bacterium | reverse complement strand
TCGGCCTGTTCGGCATGGCGTTGCTCTACGGCGACGGGATCATCACCCCGGCCATCTCGGTGCTGTCCGCGACCGAGGGCCTGAAGGTGGCCGCGCCCGCGCTGTCGTCGTGGGTCCTCCCGATCGCCGTGGCGATCCTCATCGGACTGTTCCTGATCCAGAAGCGCGGCACCGGTGCCGTGGGCGCCCTCTTCGGGCCCGTGATGATCGTGTGGTTCTCGATCCTCGCCGTGCTCGGCCTGGTGCGGGTGTCGGGCAACCTGGAGATCCTGCGGGCGGTGAACCCGGGCCACGCCATCGAGTACCTCACCAGCAACAAGTTCGACGCGTTCCTGTCCCTGGGGTCGGTCTTCCTGGTCGTGACCGGGGGCGAGGCCCTGTACGCGGACCTGGGGCACTTCGGCCGTCGACCCATCCGGATCGCCTGGTTCGCCATCGCATTCCCGGCCCTGGTGATCAACTACTTCGGACAGGGTGCCCTGCTGCTGGAGGAGCCCGAGGCGATCCGCAGCCCGCTGTTCCTGATGGGGCCGGAGTGGTTCCGCTGGCCGCTCGTGATCATGGCGGCCCTGGCGGCGATCATCGCGTCGCAGGCGCTCATCTCGGGGGTGTTCTCGCTGACCGTCCAGGCGATGCAGCTCGACTACCTGCCCCGCCTGACCGTCCGGCACACCTCGGCCCAGCACATCGGGCAGGTGTACCTGCCGCTGGTCAACCTGTTGCTGGCGATCGGCTGCATCAGCCTGGTGCTCACGTTCCAGTCGTCGGCCGGCCTGGCCGCCGCCTACGGGATCGCGGTGACGGGCACCATGGGGATCACGACGGTGCTCTTCTACTTCTTCACGCGTGCCCGGTGGGGGTGGAGCACCGGCAAGGCGCTCGCCGTGTGCGTGCCGCTCGCGATCCTGGACTTCGCGTTCTTCGGCGCCAACGTGTTCAAGATCCCCGCCGGCGGGTGGTTCCCCCTGGTCGTCGCCGCCGTGATCATGGTGGCGATGACGACCTGGCGCACCGGTCGCCGGGTGGTGTCGGAGCGGATCGCGGACCGCCAGGTGACGATCGAGGAGTTCATGAGGACCCTGCCCGAGGACGTGGTGCGGGCTCCAGGTACCGCGGTGTTCATGTTCCGGGGCGACGGGACGGCGCCGCCGGCGCTGAGGACGAACACCCGGCACAACCGGGTCCTGCACGACCGGGTCATCCTGTTGTCGGTCGTCACCGACTCGGTGCCCTACGTGGAACCGGAGCGGCGCGTCGACATCGTGGACTTCGGTCGGCGCATCCACCAGATCACCGCCCACCACGGGTTCATGGAGGAGCCCGACGTGCCGACGTGGCTGGACGGCCTGGAGATCGGTGGCGCACCGATCGTGGTGGAGGACACGACGTTCTTCCTGGGTCGGGAGACCGTGATCCCCTCCGAGGTGGTGTCGATGGCGCCGTGGCGGGAGCGCCTGTTCGCCGTCATGCTGCGAACGGCGGCGTCCGCGTCGCGCTTCTTCCGACTGCCGCCCAACCAGGTGGTCGAGGTCGGCTCCCAGGTCGAGATCTGACCACCGACCCACCTGACCACCGATATGGGGGTCGCGCGCGGGACCCGTGTCGCGCGCTGGAGCCGCAGAACCGGAGTGGACGGCTAGGCGCAGGTCACGCCCGAGGGCGGGGCCCCGGGTGACCATCCGCCGGGGAACGTCGTGGTGGTGACGAGCGCCGGCCCGCCGGGAGCCGCGGGCACCGGAGGCGGGGTCGTGGTCGTGGTCGACTCCTCGTCACCGTTCGACGGGTCGTCGATGTAGTTGAACTCGGGGCCCAGGACGATCCGGACCTGTCCGGGCGCGAGCGCCGCGTCCTCGGTGAGTTCAGGGGCCGGGCCGAGCCAGGAGGCGACCAGCTCCCCCATCTGCCGGCCTCCCGGAGCGTGGGCGACCACGGTGCGGGCCGGCCGGTCCGGGGCGTCGGCGATCTCACCGAGTGCGAACCCGCCGCTGCTCAGCACCCAGCTGACGCGTCGGGCCTCGCCGCTGGTCCCGGTCCCGTTGAGGATCGTGACGGTCACGTCACGCGGACGGGCCGGCGGGATCGTGGTGGTGGTCACGACCGGGGTGGTGACACCACGAAAGACGTCGAGCATCGGCTGGGCGGCTGGCGCGTCGAGCAGCTCGACCGCCGCGCCGCCAGAGGTCGTGAACGGCACCACGGGCAGCGAGTAGGTCTGCATCTGGCCCGGATCGAACTCCGCGAAGTGGCCCGCCAGGCCCAGCAGGTCCCGCACCCCGAGCTGGTCGTCGATCGTGACGTTGTCGACCGCCGCATCGACCAGCCCCGTGACCTTCGTGACGCTCGAGAGCCCGAGCGACCGCAGCTTGGTCATGGCGGCGCGGGTCAGCTCCTGTTGGCGGCGCATCCGCCCGAGGTCGTGGCTCAGGTCGTCGATCCACTCGCTTCCGTCGCTCCACTCCAGGTGGCGGGAACGGGCGAAGGCCAGTCCCTGGTAGCCGTCGAGGACCCGGCACCCGCTGGTTTCGACCATCAGCCCGGAGTTGCGGTCCCGGACCGGTCGGTCGAAGTAGATCGGCACGCCACCGATGGTGTTGATGAGGTCCTGGAACCCCGAGAAGTCCACCTCGACGTAGTGGTTGATCGGGACCTGCAGGTTGGCCTGGATCGTGTCGATCAGCGACTGGGTGGAGTTGGAGAAGGCGGCGTTGATCCGGTCCTCCTGACCACCGGGTGCGATCGGCACCCACAGGTCCCTCGGGATCGACATCATCGAGATCCGGTCCTGGGTCGGATCCACCCGGACGATGGCCATGCTGTCGGAGCGCCGACCGGGCGGCGAACCGTCCCCGGTGAACACGGCGGCGTTCGGGTCGTCGGCCGACAGGTGCTCCCGACTGTCGGAACCGATCACGAGGAAGTTCTGGGGCTCCTGGGGTGCCGAGGCCGCCAGGTCCAGCGTCGTCCGCTCCACCTGCTGGTAGTTCCACCAGCCGTAGGCACCGGCGCCGCCGACCAGCAGGGCGACCACCAGCAGGGCGGCACCGCCCGCGGCGAGCCACCGCCGGGGCCGACGGGGTTCGGGCTCCGGCCGCCGGCGTCGCACGACCCGGGGGACGTCGGGAGCCACCTCGTCCCGGCCCCGACCGGCGCCGGCGGGGCCGTCAGCGCCCACGTCGGGTCCGCCGGAGCGGGGGGTTGACCACGATCACGGGAGCCAACGCTAACCGGGCGGCCCGGGGCCGGCCGGTCACACCGGCCGACACACGTGACGGCCGTCACGGCAGCGCCGCGTGGCGGCCGGGACCCCCACCGGGGCTCGGCGGTCCGTGGGCTGCGGCTCAGGCCGGCTGCGGCTTGGGTTCGCGGGGCAGGCCCAGCACCCGTTCCCCGACGATGTTCCGCTGGATCTGTGACGTGCCGCCCCAGATCGTCTCGGAACGGGAGAAGAAGAACGCCGACACCATCGGGCTGACGGGGTAGGACTCACGCCCCTCGGCCCGCATCGTCGCCGGCCACGACCCGCGCTCGGGCCCGGTGGTCGACACCATCGCCTCGGCCCCGAAGATGTCGAGCGCCAGCTCCATGGCCTCCTTGTGCATCTCGGACCAGAACATCTTGTTCGTGGCCCCGAGCGCGGCGACGGAGAACTTCTCGGTCGCACTGAGGAAGGTGCCGTTCTCCTTGGCGATCGCACTGGTCAGCGACCGGAGTCCGTTGACCCGGAGGATCTGGATCCTGGAGTGGTACCGCGCCAGGCGCTGCCGGATGATCGGGTCCCGGTCGAGGCCCCGCTCCCGAGCGGCATCGACCATGAGCCGGTACTCCTCCTCGAAGCGTCGGTACCCGGTCGTGGCCGACATGCCGCGTTCGAAGGTCAACGTGTCGTTGGCGACCTTCCACCCGTTGTTGAGCCCACCGACGACGTTGTCGATCGGACAGCGGGCGTCGGAGAAGAACACCTCGTTGAACTCCGCGGTGCCGTCGGGCTGGACGATGCCGCGCACCTCGACGCCGGGCTGGTCCATGGGGACCAGCAGGTAGGAGATGCCCGCCTGCTTCACGACGTCGGGATCGGTGCGGGCGAGCACGAAGCAGTAGTCGGCGAACTGGGCCTGGGTCGTCCAGACCTTCTGGCCGTTGACCACCCACTCGTCGCCGTCCTGGACCGCGGTCGTCTTGAGCGATGCGAGGTCGGATCCGGAGTCGGGTTCGGAGAAGCCCTGGCACCACCGCATGGAGCCGTCCAGAATCCGGGGCAGGAAGTACTTCTTCTGCTCCTCGGTCCCGTTGGCGAGGATCGTCGGACCGACGAGCGTGTCGCCGAAGAAGTCGGCCCGCATCGGGGCCCGGGCCCGGGCGAACTCCTCGGCCAGCACGACGCCCTGCATGGTCGAGAGGCCCTTGCCGCCGTACTCCTCGGGCCAGGTGGCGCAGATCCAGCCGCCCTCGAAGAGCCGTTCGGTCCACTCCTCGTTGAAGCGTTCCTTCTCCTCGGGAGTCATCTGGAATCCGTCGTCGAACCAGCCCTGGGGCAGGTTGTCCTGCAGCCAGCCCCGGATCTCCTGGCGGAACTCCTCGGCTTCGGGCGGATAGGTCAGGTCCATGCGGGCATTCTCGGCCCCGCCGTGAGCGGACCGCCAGTCGGGTGGGGTGGCGACGGGCTCACGGGCCGCAGGCGGCGGCACCCCCGGACGGGGTCACCGGACCCGAGGGGGCGGTCGGGGCGACGAGCGGGGCCCCGACCGGCCGACGGACGGCGACGAGCCCGCCGAGGGTCTCCTCGCCGTCGGCGGCGAGGCCGGGACCGCACACGGCGACCACGGTCCAACCGTCCCGTCGCAGGTCGGCGGCCCGGTCGGGAGCGGTGACGAGCAACTCGACACGGCTGCCGGCCGCCTCGTCGTCGGGTCGGATCCGGGACGGCCCCACCCGGGTCACGAAGTCGGGCCGGTCGACCACGACGTCGACACCGGAACGTTCCAACGCGAGCAGCACGCCCTCGGCCCCCGGGTAGGACTCGGCGTCGACGAGCACGAGCGGGTCGGCGGCCACCGGCGAGTCGAGCACGGCGGTCGACAGGGTGCGCACCAGCGGGGCGATCGTCGGAACGGGGGTCGCCGACGAGGCCTGGAGGGCGATGAACGCGACCGCGATCACGACGGCCAGCGCACCGGCGGCGACGCGCACGCGCTCGGCCGCCGGTGCCGCGAGCGCCGTGGCCGTCGCCGCCGCACCGAGCGCGACGCTCAGCGCCACGGGTGCCCGCAGGGCCACCGTCAGGTAGGAGAACACCACGTCGCGACCGTCGAGGACCCCGACCTCGAACGTGGCCACCCCGATGGCGACCGCCACCACCGCGACCAACGAGACGATCAGGCCCCGCACCCACGTCCGCTCACCCCGGCGCGCCGCCACGACCAGACCGACGATCGGGACGACGAGCCACACGGGGACCGACCAGTCGGTCGACGTGAACGGTTCCCGGGCCGCTCCCCCGAGCCACGAGGGCACGAGCGCGTACGCGCCCGTGAGCACCCCGACGGCACCCTGCAGACCGGCCCTGGCCCCGGTCCCGGTTCCGGCCTGGAACAGCTCGCCGATTCGGCCCGGTTCACCGCGCAGCTGGGCCACGACCGGTGGGATCCACGCGACCGCCGACACGGCCGCACCCGCTCCCAGCGCCGCCCACGGCACCGGTCGCGACGACGGGCCCGCGGGCGTGGACTCCGACGGCTGATCACTGCGTGACCCGGCGCCGGGACCCGACCACCACAGCGCCATCCCAGCTGCCGCGGTGACGGCCACGACGAGGGGACCACCGGCTGCGTGCGACTGGACCAGCACGGTCCCGGTGGGCAGCAACAGCGCGGCCGGGATCGCCTGGCGCTCGCCGGTGCCCCAGGCCACCACGACGAGCAGGCCGGACGCGACGAGCGCCACCCAGGGGTTCCACGGGTCGCGGGTGGCGGCTGCGCCGGCGGCG
>CAIYGQ010000206.1 GCA_903925745.1 uncultured Actinomycetes bacterium | reverse complement strand
GCAGGCGGACCTGGTGATCGGCGCCGTCCTGGTGCCGGGCGGTCGGGCGCCGGTGGTCGTGACCGAGGACATGGTCCGCAGCATGCGGTCCGGATCGGTCGTGGTCGACATCGCCATCGACCAGGGCGGCTGCATCGAGACCTCGCACGAGACGACCCACCACGATCCGACCTTCGTGGTCCACGACGTGGTCCACTACGCGGTCGGCAACATGCCCGGAGCCGTGCCCCACACCTCCACCTACGCGCTCACGAACGTGACGCTTCCGTACCTGGCGGAACTCGCCCGGCTCGGCGTCCGCCGGGCGGTCCAGGTCGACCCGGCGCTGGCACTCGGCGTCAACACCGCCGGCGGCCACGTCGTGAACGCCGCCGTGGCCGAGGCGCTCGGCCGTCCGCACGTCGATGTCCACCAGGTCCTGGGCGGCTGAGGTGTCGACCGACGGCGCAGCGGCGCGCGGCACCGGCCAGCCCACCCCGCTGCGGGTCGCCGGACTGGACGACGTCGACAAGGCGATCGTGCGAGAGCTGCAGCACGACGGCCGGATGCCGTACTCGCAGCTCGCACCGCTCGTCGGCCTGTCCCAGGCCGCCGTGCGGCAGCGGGTCCAGCGGCTGATCGACGGCGGCCTGGTCCAGGTCGTCGCCGTCACCGACCCGCTCCGCCTGGGCTTCACCGTCCAGGCGATGATCGGCGTGCGGGCCTCAGGCGACCTGCGGCAGCTCGCCGAACGGCTCGCAGCGGTCGACGAGATCGACTACGTGGTCGTGACCGCCGGGTCGTTCGACCTGCTGCTCGAGGTCGTCTGCGCCGACAACAACGCGCTCCTGGACCTGCTCGACCGAGAGGTCCGGTGCCTGGACGGGGTGCACGGCGCCGAGGTCTTCACGTACCTCCACCTGGAGAAGCAGACCTACTCGTGGGGGACCCGCTGAGCGCGGACCGACCCGCCGGGCCGTTGTGGTCGACTCAGCTGTCGAAGCCCAGACCGAGCGAGTCCAGCAGGCGCAACCACGGGCCCCGGCGACCCTGGCGGCGGTCCGCCCGGGCGATCGCCCGCCGGGTGAGCGTGATCCCGGCCCAGCGGATCGGTTCGGGTGGCCACGGCACGGGCGCGGTCCGGACCAGTCCCAACTCGGTCCGCTCGGTGCGTCGTCCCGCCAGCAGGTCGAGCGCGACCGCCGCGCCGAAGCGGGACGCGCCCACCCCCAGTCCCGTGTAGCCCACACACCAGCCGACCCGGTCGTTCCACCTGGTGCCGGCGGTCAGGCAGAAGCGCGTCGTCGTCGCGATCGGGCCGCCCCAGGTGTGTGAGATCCGGACGCCGTCGAGCTGGGGGAAGGTGTCGAGCAGCTGCGCACACAACAGGCGTTCGGTGGCCTCGGACCGCTCCACCGACGGACCCGTCGGACCCCCGTAGCGGTAGATGGCGTCGTAGCCACCCCACAGGAGCCGGTCGTCGGGTGTCAACCGTGAGTAGTGGAACTGGTTGGCGGAGTCGGCCAGCCCCTGACGACCGGACCACCCGAGCGCATCGAGGTGACCGCGGTCGAGCGGCTCGGTCACCAGCACGTGGTCGTAGACGGGGACGACTGCCCGCCGAAGGGGGGCCAGCAGGCCCCGGAAGGCGTTCGTGGCCAACAGCACCTGCCGGGCCTGGACCGACACCCCGGGACCGTCGACCCGTACGCCCGTGCCGTGGCGTCGCAACGCCGACACCGGCGTGTGGTCGGCCAGGTGACCACCTCGTTCCAGCAGGCTGCGCCGCAGTCCGGCCACCAGTCGCCCCGGATCGAGCGTTCCCACGCCGGTCCGGCGCAGCAACCCGCCGGTGAAGGTGGGGGAGTCGACGACCGCCCGTGTCGCCGGACCGTCCAGCAGCTCGACGTCGTCGCCCACCCCGCGGAGCAGTTCGGCGAGCTCAGCCAGGTCCCGGACCTGCCAGTCGGCCGAGGCCGTGGTCAACTCGCCGACCGGGGACCACGCTGCGTCGACCCCCAGCCGGTCCAGGTCGGCGACCAGCGCGTCGAGGTGCTCCAGGCCCAGGCGGTGGAGCGTGGAGTACTCACCGGGCCAGCGGGCCAGCCCGTTCGCCGCGCCGTGGGTGATCGACGCGTCGCAGAACCCACCGTTCCGACCCGACGCGCCGTCGCCGGGCCCCGATGCATCCACCACGAGGACCTGGCGCCCCGGGTCGTCGTCGAGCGCCAGGTGGGCCGCCCACAGGCCGGTGAAGCCCGCGCCCACCACGAGCAGGTCGACCGAGTGCTGGCCCCGCAGCGGCGCCGCACCGGCGCCCAGGTCGACCTCTGGCCGGTCGGTCCAGAAGGGTCGGCCGACCGCGTCCGCCAGGGCCCGGGTGACGCGCGCGTCGTCGGGTGACGTCGACGACCCGGGCCGTCGGCTCACGCCCCGGCCCGCTCCCGGACGCGGGTCAACGCCGTGCGGGCCGCCCGGGCCGTCCGGTCCAGTTGCTCGTCGGTGACCACGAGCGGCGGACAGAACGCGAGGGAGTGGGTGGCGATCGGCCGGGGGATGACCCCCAGGTCGAGCATCTCGTCCCGGACGGCGAGGGCCGAGGTGTCGGGGTGCATGGCCAGGGCCCAGATCCCATCGGTCCCGCGGACCGCCGCCGCCAGCCCGTCGTCGACGATCTCCTGCAGCGCCGGCCCGAGGCGCCCACCGATGAGCGGGGCCCGCGCCGGCAGGTCCTCGTCGCGGATGATCCCCAGGTTGGCCGACGCGGCCGCGCACGCCGCCGGGTGGCCCGAGTAGGTGAACCCGTGGCGCAGCCAGCGGTCGTCGTCGGCCTCCAGGACCTCGCGGACCCGGGGGCCGACCAGCACCCCACCGAGCGGCTGGTACCCGGAGGTGACCCCCTTGGCGAAGGTGACCAGGTCGGGGGTCACGCCGTAGCGCTGCGCCCCCCACCAGGTTCCGAGCCGACCGAAGGCGGTGATCACCTCGTCGAACACGAGCAGCGCGCCGCTGCGGTCGCACAGGTCCCGCAACCCCTGCAGGTAGCCGTCCGCGGGCGGGAAGACCCCACCCGCACCCTGGACGGGCTCCGCGATCACGGCGGCGATCCGGCCGTCGTGATCGGCGAGCTGGCGCTCGACGTCCTCCAGCGAATCGGCGTGGACCTGCACGACACCGCCGAGCAGCTCGCCCCAGTGCTCCTTGTTGGGCGCCAGGCCCTGCGCGCTGGTGCCGCCGTAGGTGACGCCGTGGTAGGCGCGGTCGCGACTCACGATCAGGTCGCGTTCCGGTCGTCCCTGCCAGGCCCAGAACAGTCGGCTCAGCTTCATGGCGGTGTCGACCGCCTCGGACCCGGAGTCGGTCAGGAACACCCGGGCGTCGTCCATCGGGGCGAGCTCCACCAACTCGGCGGCCAGCCGCTCGACCGCTGGGTTCGTGAACAACTCGAAGGTGTGGAACGCGTCGAGCGTGCGGAGCTGATCGCCGACGGCGTCGGCGATCTCGGCCCGGCCGTGGCCGACGATCGAGTACCACAACGACGCCAGCGCATCGACGTACTCGCGGCCGTCCCGGTCCCAGACCAGCGCACCCTCACCCCGGACGATCTCGATGAACCGCTCGGCGGTCGGCCGGGCGAACGGGTGCAGGAACGGGGGCAGGTGGTCGCGGCGCACCGGGTCAGTATCCCGCGGGAGCAGCTCAGCCGCCCGTGGGCCGTCCGAGGTGGGCCGTCGGGGCGATCACCTGCTCACCGAACCCGGCGAGCGACGTCTCCGGGTCGGCCAGGAACAGGAACGACGGCACGATCGCCCGGTCCACCCCGGCCTCGGCGAGGCGCTCGACGGCGCCGACCGGGTCGGAACCCAGCAGGCCCTCGTCGCCGAACGAGATGCGGATCGACTCCGGGTCCCGACCGGCGTCAGCGGCGGTCTGGCGCACCACGTCGACGAGCTCGGCGATGTCCCCCTTGCCCGGGAAGAACCCGTCGCCCAGGCGACCGGCCCGCTCGGCCGCGGCGCGGCTGTGGCCCCCGACCGTGATGGGCACGCGCCCGTGCACCGGCTTGGGGTTCACGCTGGCACCGGCGAAGTCGACGAACTCGCCGTGGAACTCGGCGTGGTCCGAGTCCCACAGCGCGCGCATGGCGCCGACGTACTCGTCGGTTCGTGCGCCACGCCGTTCGAACGGCACGCCGAGAGCGTCGAACTCCTCTCGCAACCAGCCGACGCCGATGCCCAGCTCGACGCGGCCACCGGTCAGTCGGTCGAGCGTGGCGACCTCCTTGGCCAGCACCAGTGGGTTGCGCTGGGGGAGGATCAGGATGCCCGTCGCCAGACGGATCCGCTCGGTCGCGGCGCCGACGAATGCGAGCCACAGCAGCGGGTCGGGCAACGACGTGTCGGGCGCCATCATCATCTTCCCGCTCGCGTCGTACGGGTAGGACGACTCGTAGCCCTCGGGGTAGATCACGTGCTCGACGGTCCACAGCGACTCGAAACCGGCCGCTTCGGCGGACCGGGCGAGCGTGCTCAGTCCCGGCTCCTCGGTGAAGGTGAGGATGTTGGCGAAGGCGATGCCGAAGTCCACGCGGTGCTCCTGGGTGTGGTCCGGCGGTGTCGCCGGTGTGCAGGTCGGCCGCAGTCTTCCAGACCGGGTGCCGGGTAGCCTGCCGGCGTGTCGAGACGTGCCGAGCTGCTCGCCGAGCTCACCGCACCCGGTGAGCCCCACGAACTGCGGGACCACCAGGGGATCCGCGGCACCGAGCGGGTGTTCGCCTCGGCTCCGGCCACGTTGCGCGACCTGCTCGACGGTGCCCGCAGCGACCTCGACTACTACGTGTACGAGGGGCGCCGGCTGACGTTCGCGGACGCCGCCGACCGGTCGGCGGCGCTGGCCCGGGTGCTGGTCGGGGAGTTGGGCGTCGGTCCCGGAGACCGGGTCGCCGTCTCCATGCGGAACCACCCGGAGTGGGTGCTCGGCCTGTTGGCGGCCGCCTCGGTCGGTGCGGTGGCCGTCGCCATGAACTCGCTCTGGACCGCCGAGGAGCTCCACTACGGCCTGCGCGACTCCGGCGCCCGTGTGCTGCTCGCCGATGGTGAGCGCGTCGCCCAACTGGGGGAGTCGGCCGCCGACGCGGACGGCCTCGCCGTGTTGGCGGTCGCCGCCGACGACGGACAACTGGCGGCCGCCGGGCGCCCGGTCGGTGACCTTCGGGCGGTCATCGACCATTCACTCGCCACCGGGTCGGGCTGGCCCGACCAGCAACCCCGGACCGACGACCCCGCCACGATCTTCTACACCTCCGGTTCGACGGGCCACCCGAAGGGCGTGCTCTCGACGCACCGCAACGTGATCGGTGCGCTGCTCAGCTGGGAACTCGACACGATCCTCGGGTCACGGCTCGCCGCCGAGCGCCGCAGGACCGGGGGTGGTGCGGACCTGTCGACGACCGGGCGGAGCCGGAACCGATCCGACCGGCCCGTCGCCGTCCAGCCCGCAGCGCTGCTCGGTGTGCCGCTGTTCCACGTGACCGGGTGCCACGCCGTCGCTCTGCTCAGTCTGAGGGCGCAGCGCAAGGTCGTCGCCATGCACCGCTGGGACCCCGAGCTCGCCGCCGGGCTGATCGAGGCCGAGCGGATCAACTCGTTCGTCGCGACCCCGGCGATGACCGGTGACCTGTTGCGCGTCGCGGCCGAGACGGGACACGACCTGTCGTCGCTGCGGCTGGTCGGAGGCGGCGGTGCGCCCCGGCCGCCCGAGCAGGTCCGCCGGATCAGCACCTCGTTCGCGAAGGCCGCCCCCAACAACGGGTGGGGGATGACCGAGACGAACGCGATCGGCGCGGGGATCACGGGCCCCGAGTACCTCGAGCGTCCCGACACCTCTGGTCGGTCGTCCGCGATCCTGGACCTCCGCGTCGTCGGAGAGGACGGGGAGCCCCTCTCCGCCGGCGTCCCGGGTGAACTGCAGGTCCGGGGGTCGTCGGTGTTCGTCGGCTACTGGAACCGACCCGAGGACACCGAGGCATCGTTCGACGGCCCGTGGTTCCGCACCGGTGACGTGGCCCGGATCGACGACGAGGGGTTCGTCACCATCGTCGACCGGATCAAGGACCTGATCATCCGGGGCGGTGAGAACATCGGCTGCGGCCACGTCGAGGCGGCCATCCTCATGCACCCGCTCGCCCGCGAGGCGGCCGTCTACGGCATTCCCGACGAGCGGCTCGGGGAGGAGGTCGGCGCCACCGTCTACGGCGCGCCCGGCCTGGACCCCGACGAGCTCCAGGCCTTCCTGGCCGACCACCTCGGCCGGTTCGAGATCCCCCAGTACCTGACCGTGACGCTCGTGCCGCTCCCCCGGACGGCGACGGGGAAGATCCTGAAGCGCCGGCTCCGGGACGAGGCGCTGCGCGACCTGCGCGCCGCCGGCCTGCTCCGCTGAGCGGCGCCGACCCGGTTCCGCCCCGGCCGCCCCACCCCGGTTCGCCACCCCGCCGCCCCACCCCGGTTCGATCGCCGGGCAGCAATAGGTATCGGCTATCGAAACCTTCCGATGAATCCATTGGAAATATTGATCGTGGCTCCGTAGGTTGCACGACGTGGCCGGAACGGTCCGGCCCCGACAACCGAACACTCCAGATCCGCAGACATCAGAACAGGAGCAACCGATCCATGGCCACCATCAACTCCGAGGTGCAGCCCTTCACCGCCACCGCCTTCCAGAACGGTGAGACGCTGACCGTGACCGACGCCGACATGAAGGGCAAGTGGTCCGTCGTGTTCTTCTACCCGGCCGACTTCACCTTCGTGTGTCCGACCGAACTGGGTGACCTCGCCGACCACTACGAGGAGCTCCAGGGGATGGGCGTCGAGGTCTACTCGGTCTCCACCGACACCCACTTCGTGCACAAGGCGTGGCACGAGGCCTCGGACACCATCGGCAAGATCCGCTACGTCATGGTCGGCGACCCGAGCGGCACCATCACCAACAACTTCGGTGTCATGCGGGAGGGCGCCGGGCTGGCCGACCGGGCCACCTTCGTGATCGACCCCGACGGGATCATCCAGATGGTCGAGATCACCCCCGAGGGCGTGGGCCGCAACGCCGCCGAACTGGTCCGCAAGATCAAGGCGGCGCAGTACGTGCGTGAGCACCCGAACGAGGTCTGCCCCGCCAAGTGGGAGGAAGGCCAGGCCACCCTGGCCCCGTCGCTGGACCTGGTCGGCAAGATCTGACCGCTCGCTGGTGGGTGGGCGCGATGGGGCCCCACCCACCAGCCCCCGTTCCGCCGCCGGCCGCCACCACGGAGAGGCCCTCCGCCGGTCGGTCGGGAACTGGAGGGGCCGACACCGACGACACCACCGGGATCGACACAGGAGGACAGCACCGTGTTGGACGACGCCATCAGGGCGCAGCTGCGAGAGCACTTCACCAAGATCAGCCAGCCCGTCGAGCTGGTGTCCTCGCTGGACGACGGCGACCGGTCCAGGGAACTCGCCGAGCTCCTGGACGGTCTCGCAGAGCTGTCGGACCGCATCACCGTGCGCCGCGCCGACGACGACCAGCGGCGCCCGTCGTTCGCCATCGAGCGGGTCGGGACCGACGTGTCCGTCCGCTTCGCCGGCATCCCCGGCGGCCACGAGTTCACCTCGCTCGTCCTGGCGATCCTGCAGGTCGGCGGCCACCCGGGCGCCGTGAGCGATGAGGTCGCCCAGCAGGTACGCGACCTGGACGGCGACCACGTCTTCGAGACCTACATGTCGCTGTCCTGCCAGAACTGTCCGGACGTGGTCCAGGCGCTCAACCTGATGAGCGTCCTCAACCCACGCATCCGCCACACCGCCATCGACGGCGCCCTGTTCCAGGACGAGGTCGAGGAGCGGGGCGTCAAGTCCGTCCCCATGGTGTTCCTGAACGGCGAGTTCTTCGAGAGCGGCCGCATGGACCTGGAGGAGATCCTCGGACGACTCGACACGGGAGCGGCCGCACGGGCCGCCGCCGCGGTCGACGCCGAGGAACCCTTCGACGTGCTCGTGGTCGGCGGTGGACCAGCCGGGGCCTCCGCCGCGATCTACGCCGCCCGCAAGGGCATCCGCACCGGGGTCGTCACCGAACGGTTCGGCGGCCAGGTGCTCGACACGATGGGCATCGAGAACTTCATCTCCGTGTCCTACACCGAGGGCCCCAAGTTGGTCGCCGCGCTCGAACAACACGTGCACGACTACGACGTCACCGTCGTCAACCGTCAGCAGGCCACCCGTCTGGTCCCCGCAGGGTCCCCGGGCGGACTCCACACGGTCGAGCTGGCCAGCGGGGCCTCACTCCGGTCACGCACCGTCGTGCTCTCGACCGGAGCTCGGTGGCGCACGCTCGGCGTCCCCGGCGAGGCCGAGTACCGCAACAAGGGCGTCACGTTCTGCCCGCACTGCGACGGACCGCTGTTCAAGAACAAGCGCGTCGCGGTGATCGGTGGCGGCAACTCCGGCATCGAGGCCGCGATCGACCTGGCAGGCGTCGTCGGACACGTCACCGTGCTGGAGTTCGACCACCAGCTCCGGGCCGACGAGGTGCTCCAGGCGAAGCTCCGCAGCCTGTCGAACGTCGACATCGTCCTGGGGGCCGCCACCACCGAGGTGGTCGGTGACGGCGACCAGGTCACGGCGCTCTGCTACCAGGACCGCGAGTCCGGTGAGGACCGCACCGTCGAGCTGGAGGGCGTGTTCGTCCAGATCGGCCTGCTGCCCAACACCGAGTGGCTCGAGGGCACCGTCGAGCTGTCACCCCGCGGCGAGGTCGTCATCGACGACCGCGGCCACACCTCGGTCCCCGGGGTCGTCGCCGCCGGCGACTGCACGACCGTTCCCTACAAGCAGATCGTCATCTCCATGGGCGCCGGCGCCACCGCCGCCCTGACCGCCTTCGACCACCTCATCCGGACCCCGGTCCCGGTGTGAACCTGCGCGACCTCCGCTACCTGGTGGCGGTGGCCGACGAGCGGCACTTCGGCCGCGCCGCAGAGGCGTGCTTCGTGAGCCAGCCGACGCTCTCGACGCAGATCCGCAAGCTCGAACGGGAACTCGGCGTCCAGCTCGTCGAACGCAACCCGCGGCACGTGGCGCTCACCGGGGTCGGCGAGCGGGTGGTGGAACGGGCGAGGGCCGTCCTGCGGGAGGTCGACGGCATCGTCGACGACGCCCGCCAGTCCCAGGACCCCGCCACCGGCACCATCCGGCTCGGGATGTTCCCGACCCTGGCGCCGTACCTGCTGCCGCACGTCGTGCCCGAGGTGCACCGGCGGTTCCCCAACCTGGAGCTGCTGTTGGTGGAGGAGAAGTCCGAGGTGCTCCACCAGCAGGTGCGATCCGGCGTCCTCGACGCCGTCGCGCTGGCTCGACCCGTCAACGACGACCAGCTCCACGAGGAGGTGCTCTTCGAGGAACCGTTCGTGCTGGCCGTCCCTGTCGACCACCCCCTCGCCGCCGACGGCGGACCCGTCACCACCTCGGTCCTCGCCGGCGAGCAGCTCCTGCTCCTGGAGGAGGGCCACTGCCTGCGTGACCAGGCGCTCTCGGTGTGCCAGCTGGCGGGGGGCGGGGAGCGGCGGGGGTTCCGGGCCACCAGCCTGGAGACCCTGCGCCAGATGGTGGCCGCCGGGGTGGGGCTCACGCTGCTGCCGGAGCTGGCCACGGTTCCGCCCGTGCCGCCGTCCCGGGACGTCGTCCTGGTGCCGTTCGCCGAACCCGTCCCCAGACGGGAGATCGCCCTGTACTGGCGGCGCTCCAGCGCCTTCCGGGACTTCCTCCCCGACCTGGCGGCCGTCATCGCGGCTGCCGCCCGACGTTGATTCCCCGCCACCCTCGCCGGTGGGGCAAGCTGTGGGACGCATGACCGACCTGGACGCCACGCAGGACCCCGGAGCCTCCGGGTCGACCGCCGCGGTGACGGGTGCACCGGCCACCGATCCGGCTCCCGGACCGGCCACCGATCCAACCACGCGACTGTTCAGCCGGTCGATCGTCATCTCCGGCACCCGCTGCCTGCTCGCCTACGTCGTCTTCCCGTGGGTGCTGCCGCTGCTGGGCATCGCCAAGGGCGTCGGTCCGTTCATCGGCATCGTGATCAGCGTCGTGGCGATCGGATTCAACGTCGCGAGCATCCGTCGGTTCTGGGTCGCACGGCACCGGTGGCGCTACGCGATCACGGCACTGAACGTCTCGGTGATCGCGTTGTTGACGATCCTGCTCTGGATCGACGTCCGCGACCTGCTCTGAGCGGGACCGTGTCCTCCCGACTCCGCACCACGGCCGCCCTCGGGGCGGGCGGGCTCGCCTCGGCGCTGTCACGGGCCACCGGTCGCGGCAACGGGTCCCAGATCCGGGGACGTGTCGGCCTGGCGCTCGACCCTCGCCTGCCCGAGACGCTGGCCGCCGGCCGGCGTGTGGTGCTCGTCTCGGCCACCAACGGCAAGACCGCGACCACCTCGATGCTCACCGCCGCGCTGCGCGACGCCGGGGTGGGCGTCACGACCAACGCCGATGGCGCCAACCTGCTCGCCGGGATGACCTCGGCGCTCGCCGCCGACCGCGCCGCACCCGCCGCCGTGCTCGAGTGCGACGAGGCGAACCTCCCGTTCGCGCTCGACCAGATGGCACCCGAGCTCCTGGTGCTCGGCAACCTGTCCCGCGACCAGCTGGACCGGCACCTGGAGGTCCGGCGGATCGCCGAGCGCTGGAGGTCCGAGCTCGCCGAGCACCCCACCCCGGTGGTCGCGTCCAACTCGGACCCGAACGTCGCCTGGGCCGTGGGTGAGGTCGCCGACGTCACCTGGGTCGACACGGGGTTGGTGTCGCGTCTCGACAACGCCATCTGTCCGGTCTGCGAGGAGCTGCTCGACCTCTCCGAGGACACGTGGACCTGCGCGTGCGGCTTCCACCGGCCGCCGGCCGACGTGTCGCTCGGTGACGGGGTGCTCCGGGTGCGTGAGCGCCAGGTCCCGCTCGAGCTGCGCCTGCCGTGGTCCTGGCAGCGCGCCAATGCCGCGCTCGCACTGGCCGCCGTCGACCGGCTGGGCCTGGACGTCGCTGCGGCGGCCGCGGCCGTGGGCCGATTGGACCAGGTCGGCAACCGCCGGCACCGGATCCCCGTCGGTGACGGACGCGACGCCGAGCTGGTGCTGGCGAAGAACCCGTCGAGCTGGGCGCTGATCATCCAGGAGCTGGCTGGGTCGGGCCGCTCACTCGTGATCGCACAGGACGACCAGGCCGCGGACGGCACCGATCCGTCGTGGCTGTGGGACGTGCCCTTCGAGCAGCTCGTCGGTTCACCGATCGCAACCGCCGGCACCAGGAGCCTGGACGTGGCGGTCCGGCTGCAGCACGCCGGGTGCCGACCCGTGGCGGTGGAGTCGACCGTCGAGGCGGCGGCCCGGTCGCTCCCCGGCGACGAGGTCGTGGTCGCCGCGTCATACTCCATCTTCCGTCGTCTGGGGATCCGGTGAGCGCATCGACGGTCCGGATCGGACTCGTGTACCCCGAGCTGCTCGGCACCTACGGAGACCGTGGCAACGCCGTCGTCCTGGTCGACCGGCTGCGTTGGCGCGGGATCGACGCCGAGCTGGTCGAGGTCGCCGTGCGCACCCCGCTGCCGGGGGACCTGGACGTCTACGTGATCGGGGGTGGCGAGGACGCTGCGCAGCTCGCCGCACTCGACGAGCTGCGACCCCAGGTCGATCGGTTGCAGGCAGCGCTCGAGCGTGACGTCCCGGTCTTCGCAGTGTGCGCCGGGTTCCAGCTGCTCGGATCCACCATCTCGCTGGCCGGCCGGCGGGACCCGGTCGACGGTCTGGGGCTCTACCACGGTCACACGGCACCGACCGGGTCCCGTTGGGTCGGCGAGGCGCTGCTGGAGGTCGACCTGGAGGGTGTCGGTCCGGTCGGCGGGTTCGAGAACCACGGGGCGTCGACCACGCTGGGCCCGGACGAGCGTCCCTTCGGTCGGATCCGCCACCCGGTGGGCGATGACCGGACCGACGGCGTCGTCCGCGGTTCGCTGGTCGGGACCTACCTCCACGGCCCGGTGCTCGCCCGCAACCCGGGGCTGGCGGACCACGTCCTCCGACGGGTCGTCGGCGACCTGGGTCCGATCGACGACGACCTGGCCGCCGAGCTGCACCGGGTCAGACTCGACGCCCTCCGGTGACCCTGTCCCGTTCTGTGGCTCCAGCGCGCGACACGTACCCCGCGCGCGACCCCTATGTCGCTGGAAGTGTCGCTGGAAGTTCACCGGGGGGTCGATTCACCCACTTGCGTTCGACACCCGGGCGACGTACCACTGGTGCATCGTTCGGAACGCCGGGATCGCAACGGGGCGGTCCCGCCGTCCGGACACCGGATGGCGATCCGGTCGAGAGGGGGGCAGTGAGGTGACATCCACACTGGTCGATGCGTACGGGTTCCGACCCTTCTGGCGGGGCCGACTCCACCTGATGGCCGCGGTGCTCGCGGCCCCCGCCGTCCTCCTGCTGGCGCTGGCCGCCGACACCGGGCTGGGCCGCGCCGCCGTGGTCGTCTACGGCGCCACGCTCGTCGGCCTCTACGCCGTCAGTGCCTCGTACCACCGGCTCGCCCACACACCGACCGCCGTGAAGTGGTGGCGGCGTGCCGACCACTCGATGATCTTCATGCTCATCGCCGGCACCTACACGCCCATCTGCCTGCTGGCCCTGCCACCCGAGTGGGGGATCCCCACGCTCGTCGTGGTCTGGGTGGTCGCCATGGTCGGCGTCTCGCTGAAGATGGCCAAGCTCGGTGTGGGCAACGAGTCGGTCGGCTCGTGGCTCTACATCGTCCTCGGCTGGGCCGGGGTCATCACGGCGCCGCTGCTCATCACCCGTCTCGCCTGGCCCCAGCTCGTGCTGCTCGCCGTCGGCGGCGTCCTCTACACCGTCGGCGCCGTCATCCTCGGCAAGCGCCGTCCGGACCCGTCGCCCGAGCGGTTCGGTTACCACGAGGTGTGGCACTCGATGACGATCCTGGCGGGTGGCTGCCACTTCATCGTCGTCGCCACGCTCCTGCCCTGAACCCCACCTCATTGCGGCACCCGATCACCGGGGCGCACCGGCCCGGGTCAGGACTCGCGTAGGGTCACCTCCGTGGGCGAGACCGGAGCCTTCGCCGCCGCCACCGCACTGCGGCCCGCCGACGGCGTCGACGTGGGCGGCAGCGGTGCGTTCGCCGCCGACATCCCCGAGGGGTGGGACATCCTCGGCAACGTCGACGGCGGCCTGCTCCTCGCGCTGGCCGGGCGGGCGCTCACCGTCGCGACCGGGCGGCCCGACCCGGTCACCGTCACCGGGCACTTCCTGTCGCCGGGTCGGCCCGGTGCGGTCGAGGTCCACACCGAGCTCATCAAGTCCGGCAAGCGGTTCGCGACCGCGCGGGCGACCCTCTTGGCCAGCGGGCGGCCGGTGCTCACGGCGCTCGGCACCACCGGCACGCTCGGACCCGCCGACGAGGTGCTCCACGTCGACGGCGAACCCCCGGACCTGCCGGAGCCCGAGGACTGTGAGCTGCTCGTCGGCGGCGACGGGTTCCCGCCGGCGTTCACGGACCGAGTGGACGTCCGCCTGCACCCCGAGGACACCGGGTTCATGCGCGGGGAGCCCTCGGGGACCCCCGGGTCCGCGGCTGGTTCCGGCTGCTCGACGACGAGCCGGTCGACACCATCGGGCTGCTGCTCGCCGTCGACGCGTTCCCGCCGACGATCTTCAACGCGGCGCTCCCCGCGGCGTGGACACCGACCGTCGAGCTCACCGCCCACATCCGGGCGCGTCCGGTGCCCGGCTGGCTGGCCTGTGACTTCCGGACCCGGTTCGTGACCGGCGGGTTCCTGGAGGCCGACGGCGAGGTCTGGGACGCAACCGGATCACTCGTCGCACAGTCCCGGCAGTTGGCCCTCGTGCCACGCGGCTGACCGGCCGGCTCAGGACCGGCCGGCTCAGGACCGGTCGGCTCAGGACCGGCCGGCTCAGGACGGTCGCGCCAGCGTCAGCAGGAAGTCACCGCGCTCGTCGGTCCACGAGTCGACCGGCTCGAGTCCCGCTCCGGTCAGTTCACGCTCCACCTGATCGGCGGTGAACTTCGTGCTGATCTCGGTGCGGATCCACCCGGCGGCCGCGACCTCCAGGTCCAGGTCGAGAGCCTCCAGGCGCACCGCCTGGTCCTCCTGTGCGACCACGTGCATCTCGATGCGCTGGAACTCCTCGTCGAACACGGCCCGGTGCCGCCAGGCCGCGAGCTCGAAGTCACCGCCGAGCTCCCGGTTCATCACCGCGAGCGCATTCAGGTTGAACCGGGCGGTGACGCCCTGGGCGTCGTCGTAGGCCGAGACGAGCCGGGTGCGGTCCTTCACCAGGTCGGTCCCCAGCAGGAAGCGGTCGTCACCATCCAGCGTCGAGCGCACCGACGACAGGAAACGGCGCCGTTCCGCGGCATCGAGGTTGCCGATCGTGGATCCCAGGAACGCCAGCAGGCACGGGCCGTCGGTCGGCAGCGCTCCGAGGTGTTCGTGGAAGTCACCGACGACGGCGTGGACCGCCACGCCGTCGTGGCGACGGGCGATCGTCGCTGCGGCATCGCGGAGCACCTCCTCGCTCACGTCGAAGGGCACCACCCGTCGCAGCGTGCCCCGTCGCTCGAGTGCGTCGAGCAGCAGGACCGTCTTGTCCGAGGTCCCCGACCCGAGCTCCGCGAGCGTCTCGGCTCCCGACAGCGCCGCAATCGTCCCGGCGCGCTCGGCCAGGATCGAGCGCTCGGCCCGGGTCGGGTAGTACTCCTCCAGGCGCGTGATCCGGTCGAACAGCTCCGAGCCGACCTGGTCGTAGAACCAGACGGGCGGGGTCCACGGGGGCCGGTCACGCAGCCCGGTCGCCGTCTGCTCGGCCAGGTGTCCGGCCCAGGCCGAGGCGCGGAGGCGGACCTCCACGGTCACGCGGTCGTCGTGGTCCTGGTCGACCGGGGTCGCGCCCGTTGCGGCGTCGCGGGATCCGGCGGCGGCCCGACTCACCGGTCACCGGCCAGTCGCAGGCCGCTGAACGCCCAGCGGGAGGCCGGAGGGAAGAAGTTCCGGTAGGTCGGACGGCTGTGCCCGGGCGGGGTCGCGCAGCACCCGCCGCGGAGCACGTGCTGGTTGACCATGAACTTGCCGTTGTACTCGCCGACGGCACCCTCGGCGGGTCGGAACCCCGGGTACGGCAGGTAGGCACTGGCCGTCCACTGCCACACCGAACCGTCGAACTGGGTCTCGTCGGGACGATCGTCACCGGTCCAGTGCTCACGGGCGACGACCTCCCACTCGGACTCCGTCGGCAGGCGGGCACCGGCCCAGCGGGCGAACGCGTCGGCCTCGTAGAGGCTGACGTGCACCACCGGTTCGTCGCGACCGACCGGGCGGTCGCCCGACAGCGTCGCGACCCACCACTCCCCGTCCCGTCGCCGCCAGTACTCGGGGGCCTCCCATCCCAGGGAGCCCACGGTGGCCCACCCGTCGCTCAGCCACAGGTCGACCCGCTCGTAGCCGCCGTCGTCGATGAACTCGATCCACTCGCCGGAGGTCACCAGCCGGTCGCGCAGGCGGAAGGGGAGCAGCACCTCCCGGTGCCGGGGACCCTCGTTGTCGTACGCGAAGCCAGCACCGTCGTGGCCGACCTCGACGACACCACCCTCGTGGTCGATCCACCCGTTCCCCGCGGATCCAGCGGTGGGGTGCACGCCGTCCTGGGCGTAGGCCGGGCGCAGCGGATGCTGGGCCAGCAGGTGCGCAGCGTCCATGAGCAGCAGTTCCTGGTGCTGTTCCTCGTGGTGCAGGCCCAGCTCGAGCAGCGGGTGCGGACCCTGCGCCAGCAGCTCCTCGACCCGTTCGTCGACGCGACGTCGGTACCCGGCCACCTCCTCGACCGTCGGTCGAGTGATCAGGCCGCGTCGGTCCCGGGGCTGACGTTCGCCGACGGCCTCGTAGTAGCTGTTGAACAGGTAGCGGTGCGCCGGGTCGACCGGACGGTGGTCGGGGACCGACGCGGCGAGCACGAACTCCTCGAAGAACCAGGTCGTGTGCGCGCGGTGCCACTTCGTCGGGCTGGCCTCGGGCATCGACTGGACGACCTGGTCCTCGGGGCCGAGCGGTGCGGCGAGCGCCTCGGTGCGGGCCCGCACCGACCGGTACGCGTCGATCGGGTCGTCGATCGACCACGGTCTCCTCACCGGGCCAGTCTGCCAGCGCGGACGCCGACACCCGGCCCACGACCGTCCGGTGCGATGATGGGCCCGGTGAGCACCCCTGGCCCGTCCGAGGCCCGCTCGGCGACCGCGGGCGGATCGGCATCGGTCGTGCCGGTGCTGCTCGCGGCGGGCGTCGTGAGCTGCGGTGTCGGCCTGATCTTCCCGCTGCTGGCCGAGTTCCAGGACACCTACGGCTTCTCGACCGCGGGTCTCGGCCTGATCTCGGCGGCGACGTTCATCGCCGCGCTCGGCTCGGGTCTGTTCCTGGCGGGTCTCGCCGACCGGGGTCACGCCCGACTCCTGATGGTGGCGGGCCTGGTGGGGACCGCGGTGTCGCTCGTGTGGTTCTCGTTCGGTACCGAACTCTGGCAGTTCGTCGCGGCCCGTGCGGGCCAGGGACTCGCCGCCGGCGTGTACGTGCCCGCCGCCCGGAAGGTGGTCACCGCCGGCGATCCGCTCTCGGCGGGTCGGAGGCTCGGCTGGCTGACCAGCGCGGAGCTGGCCGGCTTCATGCTCGGGCCGGTGGTCGGCGCCGCGCTGTCGGGCGTGAACCTGCAGCTGCCCTTCGAGGTCGTCGGCGCCGCGTCGTTGGCGCTGGCGGTCGTCCTCGGGTTCGGTCGGCTGCCCGAGCTTCCGACGGCGGCGAACCGCCGGTCCCCGTTCGAGTCGTTCCGGCTGCTGCGGCGTCGGCGCGTCGCCGGGGCCGCCCTGTTGTCGCTCGCGCTGTTCCTGCCCGTCGGCGTCTACGACGCCATGTGGTCCAGGTACCTGACCGACCGCGGCGCGTCCACGTTCCTGATCGGGCTCGGGCTCACGCTGTACGCGGTCCCGGTGATCGTGTTCGCGCCGGTCGGTGGTCGGCTCGCCGATCGGTACGGCGCCGTCCGGGTGGCGACCATCGCCCTGTGCGCGATCGTGCCGCTCACGGTCGGCTACGGACTGTTGACCGTCCCGCTGCTGATCACTGCGCTGGCGGTGGTCGAGGGCGTGCCGCAGGCGATGGCGAATCCGGCGGTGCAGTCGGCGATGCTCGACGCGTGCGAGCCCGACGAGGCCGCCTCCGGGCAGGGTCTGGCGTACGCGGTCAACCAGGTGGGCGCCGGAGGCGCGGCGCTCAGCGCACCGCTCGTCTACGCCGCGACGAGCGCCGAGGTGCTCTTCATCGGGGTAGGTCTGCTCATGGCCGGCGTGTTCGGCGCAGGTGCGTGGCTCAGTCGTCGTGTCGTACCCTGACGCCATGGGCGGCACGGGCGATCTCGGCGGTGGACGACTCGACGACGGCTCCACCGGGACCGGCAACCTGGACCGACGGGGGTTCCTGCGGGCGGGGGCGATCGGTGCGGCGGGAATCGCCACGACCAGCCTGCTGGCGGCGTGCGCCCCGATGCCCGGCGATGCGCCCTCCATCCCCTTCGTGGACGCGCTCTGGGACTGCGGCGTGGCCTCGGGTGTGCACGCCCCCGACGCGGCGGTCCTCTGGACGCGGTGCGTCCCGGGTGCGACGGCGGCGGTGGACCTGCGTTGGGAGGTCTCCACGACGCCCACGTTCACGGCGCTGGTCGCCGACGGGATCGTCCAGGCCGATCCGGACCGTGACGGCTGCGCCAAGGTGCTGGCCCAGGGCCTGGCCCCGGGCACGACCCACTGGTACCGGTTCCGGTTGGGTGACCAGACGTCGCCGGTCGGCCGCACCCGCACGCCGGCGGCCGCCGGCACCACGCCGGACTCGGTCCGGTTGGCCGTCGCCAGCTGCCAGAACTACCAGTCCGGGTTCTACAGCGCGTGGCGCGACGTCGCCGAGACCGACCTGGACGCGGTCGTCCACCTGGGCGACTACATCTACGAGGGCGGCTCGTCGCGCACCGGCGTGCGACCGGACCCGGTCGGTGAGGCGCTCGACCTGGCGACCTACCGCGCCAAGTACCGGCTCTACCGTTCCGATCCCCAGTTGCGGGCCGCCCACGCCGCGCACGCGTTCGCGCCCGTGTGGGACGACCACGAGCTCGTCAACAACTCGTCCCGCCTGACGATCCTGACCGACCCGGCCCGGGCGACGGCCGCCTACCGGGCCTGGTTCGAGTACCAGCCGGTGTGGCCGATCGAGGGGAACCGGATCCACCGGGGCGTCCGGTTCGGTGACCTGGTCGACCTGTCCTTGCTCGACACCCGCCAGTACCGGGACGCCGAACCGGGAGAGGGCGTCGGGGTCGGCGGGTACATCGTCCCCGGCGGCACCGGCCCCGAGATCTACCGGCCGGATCGGACGATCCTGGGCGTCGGCCAGCGGGCGTGGTTGCTCGACCGCCTGGGTGCCGCACAGGCCGACGGCATCCGTTGGAAGCTGCTGGGCAACCAGGTGATGATCGCCCCGACCCGGCTGGTCGACCTGGACGAGCCGGCGCTCAGGGCGCTGTCACCCGACCTGCCGAAGCACGCCGGCCTCTACCTGAACCAGGACCAGTGGGACGGCTTCCTGGTGGAGCGCGACACGGTCCTCGAGTTCGTGCGATCACAGGGCGTCACCAACCTGGGTGTGCTCACCGGCGACATCCACTCGTTCTGGCAGGCGGCGCTGCGCGCCGACTTCGACGACCCGCGCAGCCCGGTGGTCGGCCAGGAGTTCGTGTGCGGGTCGATCTCCTCGGGCGGCTTCGACCTGGCCGGCTACGACCTGGCCCGCGCCATCGGCGATGCCGCCGAGCAGCTGAAGCCACCCTTCCGCTACGTGGACCTGGCCCGCCGTGGCGTCGGCGTCGTCACGTGCACCCCCGAGGACACCACCGTCGAGTTCCGCGTCACGACCGCCGCCGGACCGAACAGCGGCGTGCGCCGGGGCTCGGTCTTCGAGTGGCAGGCCGGGACGAGGAACGTCGCCTTCACGCCGGGCTGACGCCTCGGACGCGCCCGGCGCCGCCTCAGTCGTCGCCGAGCAGCGGGGCGACGGCGCCGTAGCCGCCGAGCACGTCCGAGACGTCCGTGAACCCGCTGGCCCGCAGCAGGCTGGCCGCCAGTGACGACCGGTAGCCACCGGCGCAGAACACGACCACGGGTGAGGTCCGGTCGTCGCCGAGGGCGTCGATCTCGTCGCGGAGCCGGGCGACCGGGACGACGTCGGCGCCCTCCACGCTCCCGAGCTCGTGCTCGCCGTGGGTGCGCACGTCGACGACACGGAGTCCGGGGAGCGACCGCTGACGATCCAGGAACTCCTCTGCGGTCAGGCGGGACGCCCGTCGCACCACCTCGGGGTTGGCGAGCAGCTCCCGGTACGGATCGGCCAGGTACCCGGCGAGCCGGTCGAAGCCGATCCGGCCCAGCCGGACCCGGGCCTCGTCCTCGTCGCCCGGTTCGGTCACGACCACGAGCGTGTCGGTGGGCAGCGCGACGGAGCCGGCGAACTCCGCGAACCGACCATCGAGGGCCACGTTGAGGGAGCCCGCCAGGTGGCCGGCGGCGAACGTCGCTGCGTCCCGCGTGTCGATGACGACCGCGCCGCCCTGCTGCAGTTCGAGCACCCGGTCCAGGCCCAGCGGTGCGGCCGGGGCGTCGGCGTCGAAGAGCAGGTGGTCCGACCGGTTCAGGGTCGCGTCGTAGCTGAAGTAGCCGGGCGCCGTCGGCTGGCCCTCGGTGACCACGTCCAGGAACTGCTCGACGGTCATGTCGGCGAGCGCGTAGTTGGTGGCGCGCTGTTCCCCGATGGTCGAGACCGTCTCGGTCGAGAGCTGCTTGCCGCAGGCCGACCCGGCCCCGTGGGCGGGGAACACCTTGGTCTCGTCGGGGAGCGTGAGGAGCTGCTCGCGCAGCGACGTGTAGAGCGACCGGCCCAGCTCCTCGGCGGTCACACCGACCGACGCCAGCAGGTCCGGGCGACCGACGTCGCCGATGAACAGCGTGTCTCCGGTCAGTACGCCGTAGGGCACCCGGGAATCGTTCGCCAGGTCCCAGACGACCAGCGAGATCGACTCGGGCGTGTGGCCCGGGGTGGCCCGAACCTCCAGGACGACGTCGCCGAGTTCGATCCGGTCGCCGTGGTGCAGCGGCCGGTGGTCGAACTCGGCCCGGCCGGCGGCGCCGACGCCGATCTCGGCGCCGGTCGCCCGGGCCAGTTCGAGGTGACCGGACAGGAAGTCGGCGTGGAAGTGGGTCTCGACGACGAGTTCGATCGTCAGGCCGTGCTCCCGGGCCGAGGCCAGGTAGTCGGCGACGTCGCGACGGGGGTCGACGACGACGGCCCGCCCGGTCCGCTCGTCCCCCACCAGGTACGAGGCCTGTGAGAGACAGTCCAGGTAGTGCTGTTCGAAGATCACGTCGAGCTCCTGTGCGGATCGGGGTGTTGCTGGTCGGAGTGTTGCAGATCGGGTGCTGCCGGTCGGAGGTTCAACCGGAGGCCAGGGCGACGGCGGCGTCGACGCCGGTCCAGCAGGCCACGGCGATCACCAGCACGCCGAGCGTAGCGGTCAGGTGGCGGGCGGGGACACGGTCGGCCACCGCCCGACCGGCGAGCACGCCGACGACCGCGGCCGCCGTGAACGGGGCGACGACCCCCCAGTCGACCGCACCGACCCCGCCCCGGAAGGCGAGGGCCAGGGCTGCGTTGACGGCGATGACGAGGAGCGAGGTGCCCGCTGCGACGGTCATGGGGAAACCGAGGACGAGCACGAGTGCCGGGACGATCACGAAGCCGCCGCCCACGCCGAAGAGACCGGTCAGGAACCCGACTCCGGTCCCGGTCGCGAGCAGCAGGGCGAGTCGTCGACGATCCGCCACACCGCCGGCAGCGAGGTCGTTGCCGGCTCCGTCGGTGTCGTTGCCGGCTCCGCCGGTGTCGTTGCCGGCTCCGCCGGTG
>CAIYGQ010000205.1 GCA_903925745.1 uncultured Actinomycetes bacterium | reverse complement strand
CGGGGTCGTCGGCCCCGGTGGCATCCGCATCCCCGTCGTCGGGCTGGCCCACCCGCCACTGTCGGTAGAGACGGTCGGACTCTCGGGCAAGGTCGGCCGGATCGGCGTAGCGGCCGATCACCGCCTTCCCCGCCTCGGTGATCGCCCAGACGCCCCGGTCCTTGACCATCCATCCGGCTTTCACCGGGCCGATCGTGGAGAAGCGCACGACCTTCTCGTATCGCCGCTTGCCCGGTGTGCTCGGGTAGTCGGCCTGCTCGAAGGCGGTCGGCGGCAGGAGGCGCTCCAGCTCGGCGATGACCGCAGCGGCCTGGAGGCCGTCGGGATGGTCGCGCAGCACGGTCAGGACCGCCTCGATGATCTGCCCCAGTCGCTCCCGGGTGATCTCGGCCACCCCCACCTCCGCGTGCCACTCGCTCCGAACACGATGCCCAGGCCGGACAATACGTCGTCACCCGGACCAACAACCCAGCGGCCTGACCCGCCCCAGCCCGCCCCACCCCGCCGCTCCCAGGCCGTTCCCCCGCCGGACCGCCCCTCGGTTCAGGCGATTCCCACGGGTTCAAGCGGATTCTGCGGAAATCGAAGGCATCCGGCTTCTGTCCTGACCACGCGCGTTCTGCTGTTTACGCGGAATGTCCCAGTTCGGTGGTAGTCATACGGCCTGGCGGATCGTCCCGCACGGGGCGAAGTGGCGGAGGGGTGCGCCCTGGAACTCCACGAACTCAAGGCAGGGCTGCGGGTCCAGGGGCTGGTCGTCGGCCGCGAGGTGACCGTGGTGGCCGTCGAGGCCCACGGCGACGCCATCGCGAACGTCGTCTACCGCTCCGACGAGGGCGACGTCGCGGAGCGCCTGGTCTCGGCCGACGACGCCACCCGGCTGGTGGTCGCCGACGCCCGCCGCTGGACCTTCGACGCCGACGGCCTTGCCTTCAAGTTGGCGTCCGAGGCCCGCCGGATCGAGCTGGCCCACCTGTTCGACCCGTACACGGCCGTGCAGGCCGCCACGATCGACCCGCTCCCCCACCAGATCGAGGCCGTATACGGACGCCTGCTCCCGGCCCAGCCCTGCAACTTCCTCCTGGCCGACGACCCGGGCGCCGGCAAGACGATCATGTCGGGCCTCTACATCCGGGAGCTCATGCTCCGGGGCGCGCTGGAGCGCTGCCTCGTGATCGCGCCGGGGAGCCTGGTCGAGCAGTGGCAGGAGGAGTTGGCCGAGAAGTTCGGCCTGCGCTTCGCGATCCTCAGCCGGGGGATGATCGAGGCGGCACTGTCGGGCAACCCGTTCGTCGAGCAGCCGCTCCTGATCGCCCGCCTCGACCAGCTCGCCCGCAGCGACGACCTCCGGGCGAAGCTGGCCGCATCGGAGTGGGACCTCGTCATCATGGACGAGGCCCACAAGTGCTCGGCCCACCTCTACGGCGAGGAGACGAAGCGGACGCTGCGCTTCACCCTGGCCGAGTTGGCGCGCGACCGCTCCCACAACCTCCTGCTGCTGACCGCGACCCCTCACAACGGCAAGAACGAGGACTTCCTCCTCTTCTTGTCGCTGCTCGACCCGGACCGCTTCGCCGGGCGGCTGCGCAACGGGGCGAAGGTGCCCGACGTCTCCGACGTCATGCGCCGCTACGTGAAGGAGAAGCTCCTCACCTTCGACGGCAAGAAGCTCTTCCCGGAGCGCATCGCCACCACCGTCAACTACGACCTCAACCCGGCGGAGTGGCGGCTCTACGAGGCGGTGACGGAGTACGTCCAGGAGGGCATGAACCGGGCCAAGGCCATGGAGGACGGCGGGCAGCGCGCTCGCGGCCTCGCCATCGGCTTCGCCCTGGCCGCGCTCCAACGTCGCCTCGCCTCGTCGCCGGAGGCGATCCACCACTCGCTCCGCCGGCGCCGGGAGCGCCTGGCCGCCAAGCTCGCCGAGGCCGAGCGGCTGGGGCAGCTGGAGGCCCAGCGGCAGCTGGGGACCCGGCTCGACGACCCCGACGGCTTCGACCCCGACGACTTCGACGACGACGAGTTCGAGCGCCTCGAGGACGAGGCGATCGAGCAGGCGCTCCTGGTCGAGTCGATCCCCGAGCTCGAGGCCGAGATCGTGGAGCTGCGCCGCCTCGAGCTGATGTCCGACGAGCTGCGCCGGTCCGACGACGACCGGAAGTGGCTCGAGCTGCGGTCGATCCTGTCGAGCGAGGAGTTCCGGGGCCCCGATGCGGCGCAGAAGCTCATCGTGTTCAGCGAGCACCGCGACACGCTCAACTACCTGGAGGCGAAGGTCCGCACGACCCTCGGCCATCCGGACGCGGTGGTGACCATCCACGGCGGCATGCGGCGGGAGGACCGGCGCCGGGCCCAGGACCGCTTCCGCACCGACGCTGCGGTGAAGGTGCTCATCGCCACCGACGCGGCGGGCGAGGGCGTCAACCTGCAGCGGGCCAACCTGATGGTCAACTACGACCTCCCCTGGAACCCCAACCGCATCGAGCAGCGGTTCGGGCGCATCCACCGGATCGGCCAGACCCGCCCCTGCCACCTCTGGAACCTCGTCGCCCACCAGACCCGGGAGGGCCGGGTCTTCGAGCGGCTCTTCGCCAAGATCGAGCAGCAGCGCGGCGTCTACGGCGACCAGATCTACGACGTGCTCGGCGACGCCGAGGTCAACCGGTCCCTCCAGGAACTCCTGGTCGAGGCGATCCGCTACGGCGCCGACCCGGAGGTCAAGGCCCGTCACGACGAGGTCGTCGACGCCGAGATCGGCGAGCGCCTCAAGAGCGTGCTCGCCGAGCGGGCGCTGGCCGCCGACGTCCTCGACGCCGACTCGATCCAGGAGATCAAGGCGCGCATGGAGGAGGCGCTGGCCCGGAGGCTCTCCCCGGGCTTCGTCGGGGCGTTCTTCGACGCCGCACTCGACGACCTGGGCGGCCGGATGGCGGCACGCGAGCCCGGCCGGTTCGAGATCACCCGGGTGCCGGCGTCGGTCCGCTCCCGGGACCGTGAGGTCGCAGCCGGCGGGGCGATCCTGCCCACCTACGAGCGGGTGACCTTCGACAAGGCCCGGGTGTCGGAGCCCGAGGGTGCGCCGAGGGCCGAGCTGGTCAGTCCGGGGCACCCCCTGCTGCACGGCGTGATCGGTGCGACCCTCGACCGTCACGGCGCCACCCTCTCGGCCGGGACGACGTTCGTCGACGAGGACGACCTCGGCGACACACCCCGGGTGCTGGTCGCCCTCGAGCACCGCGTCACCGACGGTCGCATGGAGGCGGGCGCGCGGCGGGTGGTGTCGAGCCGGTTCCAGTTCGTGGAGATCACGGAGTCGGGTGACGTGCGCAACCCGGGGCCCGAGCCCTACCTGGGCTACGCCACCGCCCCCGACGACGTCGGACCGATCCGCGACCAGGTCGACCTGGCCTGGACCCGCGACGGGATCGACCAGGTGGCGCGGTCGTGGGCGACGGCCAACCTCGCCACCCCGCACCACGCCGAGGTCGCCGAGGTCACCGCCGCACGGATCGCCCGGATCCAGCGGGCGGTGGAGCAGCGCCTCGACGCCGAGATCCGCTACTGGGACGCCCGCGCCGCCGAGCTCAAGCAGCGGGAGCTCCAGGGGAAGAAGGGGCGGCTGAACTCGGGCCGGGCCCGCCAGCGGGCCGACGACCTCGAGGCCCGCAAGGCCCGACGCCTCCACGAGCTCGCGATCGAGGCCGACCTCGTGAACCACGCCCCGACCGTGGTGGCGGCGGCCCTGGTCATCCCGCGGGGCCTGCTCGACCGCCTGACCGGCGCCCCCGCCCAGCCGTTCGATCCCGACGTCGCCGCCGAGACCGACCGGATCGCGGTCGCCGCGGCGATGGAGGCCGAGCGGGCCCTCGGCCGGATCCCGGTCGAGCAGGTCCACAACAACCCGGGCTTCGACATCCTGTCGACCGACCCCGAGACCGGCACCGCCTACTTCATCGAGGTCAAGGGCCACCGCCCCGCCACCACCGAGATCAAGGTGCGAGCCCCGCAGGTCGTCAAGGCCCAGCAGAACCCGGAGCGCTTCCGCCTCGTGGTGGTCGCCGTGCCCGACGACGGGCGCAACCCGGTCGTGCGCTACTTCGTCCGCCCCTTCGACGGGTACGACCTGCACTTCGCGCAGGCGTACGTGCCCCTCGCCGTCGCCCAACTCGCCCCTCACGCCGTGGAGCCGCAGTGACGTACAAGAAGAAGCTGATCGAGGTTGCGCTGCCGTTGGTGAAGATCAACGAGGAGTCGGCACGTGAGAAGTCGATCCGCCACGGCCACCCGTCGACCTTGCACCTCTGGTGGGCCCGCCGCCCGTTGGCCGCGGCGCGGGCGGTGCTGTTCGCCCAGTTGGTCGACGACCCGTCGGCGCACCCCGAGCGTTTCCCGACCGAAGAGGATCAGGCCCTCGAGCGCAAGCGGCTCTTCGACATCATCGAGCGGCTCGTCCCGTGGGAGGCCACGAACGACGCCGAGGTCATCGCCGAGGCCCACGCCGAGATCGTGAAGTCGTGTGACGGTGACCTCCCCAACGTGCTCGACCCGTTCGGAGGAGGTGGGGCGATCCCCTTGGAGTCGCTCCGGTTGGGCCTCCCGACCTTCTCGGGTGACCTCAACCCGGTGGCGGTGCTGAT
>CAIYGQ010000204.1 GCA_903925745.1 uncultured Actinomycetes bacterium | reverse complement strand
GCGGGCGTTCCAGGTGGGTGGTTCGGGGATCGCAGGTCAGGGTGGTCTGGCGTCGTGTGGTGTTCCTGATGACGCGTCGGCGGTGGAGGTGTCGGTGACGGTGGTGTCACCGGTGGGATCCGGGTTCCTCCGGGTGGCGCCGAATGACGGGTCGAACCCGAACGCAGCGTTCGTGAACTACCAGTCCGGGGTTGGGACCACGAACACAGGAACGGTGACCTTGGCGGCCGCCCAGCTCCAGGATCTGATCGTCCGGAACTTCGGCGGGACCGCTCACCTGATCATCGATGTTCAAGGGTTCTACGTGCCCTTGTTCGTCCCTGTTGTGGCGGGGACGTCCGCTGCGCGGGTGGTGCCGATCCCAGTGGTCCAGGGCGTGGTGTCCGCAACGGTCGGGACTGTCCCGGGAGGCATCTCCGTCTCGGCTTCTCCGTCTCCACTCCCTCAGTCGGGGGCTCCGGCCGTGGCACTGGACGTCTCGGCTTCGGTGAGCTCACCGATCGGACTCCGCACACTCACCGTCAACCTTGTGGCGTGCACTGTCGCTGGAGACCCAGCGGCCTGTCCCTCCGCCAGCCGCTCGACGCTCAGCCTCCAGGTGTCGCTCTCGGTCGTGACTCAGGCTCCGACGACCGCGAGGGGTTCGCTCAGCATCGGGGTGGCGCCATCGAGCGAACGGGCCGCAGCGGCGGTAGCTGATCCCGGACTACCGCCCGGCGCAGTGCGTCTGGCGGACGAGGTGATCGTCACGCTCGGAACCGCGACCAACCCGGGCACCCCAGCGGATGCAGCGAACGTCGCCGGACTGGTTGGGGGCCGCGTCCTCGGTGGCCTCTCCGCCTACGGCACTTACCAGGTGCTCCTCCCCCCCGGAACCAATCAGGACACCGCGCTCGGCGTCCTGCGTCGCGATGCACGGGTGGCGAGCGCCAGCGCAGCGACCCTCGACGAAACGACCGTGGATGCCCAGCCCTCCGAACTCAACGGGGCGCCGCTCGCCAAGACCTGGCACTGGGACACCATCGACATTCGCAGGGCCTGGGACCGCGTCCCGGGAGGAGCCGCCGGCGTCAAGGTCGGAATCGTCGACTCAGGAGTTCTGCCCGGCCACCCCGATCTGAACATCGTCATCCCGCCGAAGCAGGCACCGGTTACCGGCGGAAAGTTCGGTGACAGAACCACGGCTTCGCACGGCACACACGTGGCCGGCTTGGCCTGCGGCAAACCGAACGGTAG
The DNA here is from genome assembly GCA_903925745.1 of uncultured Actinomycetes bacterium. Classification (GTDB taxonomy): domain Bacteria; phylum Actinomycetota; class Acidimicrobiia; order Acidimicrobiales; family Microtrichaceae; genus SXMI01. The sequence goes on along the minus strand of CAIYGQ010000204.1, from coordinate 729 downwards.
CGGTGTCGTCGGCGCCGGCCTCGGATGCGAAGTGGTCGCTGTTCAGGGCGCCTCGGAATTGAAGAATAAGAGGTCGCCACTGTCGGTTGAAGCGGCGCTGGCCGAGGTGCTCCGGCAGGGCCCTCGAATCGTCAACGCCAGCATCGGCGTCGGTGGCACTGGTGGTGGATGTTCCACGGATCAGCAGGTTGCCGCTTGGGCAGCATCGCACGAGTCGCGGCACGGGGAGACCATGCGGCGGATCCTCGGGCACGGCGCTGGCCGCAGCACGCTCTGGGTGTTCGCCGCAGGAAACCACTGTGCTGCAGGCAACGCAGGGGGCGCCCAGTTCGCGTCGGGTCTTCCGAACGTGCTCTCCGTGGCGTCGGTCGACAGCGACAAGCGGATCTCGGTGTTCTCCAGTTCCACAGCCGAGGTCGCAGCGCCCGGTGGCTTCCTCGCCGGAACCAGCAACGCAGTGTGGTCGACCGACACGGACTGTTTCCTGACCTTCACGGCTTGCAAAGCCAGCTACAGCTCCAAGGAGGGGACCTCGATGGCCTCGCCGATCGTCGCTGGAATCGGAGCGCTCCTGTTCGCACGCCACCCGCAACTGACCGCCGACGAGGCGGCATCCTGCATCACCCAGACCGGGACCGTGATCCCCGGATTCAGCACCACCACCAACAGCGCGTACCCGAACCGCGGGTCCCAGATCCCCGGCATGAAGCTCGTCGACCCCAACGCCGC
>CAIYGQ010000203.1 GCA_903925745.1 uncultured Actinomycetes bacterium | reverse complement strand
TCGCGACGATCCGCGAGCGGTTCCCCGAGCTCGAGCTGGTGGTCGCGTGGAACCAGCCGATGCTGCGGACCGACGCCGGCTACGTGTTCGGCGTGTCGGCGGCGACGCGGCACCTGACGTGCAACCCGTTCAGCGCCGCGGTCCTCACCGGGTGCGCGCCGCTGCTCCACGGGGTGAAGGTGAACAAGGCGACCTTCGTCGTGCCCGTCGGCTGGGACGTCGACGCGAATCTCCTCGGCGCGCTGGTCGCCGCGCGGCTCGCCGAGCTCGACGGAGACGGGTGACCGCCGGCGAACGGTGACCGCGCGTCGGGAGCGGCCGCAGCACGTTGCCGACCAGCGACGCACGGTCTCGGGGAACCGACCGGCCGCCCCCGGAGCGACGTCGGCCGGGCCTGCGGTGCTGCGGCGGCGTCGGTCCTCGCCGTCGCCCGCCCTGTCCCGTCCGGCGCCCGACGGCCCGACCGGCGCGCTCGGCCGGTCCGGGTCGGCGCGATCCGCCCGGCGGGATCCACCGGGGCGCGTGGATAGCCTCGGTGGCGATGTGGTTCGGGAACTGGGGTGCGACGACCGACGAGATCGGCGGCGCGGTGGTCGGTGACGATCTCTGCGGCGATGCCCGCACCGTCGCCACGCGTTGCGTGACGATCACGGCACCTCCGGCCGACGTGTTCCCGTGGATCCGTCAGATGGGGTTCGGTCGTGGGGGGTGGTACAGCTACGACTGGCTCGACAACCTCGGGCGACCGAGCGCGACGGCCGTCCACCCCGAGTGGCAGGACGTCGTCACCGGTTCGCGCGTGCCCGGGGGCCCCGCATCGTTCCTCGCGGCCGTCGTCGATCCTCCGCGTGCCTTCGTGCTGCAGTTCGGGCGCCCCGGTGCTCGGCTGTGCTTCACCCTTGCCTACGAGCTGCGTCCCCATCCGGTCGGCACCCGCCTCGTGACGAGGATGCGCACGCGGATTCGGGTGCCGGGAGGGTTCCTGATCGAGCGCGGGTTCCTCGGACCGGGTGACGGACTCATGGTCCGCCGTCAGCTCCGCACCTTGACGCAGCGGGCCGGAGCGACTGCGCCCCGCCGGTAGGGGAGCCCACGGCGCTGGCGCTGGCCCGCGCCTCGCCGGTGAGATCGGGAAGGCTCCCCCTCCGGTCGTCCAACATCGCCCATACTGCATGCTTTGGGACTCGAGCCCCGTGGCGGAAGTCGTACCGATCGAGCGTGACGGACCATGACGTCGTCTCACAAGCGGAGCGTGCGGTGGTTCCTCGGGGCGGTTGTGGGTGTGGTCGCGCTCCTGGGCACGACGTTGCCGGCCGCGGCGGCCGATCAGGTGTGGACCGTCGTGCCGACGCCCGGGCTCGGGCCGAACACGCGGGTCGAGAGCGTCGACTGCGTCGGTGCGGACTGGTGCGTCGCCGTCGGTGCTTCCGGATGGGGAGCGACGCTCCGCTCGTTGAAGGCGACGAGTGCCGGTGCGAGCTGGTCGGTGGTCACCGACCCCGATCCGCTGGTCGTGAGTCAACTCTTCGGGGTGTCGTGCGTGTCGACCACCTCGTGCTTCGCAGTGGGTTTCGATTCGGCGACGCTCGGTACCGGGAGCAACCGCATCGAGGAGTGGGACGGAACGAGCTGGATCGTCGTCCCGAGCCCTCAGATCGACCTCGGGCACACGCCCGCCCTCGGTGAAGGTCAGGAGCTGATCGCAGTCTCCTGTGTCAGTGCGTCGTGGTGTGCCGCGGTGGGGGAGTACGGCAACTTCCTGGGAGGCTCCGCCGCCGTGTCGTTCACGTTCCTCGTCTGGGACGGGTCCACGTGGGAGATCTCGGCCGAGCCCCTCGTCGCCGGGACGGTGGAGCGTCCGACCGGTATCTCCTGCACCAGCGCAACGTCCTGTGTCGCCGTGGGGAGGGGGCAGACCGGCCCGCGCGGCACCGGACTGCTGTGGCGATGGGACGGTTCGTCGTGGACACGCGACACGATGCCCGACGTCGGGCTGCCGGACAGCATGTTGAGGGGTGTGTCGTGCCTGGCACCGACCTGGTGCAGCGCGGTGGGCATCCGCTACGACGGAACCGTGCCGGGGCGCACGCTCAACGTGGTCTGGGACGGCACGGCGTGGACGGTGGTGCCGACCCCGAACCTCGACGACCAGTACAACTATCTGAAGGGGATCTCGTGCGCGACCACGACGTCGTGCACTGCGGTCGGCGATCACTTCGGTCGCATCTTCGACGATGGATCATCCGGCGCCGAGAACCTCATCATGTTCTGGGACGGCGTCGCTTGGTCGGTGGTGCCCAACCCGCCGACGGTGGGTCCGACGGCCGGTGCCCAGAGCGCGGCCGTGTGCGACGGAGGCGCGTGCCCGTCGGCCGTGCCGGGAAACTCGGATCGGTCCTGGTTCGCCGGGGTGACGGAAGAGAAGGTTCCCGATTCCGCGCGGATCTCGGCCGGCGCCTGGGCCAACCGGCTCTACGGGGTGTCGTGCTTCAGCGCCTCCGCGTGTCGGGCGACCGGAACGGCGGAGGACGGACCGATTCCCCAGGGATTCGTGCTCGCATGGGACGGAGCGTTCGCGGGACCCGTGCCGAGGTTCACCGGCTGACGCAGTCCCATCCGCCACTGCGCTGCGCTCCCAGCACCCGGGCGCATCCTCGACGGGACCTGTGCTCGGGGGTCGCGGGCGGGGCCGGGGGCGAGTCGAGTGCGCACGACCCGGGAGGTCGGGGATCGGTCGCAATCACGTTCCGGCCGCCTGCCGCGGAATGCTCGCGGACGCGTGGCGCGGCGAGCTTCCCGGCGCCGGTGGCCGATCTGGGAGGGGCGCCCACGGCAGGATTCGAACCTGCGACGCACGGTTTAGGAAACCGACGCTCTATCCCCTGAGCTACGTGGGCGGGGGGCCGGTGACAGGTGTGGTGACAACCGTGGTGACAGCGCGCCGCGGGTGTCGGCCGAGCCCGTTCCAGACCGTCTGCGACGGTAGTCGGGGAAGGTCGGCGGGTCCCGGGGGCCTCTGGGGGATGTGGAGCGGGCGGCGGGCGCGGTGGGGCCCCGCCGTGGGGCGGGGGCCTCGAGGTGCGGTGCCGGCGTGGTGGTCAGGCGGCGAGGGGATGCCGTCGTTGCTGGTCGAGGGCGACGGCGGTGGTGTTGATGCGGATGGCGTGGCCGAGGAGGTCGAGGAGCTGTCGCTTGCGGCCGTAGCTGCGGGCCCGGCGGAGGGGGAGGTGGTCGTCGACGTCTCGGTTGATGGACTCGGCGTCCTGGCGGCGGCCGTAGAGGAGTTCGTAGGCGGGGTCGCTCTTGGGGATCTGGTGGATGTGCTCGGCGTGGTTGAACGGGTCGGTGGCCTCGTTGGTGGTGCGCAGGCGCAGCGTCCGGGGTGCGCCGCCGGTGGGGTTGGGGACTGCGTAGACGACGTAGTCGCGCCAGGTGCCGTCCTTGTTGGGGCGGGCTTCGTTCTTGAGGCGTGCGAGGGGCACGAGGTGGCTGGTGCCGTCGCCGTTGACGACCTTGTGGTGGAGCCGGCCGGCGACGAGGTGGGTCTCGACGGTGTGGTGGGTGCCGTCGGAGGCGGTGAAGGTGACGGTGTCGTAGGGCGTCTCCCGCTCGGTGCGGGCGCCGGTGACGGGGTCGATGGACTCGGCGGCGGGCGGGTTGACGACGATCAGCCCGGTTCGCCGGATGATGTCGTTGCGGTCGGCGCCGCGGAGCACTCCGTCGGTGACGAGACCGAGGGTGCCGGGGAGGTGCTCTGCGAGACGGGTGACGTGCTCGACGATCTTGTGGTTCTCGCTGTTCCTGGCGTGCTTGTCGCTGGGCGTGTCGGTGACACCGGTAGGACCTCGGTTTGCACCGCCCGTTTGCGAGCGAGGGCATATCGTGCCCTAAGCCTCGGCTAAAGGGTTGTTCCATAAGGCAGTGGCTCTCAGCGGTTCAGCCTTAAAGGTTGGAGAGAAGAGTAATTCCGAAAAACTTGCCTTTTATATTCTGAAAGAAGCAGGATTAGCAGTTTCTCAGATAGATAAACTGCAGGAACTGCCATGGAGGGAGTATTATGATATAGCCAGGAAGGCTAACGTTAAAATGAGGGAAGAGATAAAAGAACCCGGAATGACAGCCGGATTTAACC
>CAIYGQ010000202.1 GCA_903925745.1 uncultured Actinomycetes bacterium | reverse complement strand
TCCGCGACGCCATCGCTGCCGGTGCCGACGTGCTCGAGACCGACGTGCAGTGGACGGCGCCGACGCCCGAGGAACCGCTCGGCGTCCCGGTGCTCATGCACGACGCCACGATCAACCGCACCACTCGCTGTCCCGCCTGAGATCGATGCAGTCCGACTGGAGTTGACTCGACCCCGCCCTCCCGAAGAGCCTCGAACCCTCCCCGAAAATGGGCGAACTTGTACCAGTGGTTCGCCTGGGCGCAATCAGCGGTACAAGTTCGGGAGGGTGGGGGAAGTGAGAGAGGGAGGGAGAGAGGGGAGAGGGTCAGTGGTCGGCGAGGAGGGCGGAGGGGCGGGCCGCCGGTGCCGGGTCGCCGCTGCGGCCGACCAACCACAGCACCGCACCTGCGACGAGCGCGCCCACCGCACCCGGGGCGCCCCACGCCGCACCGGCGGCGACAGCGGCGACGGCGATCTGCACGACGATCACGGCGACGCGGACCGTCGGGCCCAGCTCGTCGAAACGGCGGTGGAACACCCGGAGCCGGTCGGGTTCGGTGAGCCGGACACCGAGCAGGATCGCCAGCCCCCGGACCAGGCCGAACAGCGCAGCCACACCGACCGCCTGCCACGGCGACCCGGTGAGCGCCGCCAGGGCGACGGTCAGGTAGACAGCGGCGGTCATGATGTACGTCGAGAGCCCCGAGCCGATCTGCCAGCCGAACCCGACCCCGTAGACCCAGGACCGGTACTCGTCGAGCCAGACCTCGTCGACCTGACGACGGTGGTGCGGCATCGTCGTGCCGATCCCCAGGTCCATGGCGGCGGCCACCAGCGCGGCGAACGCAGCGACGCCGACCGCAGCGGTCGTGCCGGCGAGCCCCGTCACGTCCACCGCCACCGCCCCGAGCACCGCGAGCAGTCCCAGACTCGCACCGCCGAGCACGGCACCGAGGACGAACCAGGCCACCGTGACGGACCAGCGTCGACCACGGCTGCGCTCGGCCATGGGCGTGATGGTCGACAGCATCGACAACCCGCACGGGGACCACGTCGAGCGAGCGGCCGCAGCGACGGCGGTGACGACGGCGAGCAGCGTGAGCGGTGTCATGGGGTGACTCCTCGGGGGACAGGGACGCGGGTCATCTCGACTCGATCTGGACGGTGGCGAGCAGCTCGTTGGCCCGGGCGACCAGCGGCCCCCGCTGCAGCCACGACCCGAGCACGACGTAGAGGCCGAACGCCCGCCGCCGTGTGGTGAAGAACCGTTGTGCCCCGCACATGCCGGGGATCACCCGCTGCTGGGCGTCGGGGTGGAAGTCGCCCGACTGCAACGGCGGGGTCATGCCGCTGTCGAACATGTCCTCCAGTCCGTCCTGCGGGTCGAACTCGCCGAGGCAGACGAAGACGTCGCCCGCCGTCATGAGCTCCACGTACCCGGAGCCGTAGTCGCCGCGACGGGCGGGCAGTGCGGAGGTGCCGGCGTGGAGGATCGGTTGGGTGTGCCCACCCATCGGCTCGGTCGACCCGGGCACCGGCACGGGCGACTCGACCCGCCGCTCGATCCTGATGTCCCAACCCGGCAGGACGGCGCAGGACAGCCCGTGGGCGGCGATCCGCCCGCTCACGACCGGGGCTCCGGCCGGTCGGCCTGCGGATCCTCGTGCAGGCTCGGGTGGCCCGGTCCGATGCCGGCGGCCTGCAGCGCCTCGTCGGCGGTGGCCCGTCGCAGGCCGCGCAGCACCTCCCGGCGTGAGCGCGGCGCGTCGGCGCCGTACCCCCCGTCGGCGAGCGCCTTGGTCAGGAGCGACGACAGCTGGTCGAACGACGACGCCGCCCCCTCGCCGACCACCTCGCCGGCGGCCGCGTCGACCAGGACGAAGTAGGGCGCGATCGGGACCGAGTAGTCCTCGAACGCCTCGGTCGACATGAGGGTCACCAGCTCCGGGTCGGCGAGCTCGGCCACTGCGGCGGGGCTCTCCTGGTCGGGCCCCTTGGTCACCGCCACCACCGTCGAGCCCGGACCGCCGACCGCCCGGTTGGCGGGGTCACGGAACGCCCCCCAGAAGTCCAGGCACGACGCGCACCCCGAGGTGAGGAAGGCGAGGAGCGTGAGGCCCCGGCCACCGCTGAGGGAGATGGCGGCGCCGTCGCCCGCCGGGGTCACGCCCATGAGGTCGTGGGCGACTCCGAGCGGACCGTCCTCGGGGACGGCGACCCCGTGGTCGCTGACCCGGTCGGCCGCCGGTGTCCCGGCCGGCGCGACGCCCCGTCCGCCGGCGGTCCGGGAGCCGGACCGGGTCCGCAGGTCGAAGGTGCCCGGCCCGGTGCCGGTCGCGCCGTCCTCCAGGTTGACGCCCAGGTCGTGCAACGCCCGGAGGATCTCGGCGTGCGAGCGGAGCAGGCCCACGACGAGCACCGCTTGCAGCACCACCACGATCGACAGGACGGCGACGACGGCGGTCACGGGACCACCACCTCCTCGGCGTCGATGATCGTCTGCGCCCCGGTCTCGGGGTCGGTCGCCCACAGGCAGACCAGGTGCTTGCCCGGGGCCACGGCGACCGGCACGCGGAAGCCGCTCTCGAGCGCCGCCCCCGGGTTGGCGGCGACGACGTCGGGCCGGGGCAGGTCGGTGAGCGGCAGCTCGGCGACGAAGCCGGTGTCGACGAACACCCGGACCGTCGCCCGCTTCCGGCGGCGGGCACCGCTGAGCGCCCACCCCCGCACGACGACCTGACCCGGTGCGGTGTCCACTCCCTCGAGTGCGCCGACGGGACCGCCCACGACGACCTCCCGCATCCCGATCAGCGACTGGCGTCCGTTCCGCCGGTCCACGCCCCACAGGCAGACGAGCTGCTTGCCGGCGGGGGCGTTGACGGTGACGTCGAGCCCGGTGCCCGGCGGGAACGCCGGGTAGGCGAACTTCACGTCGGGTCGGGGGAGCTCGGCGAGGCCGTGGGAGACGAACCGGTCGCCCACCAGGATCCGGTACCCGGCCCGGTCGTAGTCGGTGTTGGCGACGGCCCACCCGGACACGCGGACGGTCCCGTCGCCCGCCTCCACCGTCTCGAGCGCTCCGAAGGGCTCGTTCAGGCACGGCCGGTCGTGGTTGCGGGTGGCGTTGTCGGTGCGTGACGTGGTGGAGCAGGCCGGGTCGAACGACCACGGCGGTGCGCAGGTCACGACCCGGCAGACGATCGGGCCGACGCACGGAACCTGCTGGTTGCACTGGCCGTAGCGGAACCTGGTGCAACCGGACTTGCGGTTGCCGCAGTTGCCCTGCGCGCACCCGCAACCGGTGCCCGAGCAGGCCCCGCTGCAGACCCCGCCCGGCCCGCAGCCGCAGGTGCCGCACTGCGCGTTGCAGTCCAGGTAGTAGCGGGCTGCGCCACCGCAGAACTGCGAGCCGTCGACCTTCCACCAACCGGCGGTGATCGTCCCGGGTGGGCAGGCGTTGGCGCCGTAGAGCGTGCAGCAGAACTCGCTGTAGCCGTCGCAGCAGAGCGAGCCGCACGGGCAGTTGGAGCCGTTGCAGTTGCAGATGGCGGCGTAGGCGGACCGTGGCCTGAGTCCGAACTCGAGCGGGGCGGCGACGACAGCGGAGCCGACGACGGCGGCCCGGGTCAGGAAGCCGCGGCGGTCGAGCCGGTCGGCGATGAAGTTGATGGTGCTCTCGAGGACGCCGGGCACGTCAGCGACCTCCCCGGGGTCGTCGCCGGGCCGGTGGGGTGGCGTGTACGCCGACACCCCGGACGTTGTTGTCGCGGAAGGTCGGTCCGAGCCGCCGGACCGCGCCCAACTCGTCGACGACCCGTGCCCCGGTGGTGTCCACGACCACGACCAGCCAGACGGCGAGTCCGGTCAGGAGCAGGTAGGGCACGCCGGCCGCAGGCTGGCCCGAGAGCGTCTGGGCGAGTCCGGGTGGGGGGACGGCCGCGGCGGCCAGCGCCGCGACAGCGGACACGGCGTTGACGGCGACGTGCACCACGCTCGGTGGTGCCTCGGTGGCACCGAAGCAGCCGCACGAGGCGGCTCCGGAGCGCTGGGCGGCGACCACCACCAGGGTGAACACGGTGTAGGTGAGGGCCACGACGAGCGCGGCGGTGCGTCCGCCGACCCAGAGGCACGCGGCGCCGACGGCGACCTCGAGCAGGCCCACGGCCCGGGCGAGCGGTCGGCTCCCGGGCAGGCCGAGCGATCGGAGGGTGGACGCGAAGGCCTCGGGGGACCACAGCTTGGCCACGCCGCCGACGACGACGACCGCGGCGAGCACCTGGAACACTCCCACCAGCAGGGCCATCTCGCGCGAGGCTACTCCCAGCCGGTCGGGGCGCTCAACGGCGACCGCGCGACGATCACCGGCTCCACCGCTCGGTCGCCGACCCCTCGGCGACCGGAGTCGCACACCCGCCGCACGGACGTCGGCGAGTCGTCGGCCATTGGGACCGACGCCGCTCCTCAGCGGTCGGGGTCGTGGTGGCGGGACTCCACGTGGGCGTCGCTGCCCGGGAAGAAGAGCCGCTCACCCTCCTCGTCGTCCCACTGGATCGTGAACGGGGGCACGCCGCCGGGGTGCGTGGCCAGGATCAGGCCCCGTCGCTCCGGCTCGCCCACCCGGTGACCGCTGATCACGATGCGGTCGCCCTCCTGGGCGACGAGTTCGCCCCTGCCGTTGTGGTGGTTCGCCATCGGTTCACACTCCTGCGTCGTCGGATGCTCCGGGTGGTACGTCGGTCGCTCCGGTGGTGGCGACAGGGACGGAGGTCCCGCCCGCCGGCCCAGAACCCGGGCCCGAAAACTCAAGCATCGGTCCG
>CAIYGQ010000201.1 GCA_903925745.1 uncultured Actinomycetes bacterium | reverse complement strand
TGCCCGGGCATCCCGAGTGGTTCCGTGCCGAGCTGCGGGCCGCGTTCGCTTGGGGAGCTGCCGCGGCCGGGATGGCGGCGACCGAAGTCCACGCGGCTTCCGCAGACGTCACGGTCGTGACAGGTCCCGGCAGCGGGGCGCACGTGACGGTGAGCCGGAACGCGACGGGCTCGATCATCAGCGCGGAGATCCGCATGGGGTGCTGTCGGCTTCGACCCGCTTGGGAGGACGTCCTCCAGTCGTTCGGCCCGCTCGGCGACCGGGCTGACGGGCGGTCCCTCTTCTCGCAGGACCTGAATCGTGAACGCCCCGGGTGCTTCGACCTGGCAGTGATTCGCACCCTGTACACGCTTCCGGCAGGAAGCGTCCGGGAAGCCGTCGAGAGCGAGGCACGCCGCGTCCTCGATGATGTCTGTGATCCCCAGGGCGACGCCTGAACCGCTCACGCTGTGCTGGGAACCGCCCGTACCCCCTCTCTTGCGGACGCATCCGGTGGCCACTTCGGGGTACGTGTGCCGCCGGGAACGTGAGCAGATGCTGGAATCCGCGGGGTCCTCTGGTTGCCGCAAGGATCACCACAGCGGTGATCCGTTCATCTGTTCGCGGCAACCTGATCTCGGGACACATGTGACCATCTGAGCCGCTCAGCCGGAGGATCCGGACCCCCCGAGGAGTTCGTCGGTGTAGTGGCGGAGGAAGTCAGCGGCGGTCTCGGTGTCCCCGGTCGCTTCGGCGATCGTGATCGACACCTCGAGGACATGCTCCCTCCAGGCGGGGACCTTGTCGGGCCAGCACTCGATGACGGCCTGCTCCACCAGAACCGAGAGCGCAAGCAGCCGCAGCATCCCGAGGCACACCCAGGATGCCGCCAGTTCCGCGGTCACGGAGTCCAACTCGTCGTGGCCGAGACCACCCGACGGGTCGCTCCACACGCCCAGTTCGACCTCGAGGCAGTCCTGCAGCGCTGCTGTGGCCCGCTCCAGGTGCTCGATGTCCTCAGCGCCCTCGACGTGCCCAACTCCAGCCTGCCGGCGAAGCTCGAGCGCCCGCTCCAACACTCGGGGGGTTGCCACGTACTGCACCACTCGCCCACGGTGCGCGTCGTGTTCACGACGACAGTCCCGGGCTTGCGGATCGGCAACCACCGGTCAGGGTGAACTCGGCGCAACCGGAGCGCACCAGCAGTCAGCTCGGAGGTGGCAGCGTGGGCCGAATCCGCACCTTCGACCGAACCGTACGGACCCGCCCTGCGTCCCGGTCCTTGCTCCAGCGCACCTGTGCGGTCGGCAAAGCGCCGCCGATGGCTCCCCCGGTCGGGAGAGTGGGCCGTTGGTCGCTCCGGTGTCGTCTGTGGTGTCGGTGGCGACGCGGACCCTCGGATCGCCTCTCAGCCAGCCGGGGTGGGTTTCGATCTCCGCTCGGCGCTGCGACGAAGCAGCTGGCCAAGAGTGAGGGCGAGATCGCCCGACCGGGCTACCCGAGCAACTGACGCTTCTGCTCCTGGAACTCCTCCTCGGTCAGGACTCCGAGGTCACGGAGTTCGCCGAGCTGACGGAGCTGATCGATCATCGCCTGCCTGCTGGAGTCGTCGGTGACCTGGGGCAGGGCAGGCTGCTGGTCGGGAACTGCGGTCGGGGCATGCACGCCGACGTTGACCGAGCTCGACGAAGCGGTGCGTCGTTCGATCTCCATCTGGTGCTGACGGTGCTCGAACGATGTGCGCATGTCATTCGCTCGGCCGATGATGAGGTCACGCACCATTCGGGCGTCTCGGATGCTCTCCAGGACGAGCTTCCGCTGCCCGAACTGCTCTGCCGCCTCCCCGAGCCGGAGAGTCAGGTCGCCGACCGATCGCGCCTTCTGTGTGATCGACTGCGTCAGATCGACGTCGATGATCAACCAGACCGGGATGGTTTCAGCTCGCGTCGAGAGTAGACCCGCCTCGAACTGAACCGCGTCCTCGGTGAGTCGGTACTTCGCCGACGTGATGCGTCCCTGTGTGGCGGAGGACGTGATGGACTCCCGCTGCCCCTCCCACAGCACCCTCGTGCTCGAGGGTTGTTGGTCAGGGGTGAGCGCTGGGCCCCGCTCGACCACCGGCGGCGCGGTCGTGGGAGCGCTCTGGAACTGCTGGACCGGAGCCGTTTCGGACACGATGACGGCATCTTGGATCTCTGCATCTGCTCCGCCGCTGACCGGAGCGACTCGCTGCTCCCCGTTGACAAGCACGTGGTCGGTCCATTGACGTCCATCCCAGTACCGCTGTTCTCCGACCCCCAAGGGGTCTCTGAACCAGCCCGCCTGCTGCCCCACAGGCATCCTCCCTCTCTCGCCTGCTCGACGGATGGTACGACCGGCCGAGGTGCCGGAGCGAGTCGATGCTCAACCGTCCTGTACGCGGATGTGACCGTCGTGGGGCCCGGTGTGTGCGTCGTAGACCCACTGGACTGCGGATCGACAACATCCTGGGGTGCTCCTGTCAGGAACTCGACCCCCCGCAAGGGACCTGAGTGCGGAGTCCCCCGATCCCGTCGTGCTACCGGTAGAAGCCGACGACGTCGACGAGGACATCGGTGGACCCGGCTGCATTCCAGATGGCGATCCGACCGTCAGGTCCGACGGGAACGATGACGAGGTTGTCTGTGCTCCGCACTGGCGGGAAGTTGAGCGCAGCAGTCCCGGGCATCGGGGCGTTCGCCGCCCAGACCCTCAGGAACGACCTCTCGGAAGGGTTGACTGCGGTGACGTTGACGACAACGGCGTCAACCCCGGTCGGGATGTCGCCGGCGCCTGCAACAGTGACGTCGCGACGGGACCCGGCTCCGATTCGTCCGCCCGGTCCGCCGGTGCCGTTCCTGGTGTCGAGCATCCGAACCGGAGGCATGGGTACGAGTTCGGAGTCGCTGGAGGCACCGAAGTAGCCGACGACGTCGACGAGCACGTGCGTCACCCCGAACGCGTTGCGGATCATCAAGGTGCCGTCTGCTCCGATCGGTAGGACGGACATGGTGGTGCGGTTCTCCCCTCCGGTGACATTCAGGGTCCACACCGTCGGCTCGGCCTGCCCGCCGGGCCAGGTGCGCAGGTAGCCGCTTGTCGCCGGTGAGACGACCGTGACGTTGGCGAGCACTGCGGTTGCGCCGACGGGGATGTTGCTGCGACCTCCGATGTTGACTTGCCTCGCTTCTCCGGGACCCCAGGGCGTCGTCCATCCGCCGTTGCCGGAGCGGGAATCAACCAGGCGTGCAGCCGGGATCGGTGTGTAGCCCTGGCCGGTTGTTCCGTCGTCGTCCACGTAGCCGACGACGTCGGCGATCACATGCACCCGCCCCTGTGCGTTGTAGATCGACACATACCCGCCCTCGCCAACCTGAACCGCAACGAGGTTCTTCGGGTTCTGACCCGCTGCGAAGTTCAACGCCGACGATCGCGGCGAAGGATTCCCAGCAGGCCAGACCCGCAGGAACGACGCATCGGAAGCCTCACCGACCGACACGTTCAACAGCACTGCATCTGCGGAACTCGGCACGCCTGCGACCCCGGTGACCCGGACGTCGCGAGTCGAGTTGGTGGACCATGGACCAACAGGGGTGCCAGTTCCGTTCCGAGAATCCAGCACCCGAGCAGCGGGCACCGTGGTGAATCGCCCAGGCGGTAGCAGCAGCCCTACCTCTGCGTCCGGTGACTTGCCCCTGGCGTTGACCGCTCGCACCCGGTACCGGTAGCCGGTCGGTGAACCCAGGCCGGCCAACGTCGCCTGCCGATCGGTGGCGTCCGCCCGCACCGACGACACCACGGCTCCTCCGAGTACCGCCTCGACCTCGTAGTCCGACACCGGCGCACCACCATCAGAAGCCGGTGCCGACCACGACACCGTCGCCGACGTCGCCGACGCACCACCCGGAGCCTCTGCGGAGACCGCTGCCGGTACCGAGGGAACATCCAACTGCTCGACCGCCGCGGTCACCGTCGACTCCGGCCCCGAACCTGCAGCGTTCACAGCACGGACCGTGAACGAGTGTGAACCGCCGTTCGCCAATCCTTCGTACACGCCAAAGGTCGCGTTCGGCACCGTCAACGGCGTCCCGCCAGCTGTCGGCGTCACCACATACGACGTCACGGGGGATCCACCATCGGAGGCGGGGGCAACCCACTCCACCAGCATCCGCCCGTAAAGCGACAGGGCTCGAACGAACTGCGGCACCCCTGGCACCGTCCTTGGGGTCACTGGCGCCGATGCAGCCGACGCCGCACCCAGACCCGCAGCGTTCTGCGCTTGAACCGTGAACGTGTACGACGTCCCGTTCGACAACCCATCGAACACGCCCGACGTCACCGCCCCGAACGACTTCGTCACCCCGCCCGGAGACGCCGTGACCGTGTACCCCGTGACTGGGGCGCCACCCGAGTTCCCCGGAGCCGTCCACGACACCGACACCTGGCCATTCCCAGGCGTCCCTGACGCACCAGTCGGCGCGCCCGGCGCCGTCGCTGCAGGAGCGGTCGGCACCACCGCATTCGACACCGTTGACGCCGGACCCAGACCCACTGCGTTCCGTGCACGAACCGTGAACGTGTAGCTCACCCCAGGCGACAACCCACCCACCGTCGTCGACAACGCCGCGCCCACCGGAACCACCACACCACCCGGCGACACCGTCACCTCATATCCGGTCACGGGAGAGCCACCGTCGGCTGCTGGTGCGCTCCATGACACCACTGCCGAGGCGGTGCCCGGAACTGCTGTCACCGACGTCGGCGTTGTCGGGGGAATCACACCTGGTGACCCGTCGCCGTCCGACGTGAGGAACGAGCCGTTGCTGCCCCAGTCGGGGGCTTCGACGCCGTTGGTGGAGCTGAGGAAGCTGAGTCCGCTTCCGTTTGAGGTGAAGACGTCGAGTCGGTTGGCTCCCTTGCGGGCGAACACGACGTCGGATCGGCCGTCGCCGTTGAAATCACCGACCCCGCCCCAGTCGGGGGCTTCGACGCCGTTGGTGGAGCTGAGGAAGCTGAGTCCGCTTCCGTTTGAGGTGAAGACGTCGAGTCGGTTGGCTCCCTTGCGGGC
>CAIYGQ010000200.1 GCA_903925745.1 uncultured Actinomycetes bacterium | reverse complement strand
GATCGAGCACCACGGCGTCACGCTGACTGACGAGGAGCGCCGCGAGTACGAGGTGCTCAGCCGCATGGTCGAGGATCTGGCCGAAAACCTCCGGCAGGCGGGGGTCGAGTCGTCCCGGGCGTTCAGCATGCAGCGACAGGAGGGGGATCTGGGCGACCTGGCCCGCTCCTACGTGGCGGCCACGTCGCGCCGCAAGGACTTCCTCTACAAGGTGAAGGAGCGGTCCCGGGTGGCGGCCCGGATCGTCGGCGAGGCCATGGGGGAGTCGACCCGGCGGGTTCTGTTGTTCCACGAGCGCGTGGCCGAGGCGACCGAGCTGCACGACCGGCTGCAGGAACTGCTGCCCGACGTGTCCGTCGTGCTCGAGCACTCACAGCTCGCCGACGGCGAACGCAAACAGGCGCTGGCCGGGTTCCGCAGCGGCGAGTCGCCCGTCCTGGTGTCGGTGAAGTCGCTGATCGAGGGCATCGACGTGCCTGAGGCCGACGTCGGCGTGTCGGTCGCCTCGTCGTCGAGCGTCCGACAGCGCATTCAGGCGCTCGGACGGGTGCTCCGCCGCAGCTTCGGGGAGGAGGTGGGTGATCCCAAGGTCGCCGAGATGCACGTCCTCTACGTCGCCGGCACCGTCGACGAGCTGATCTACGCCAAGGAGGACTGGGGTGACCTGACCGGTGATGCCGAGAACACCTACTGGGTGTGGCCGCTGGATCCCGACGTCGGGCCGGTCCAGCAGGACGGACCACCTGACACCCCCCGGCCCACGGAGGACCAGGAGTGGGAGCGGCTGGGCGAGCAGCCTCCGTCCGAGCCGGTCGAGTGGCAGGGAGCCTTCGCCGGCCAGGAGTACAGCGTCGACACTCGCGGGACGGTCAGGAACATCTCCAAGTCCGTGATCGCCAACCCGCAGGGCGCGGCCGACATGGTGGCGGCGGTCCGAGGTCGACCCGGTGGGAAGTTCAAGGTCACCCCGGTCCACCGCTTGGTGCTGATCGCCGGGGACGGGCGGGTCAGGAGTGGGATCTGGGTCGCCGGAGGACTCGCCGAACCGTTCCGGGTTCGGGACGAGCCCGACGCAGCGACGGCGGCTGAGGTCGACGTGAGCACGCTCCGGCCCGGCGACCCGTATCCGGGCCCGGGTGACGACGAGGGTGGGCGATTCCGCATCTCATCCCGCAGGGGGGGCGTGATCGAACGGAAGATCGGACGTGAGACGGTCTACGCGCTGACATCGAGCGACGACTCGCCGTTACTGGCCGAAAATGCGACACGGCTGTTGGAAGCGTGGAAAACTCAGGTCGGGCAGGGGATCACCGTCACGGTGAACTCGCTCGGTCACGTCACGTACGAGGCCGCGGGTGAGCGTCGGTACCTGGCGGACGTGCCGGGTGGGTTCCTCTGGCCGGAGTGAGTGGAGGATCCGGTCGGCGAGGGTCGCCCGGGGAGAGGAAGGGAGGGGGCGTGGCCGTTCCGTACCCGGGGAACATCCCGTCGAACGTCGGCAAGGACGCGAAGTACTCGGTGGGGCGAGAGGACGGCGAGTTCGTCGTCAAGCTCCTCTACCGGATGAGTGCGCGGGAGCGGGAGCTGCTCACCAACGACCAGCATCCCGAACTGGTGGAGATGGTCAACCGTGTCAAGGTCCAGCACAACGGCACCCCGGGCGGCGCGTTCTACATCAACGAGTACCACGACGTGCTCGTGCCGACCGTCGGGAAGGGCTGTTTCTTCGCCGGCACCTACCAGCTCCGCCTGGAGTTCAAGTTCGAGGATGGGCTCGTGTCCGCCCACCCGCCCGAGGATCTGCGACCCGGTGACCCGTGGCCCGGCCCGCGGGTCGGGATTCGCCACAAGTTGAAGGCTGGCGGGCGGGACGTCGCCTTCGTCCGCAAGGAGGGCAACCGGGAGACCGAGTTCCGACTCTCCGACGAGCACGGCGCGACCGAGGCCGCCCGCCTGGCCCGCCGTCTGGCCGCCGTCATCGGCGACGCCGGCGGTCGGATCTACATCAACGAGGCGTCGGAGTTCTTCGCTCCGTCCCGCGTCCAGGACGGCTCTGCGACCTATCTGGGGTCCCTCGGTGACGACGTCTGGTTCCCGCCGCCGTCCGTACCGCGCTGATGGCTGACGACACGACGGTCTGGTCGGCCGGGCTTCTCGGCGATGTCGTCGGACCTGAACCCGGCCGGGAGGCGACGCGCTTCCGGGATGCCGGCGGCTGGGAGGTGCTCGTCCACCACGACGTGTTGGAGCAGCTCACCGGCG
>CAIYGQ010000199.1 GCA_903925745.1 uncultured Actinomycetes bacterium | reverse complement strand
TTGCGGACCAGCTGCTGGATCGTGGGCACGCTGAAACCTTCCTGAGTTTCCTACTCGAGCGAACTGGCGTCGGCGCCGGCTGGGACCGGCACCCGTGGTCACGGTCTCCCGGCGCTGGGCGCGCCGCGGACCGGTCGCCGATGCTAGGAGGGCGGTGGAGTCAGAGGCAAACCGCGGCCCGGGGACCCCGGAGCCGGGTCCGGGGGGATCCGGCTCACAGGCCGGCGACCGTGGCGGTCATGGAACCCACCACCTGGCCACCCAGCTGCGCCGACCGACTCCCCGTGAACGTCCCCCGGCCCCCGGTGGCGCCCTGGTAGGCGCCGGTCCCGCCGATCACCGTCAGCTCGGCGGTGAAGGACGAGTCGCTGCTGCCCTGCGCCCCCGGCGGCTGGCTCGCCTGGCCGTCCATCCGGAACCCCAGGACGTCACCGGACGGCCAGGTCAGCGTGACGAAGCCGAAGAAGGGACCGCTGCCCTGCTGGTAGTCGACGTTCCCGAGCATCTCCACCTGGATCGCCTGGCCGTCCAGCTCGGACGGTCCGACCAACTGGTTCCAGCCGTAGTTCAACTCGCCACCGGGACCGACCTGCTGGAGGATCCGCTGCTGGGAGCTGAGCGAGACGTCCCAGGCGAGCTCGAGACCCTCGGCCGGAGGCACCGACGTCGGGGCCTCCGGCGCGGTGGTCGACGAAGCAGCCGACGCTGCGTCGGCCGAACCTCCATCGGAGGAGCACCCGGTCAGCGCGATGGCGACCGCGACGAGCAGGACCGTGCACGCAACCGCAGCCCGCCGTGGTGTCGGCCGGCTCGGACGCTCGATCGCGGTCACTCCCCCGGTTCGGCGTCGACGCCCGGGGTCGGGAACTCGATCACCTCGGCGGTCGCGGTGTCGTCCTGGTCCTCCACGCCGGGGCCGGAGCCGTCATCGGCGAGGACCCCCACGACGGTGGCCTGCTCGGCACCGCCGTCCGCGGCGGTCTCGCCCAGGTTGGCGAGCCACTGGGCCGCGTTGGCCGGGTCGACGCCGGGCTCGTCGGAGGAGAAGTACTCCATCGGCTCGTAGTCGGGGGCGTACGGGAGGATCTCCTGGTAGCGCTCCATGCCGGTCCCGGCCGGGATCAGCTTGCCGATGATGATGTTCTCCTTCAGGCCGACCAGGTTGTCGGAGCGACCGTCGATCGCAGCCTCGGTGAGCACCCGGGTGGTCTCCTGGAACGACGCGGCGGACAGCCACGAGTCGGTGGCCAGCGACGCCTTGGTGATCCCCATCAGGACGGGGCGTCCCTCGGCGGGCTTGCGGCCCTCCTGGACCAGTTCCCGGTTGCGCTCGTTGAACTCCCGCTGATCCTTCGTCTCGCCGGGGAGGAAGTCGGAGTCACCGGCCTCCTGGATGGCGATCCGACGGGTCATCTGCCGGACGATGAGCTCGATGTGCTTGTCGTGGATCGACACGCCCTGGTCGCGGTAGACGCGCTGGACCTCATCCACCAGGTACTGCTGGACGGCGCGGACACCCTTGATCTCGAGCAGCTCCTTGGGGTCCCGTGGACCCTCGACGAGCGCGTCACCGGCCACGACCTCCTGGCCGTCGGCGACCTCGAGCTTCTGCTCGCGCTCGATCGTGTGGGACTCCTCGGAGCCGTCGTCGGCGACGACCACGACCGTTCGGGCCTTGGACACCCCGGCCTCGTCGGCCTCGTCGATGCGCACCACCCCCGAGGACCTGGCGAGGATCGCCCGGTTCTTCGGCGTGCGGGCCTCGAACAGCTCGACGACCCGGGGCAGGCCGCCGGTGATGTCGCCGGCGGCACCGGCCACACCACCGGTGTGGAACGTCCGCATCGTCAGCTGGGTGCCGGGCTCGCCGATCGACTGGGCGGCGATGACGCCCACCGCCTCGCCGGGCTCGATCGACTTGCCCGTCGCCAGCGACAACCCGTAGGAGGCCGCGCTGATGCCGAGCTCGCTCTCGTCGGTGAGTGGCGAGAGGACCCGGACCGACGTGACGGACTCGTCGTCGCGCAGGAGCTGCAGCTCATCGGGGCCCACCAGCGTGCCGCGCCCGAGCACCGTGCCGTCGGACAGGGTCACGTCCTCGGCCAGGGTCCGACTGGCGAGCCGGCTCTCCAGGTAGAAGCGGCGACCGGGCACGTCGGCACGGACGTCCTCGATCTCGATGCTGCGGACCGGACCGCCGTCCGCGAACGGGTCCCGGTCGTTGATGATGAGCTCCTGGGCCACGTCGACCAGACGACGGGTCAGGTAGCCGGAGTCCGCGGTCCGCAGCGCCGTGTCGACCAGGCCCTTCCGGGCACCCGGCGTGGCGATGAAGTACTCGAGGACCGACAGCCCCTCGCGGAAGTTCGACTTGATCGGGCGGGGGATCATGTCGCCACGGGGGTTGGCCACCAGGCCACGCATGCCGGCGATCTGGCGGACCTGCAGCATGTTCCCGCGGGCCCCGGAGCCGACCATCATCTCGATGGGGTTGAACTGGTCTTCGCGCATGACCCGCTCGGTCGACCGGGTCACCTCGTCGGTCGCCTTGGTCCACACCTCGACCTCGAGCTGCTTGCGCTCGCCGTCGCTGATGATGCCGCGCAGGAACTGCTTCTCGATCTTCTCGGCCTCGGCCTCGTGCTCGTCCAGGATGTCGTACTTGTTCGACGGCGTGTGGACGTCGTTCATCGAGATCGTCAGACCCGACCGCATCGCGTAGTCGAAGCAGAGCGACTTGATGCCGTCGAGCGCCTCGGCGGCGACCGCCTTCGGGAAGTCGGTCGCCAGGTGGTCGACGATCCGGCCCATGTCACCCTTGCGGACGACCGAGTTCACGTACTCGTAGCCATCGGGCAGGACCCGGTTGAACAGGAGCCGACCCGCGGTCGTGAGGTGGTAGGTGGCGGCGGTCCCGTTGGCCGGCGTCGCCACCAGTCCCGGGAACTCGCTGCCTCGGTACTCGATCGGCCAGTGGACCTGGATCACGCCGGCGTCAAGGTCGCGCTCGACCTCGTCCATCCGGGAGTACGCCGGGATCCGCTCGACCGTCGCACCGCCCGGCAGCTCGATCCGGGGTGCCTCGTCCGCCTCGGCGACCCGGCCGCCCGAGCTGAGCCTCCGGTAGGCCGGTGCATCCTCGGGCGGGTCGACCAGCGAGGTCAGGTAGTAGGCGCCGATCACCATGTCCTGGGTGGGTGCGACGAGCGGCTTGCCGTGCGCGGGCGACAACATGTTGTTGGCGCTCAGCATGAGGATCCGGGCCTCGGCCTGGGCCTCGGCCGACAGCGGCAGGTGCACGGCCATCTGGTCGCCGTCGAAGTCCGCGTTGAAGGCGGTGCACACCAGCGGGTGGATCTGGATCGCCTTGCCCTCGACCAGGACCGGCTCGAACGCCTGGATCCCGAGCCGGTGGAGCGTGGGGGCACGGTTCAGGAGCACCGGGTGCTCCTTGATGACCTCGTCCAGGACGTCCCAGACCAGCGGGTGCCGGCGCTCGACCATCCGCTTCGCCGACTTGATGTTCAGGGCCAGCTCCCGGTCGACCAACGCCTTCATGACGAACGGCTTGAACAGCTCGAGCGCCATGAGCTTCGGCAGTCCGCACTGGTGCAGCTTCAGGGTCGGGCCGACGACGATGACCGAACGGCCCGAGTAGTCGACACGCTTGCCCAGCAGGTTCTGGCGGAACCGGCCCTGCTTGCCTTTCAGCATATCGCTCAGGGATTTGAGCGGCCTGTTTCCGGCTC
>CAIYGQ010000198.1 GCA_903925745.1 uncultured Actinomycetes bacterium | reverse complement strand
GAGCTGGACGAGCCACCCGGCACCGGGCGTGCTCGGATCCGGCCGGTCGGGCTGCGTGGTCACGACGGGTACGGTACGGCCACGAGGGGCGCCGCCGGGACATCCCGACGCCGCCGGGACGTCCGGCCGCCACAGCGGTCCGCAGGTGGAGGCGCACGTGGCGATCGGGTTGGTGGAGTTGGAGTCGGCCGGGGAGTCGGTCCGGGTCGTCCGGTTGGCCCGGCCGGACCGCCTGAACGCCCTGTCGATCGAGCTGGCGATCGAACTGGACGAGGTGCTCGCCGCCGTCGGCGCCGACAACGACGCCCGGGTGGTCGTGCTGACCGGGTCGGGCCGGGCGTTCTGCTCGGGCCTCGACCTGAAGGACTACGGGGTGATCCCCAACATCGACGGCCTGTCGGTCCACCGGATCGCCAGTCGGTCCATGCGGGTCTACTCCCAGCTGACCCGGCGCCTGCGGGCCCTGCCCCAGCCGGTCGTCGCCGCCGTCAACGGCCCGGCCTACGGGGGCGGGATGTGCCTGGCGCTGGGCTGCGACCTGCGGATCGCGTCCGAGGACGCCACCTTCAACGCCACCGGGATCGTCAACGGGCTGACCTCCACCGAGATGGGTGCCGGGTGGCTGCTGCCCCGGCTGATCGGATCGGCGAACGCCAACGACCTGTTGCTGACCGGCCGTCGCATCGACGCCGCCGAGGCGCTGCGGGTCGGGCTGGTGTCCCGGGTGGTGCCGGCCGCCGACCTGCTCGGCGAGGCGCTCGCCATGGCCGAGGCCATGTCGGCGTACTCCCACCACGGGCTGGAGGCGACCAAGCAGGCCCTGTGGGCCGAGCTCGAGATCTCGAGCCTGGACGCGGCGATCGAGTTCGAGGACCGCAACCAGCTCATGGCGGGCTTCACCGACAACCTGCCCGAGGCGATCCGGGCCTTCGACCAGGGACGCGACCCCGTCTACCGGGACGACCCGCGCCGTGACCTGTTCCAGGTGCCGGGGCCCGTCGACGGTCCCGATGGCTCCGGTGGCGGCACCGACCCCGACGACGAGGGGCCCCGACCGGCCTGAGTGGCCGGGGGTCACCCCGCCTAGAGTGACCGTGTGACGATCCGGGTCGGTGTCTTCGGCGCAGGGGGCCGCATGGGCTCCACGGTGTGCCAAGCCGTCGCTGACGATCCCGACGTCGAACTGGTCGCGGCGGTCGACCCGCACTACTCGGGCCTCGACCTGCGGACGGTGATCGGCATCGACAGCGAGCTCAAGTTCTCCCGGGACGCTGCGGCCATGGCCGCCGCCGGGGTGGACGTGGCGGTCGACTTCACCGAGCGCTCGGCGTGCTGCGACACGCTCGGTGTGCTCGCCGCCGAGGGCATCCACGCCGTGGTCGGCACCACCGGGTTCACCGACGCCGACATGGAGCGGTTCACCGCCGAGTTCACCCGGTCGAACTGTGTCATCGCACCCAACTTCGCCATCGGCGCCGTGCTGATGATGCACTTCGCCGCCCTGGCCGCCCCGTACTTCGAGTCCGCCGAGATCATCGAGCTGCACCACGAGCACAAGGTCGATGCGCCGTCCGGCACGGCCATGCTGACCCTGCAGCGCATGGCCGAGGCGTCGGGGGAGTGGACGGCGGATCCGACCACCACCGAGGTCGTCGTCGGGGCCCGGGGCGGTGACGGTCCGAGTGGGATCCGGGTGCACTCGCTGCGCCTGAAGGGTCTGGTCGCCCACCAGGAGGTGCTGCTGGGCACCACCGGCCAGACGCTCAGCATCCGTCACGACTCAATCGACCGGACCAGCTTCATGCCGGGCGTCCTGCTGGCGGTGAAGCAGGTGGCGGACCGGCCCGGCGTGACCGTCGGACTGGACGCCCTGCTCGGCCTCTGAGCCGCAGCGCAGATCCGGCGCACCGACCCGCCTCGATTCGCTCATCCTCGAGGCAAGCTCCGCTCGGCCAATCGCGTGAACCTCGATCGTGTCAATTGGCCACGACCCGTGTCACACCGGCACCTGCCTCGACGCTGAGGCTTGAGAGGGTGCGGGTGGCGGAGGACTAACCCGTCGGCGCCGGGCAGCGCCGAGCAGATTCGGAGGTCTCCCGTCGGTCTCTGGCTCCGCTCGGCGCCGGCACCCTGCCTCAAGCTGCCAACAGTGCTGGTCAACTGCGTGGGCCGATTCCCTGCTCGCTGTCGCCCCTTTGGCGTGGCACACAGTGCCCTGTCACACCGGGGGCGTGGTGTTCGCTCGTTAGCTGTTAGGGGTTGGATTCCGGTGATGATCCGACCCCATTGCGCAAGGGTGAGCTGGGAGGGCGAAGTGGGAACTTCGGGCGGGAGTCTTGGTCGCGTGCTGCGTCGTGGAGGCTGCGTGTCCCGTTGGTGGCTGCTCGTCTTGGCGGCGTGCGGTGTCGCTCTGGCGGCTTGTGCGCCGATGGCGGATCCGTCGGCGCCGGTCGTGCTCTTGGTGTCGCCACCGTCCGGCTCCGCTGCCGGTGGGACGGTGGTGACGATCACTGGCACCGGGTTCACCGGCGCGTCTGCGGTGTCGTTCGGATCGGACGCGGCGACGTCGTTCACGGTCGACTCTGCGACGCAGATCACTGCGACGTCACCGGCTGGAGCAGCGGGTGAGGTCGACGTGACGGTCACGACCCCTGGTGGGGCTTCCGTGGGCGCTCCGGGCTCGAAGTTCACCTACGTTGCGCCACCCGAGGTGTCGGCGGTATCGCCACCGTCGGGTCCGACCACCGGTGGGACGGTCGTGACGATCACCGGCACGGACTTCACCGGCGCGACCGCGGTGTCGTTTGGATCGGACGCGGCGACGTCGTTCACGGTCGACTCTGTGACGCAGATCACTGCGACGTCACCGGCTGGAGCGGCGGGTGAGGTCGACGTGACGGTCACGACCCCTGGTGGGGCTTCTGTGGTCGCACCTGGGGCGAAGTTCACTCGTGTCGTTGAGCCTCAGGTTTCCGGGGTATCGATCGATGCGGGTACGTCCCACTCGTGTCGTGTGACGGTGTTCGCAGGTGTCGAGTGCTGGGGTGCCAACTCCTCCGGTCAGCTCGGCAATGGTGACGAGGCTGTCGGTGCCCCGGCGGGTTCCGGGTTCTCCTTCCCTAGCGGCTCCGGGTTCGAGGCGACGATGCCGGTGCCGGTGGTCGGCGTTGCCGCCGCTACCCAGGTGAGTGCCGGTGGGGAGCATTCGTGCGCGGTGCTGGGTTCGGGTGGCGTGAAGTGCTGGGGCGACAACTTCTCTGGGCAGCTGGGTGACGGTCTGCCGGTTCCGTCCGGGAGCACGATGTCGTTCTCGAGTCCTGTGGGTCCGCCCCGGTCCACACCGGTGGATGTGGTCGGCATCACCGAGGCGAGCGAGGTGAGCGCCGGTGGGTCCCACACGTGCGCGATCGTTGAAGACGGTGCGGTTGCGTGTTGGGGCGACAACGGTGCTGGCCAGCTCGGTGACGGCACGTTCACTACACGAAGCACTCCGGTGCTCGTTCCGGAGCTCACCGGCGCGACCTCCCTGAGCGCGGGGGTCGATCATACGTGTGCGGTGCTTGGTGACGGAACCATTACGTGCTGGGGGTCCAATACGTCGGGTCAGTCGGCGCCCGGGTCGACCACCTACTACTTCACGGCACCCGAGACCGTCGAGGTCCCCGGCGAGACGTTCGTAGACGTCACGACCGGACGGGACTTCACCTGTGGCCGCACGACCACCGGGTCGGTGTTCTGCTGGGGTGAAAACCGAGTCGGGCAGCTTGGTGACGGTTCACCGCTGAACACGGTGTCATTCGGAGGGCCTGTCGCAGTCATCGGCATCACCGACGCCGTCGATGTCGGTGCGGGTGAGTACCACGCATGTGCACGGTTGTCCTCTGGTGAGGTGCGCTGCTGGGGGTACAACTACTCCGGCCAGCTCGGTAACGGTCTGTTCGGTGGCGACCAGCACTCTTCGACACCGGTGGCGGTGTCTGCCATTGGTGCATCAACTGCGACCGGCGTGGCTGCTGGTCGTGAGCATTCCTGCGCAATGCTGGCTGGTGGCACGTTCCGTTGCTGGGGGAGCAACGCCTCCGGTCAGTTGGGCAACGGCGCAGTTCGGCCGGTGATCACCTCGCTCACCCCGGCGAGCGGTCCGATCGCCGGTGGCACATCGGTCACGGTGACCGGAGCCGGGTTCGCCGACGTCCGGAGCGTCTGGTTCCCGGGGCTGTTCGGGTCGTTGGAGCTGCCGTTCACGGTGATCTCGCCGACCCAGATGATTGTCAGCACGCCGGCATTCCCGGGTGGATCGTTCTTGTGGTTCTATACGCCGAGCCTGCAGCAGACGCTGCAGATCCAGACCGCTCGAGGGTTCAGCGACTACGACAACCCGACGGCACGGTTCACCTACGTGCCAAACCCACAGCCGACGATCACGTCGATCTCCCCGGCCGAGGGGCCGGTCAGCGGTGGCAACACGATCACAATCACCGGGGACAACCTAACCGGTGCGACCGTCTACTTCTCGCCGCCGGTCAGCTCCAGCTGGGTGTCGGTGACCGGCCTGGTCGTCGACCCCACGGGGTCCCAGGCGATCTTCACCGCACCCGCAGGTGTCGCCGCCGGTGACGTCCAGATCGCCGTGGTCACGACCGGTAACGCGCCCGTGTACGGATCCTACCGGTACGTGCTCCCGCCTTCGCCAGCTGCGCAGGTGGCCACCGGCGCCGACCACACGTGTGCGCTCGTGGCGGGCGGCGAGGTGCGCTGCTGGGGCTACAACGGGAGCGGCCAGCTCGGCAACGGGGGCTTCGGTTCGTCGGCGACACCGGTGGCGCTGAGCGGCTTGTCTGGTGTCACCCAGCTTGCTGCTGGTAACGGGCACACGTGTGCGCTGGTGGCGGGCGGCGAAGTGCGCTGCTGGGGCGACAACGCGAGCGGGCAGCTCGGTAGCGAGGGCTCCAGTAGGTCGTCGACTCCGGTGGCGGTAGAGGGCCTGTCCGGTGTGACCAAGATCGCTGCTGGTGAGCGCCACACGTGTGCGCTGGTGTCGGGCGGCGAGGTGCGCTGCTGGGGCGACAACGGGAGCGGGCAGCTCGGTAGCGAGGGCTCCAGTTCGTCGTCGGTTCCGGTGGCGGTGGAGGGCCTGTCCGGTGTCAGCCAGATCGCCACCGGTGAGGCCCACACCTGCGCGGTCGTCGCAGCTGGCGAGGTGCGCTGCTGGGGAGGCAACAGCACCGGCCAGCTGGGCAGCGGGAGCTTCGGTGATGCATCGTCGGTTCCGGTGGCGGTGACCGGCCTGTCGGGTGTCACCCAGATCGCTGTCGGCGCTTCGTTCACGTGTGTCGTGGCGGCGGATGGTGAGGTGCGCTGCTGGGGTGCCAACTGGGCCGGGCAGCTCGGCAATGGGGGGTTCGGCTCGTCGGCGACACCGGTGGCGGTGAGTGGCCTGTCGGGTGTCACCCGGATTACCGCAGGTTCCGAACACACGTGCGCTGTAGTCGCCGGCGGTGACGTTCGATGCTGGGGCTACAACCGTTTCGGCCAGCTCGGCAATGGGGGCTTCGACTCGGAGTTGTCACCGGTGGCGGTGAGTGGCCTGTCTGGTGTCACTCAGATCGACGCCGGATCGAGCCACTCATGTGTAGTGGTGGCGGGCGGGGAGGTGCGCTGCTGGGGCCACAACCACCAGGGGCAGCTCGGTAACGGCGTCACGACCGGGAGATTTCCGACGCCGCTGGCGGTGAGCGGTTTGTCCGGTGTCACCCAGGTCGCCGCCGGTATCTTCCATACCTGCGCAGTGCTTGCGGGTGGAGAGGTGCGTTGTTGGGGCGCCGGCTCGTTCGGTCAGCTCGGTAACGGCGGCTTCGACTCATCGGCGTCGCCGGTGGCGGTGAGTGGCCTCTCCGGCGTCACCCAGGTCGCCGCCGGATTCACCCACACGTGTGCGCTCGTGGCTGGTGGCGAGGTGCGCTGCTGGGGAGGCAACAGCTTCGGCCAGCTGGGCAGCGGGAGCTTCGGTGATGCATCGTCGGTTCCGGTGGCGGTGACCGGCCTGTCGGGTGTCACCCAGATCGCCGCCACCGACAATCACACGTGTGCGATCGTCGCGAGCGGCGAGGTGCGCTGCTGGGGCGACAACGGCTCCGGGCAGCTCGGGAACGGGGACTACAACTCAAGTGCGACACCGGTTGCGGTGAGCGGCCTCTCCGGTGTGACGCAGATTTCGGCCGGCGACAACCATACCTGCGCAGTGGTTGCTGGTGGGGACGTGCGCTGCTGGGGCGAGAACGGCTCCGGGCAGCTCGGCAATGGGTCCACTACCGGCAAGTTCCCGACTCCAGTGGCGGTCAGCGGTCTGTCAGGTGCTGTGCAGGTCGGAGCTGGTAACTCCCACACGTGCGCCGTGCTTGCGGGTGGAGAGGTGCGTTGTTGGGGCGCTGGCTCCTCGGGCCAGCTCGGTAACGGCGGCTTCGGCAACATCCGGACGCCGGTGGTGGTGAGTGGTCTGTCGGGTGTCACTCAGATCGCCGTCGGCGCGTCGTACACGTGCGCCGTGGCGGCGGATGTTCAGGTGCGCTGCTGGGGCGCCAACTGGGCCGGGCAGCTGGGCAACGGAACCACAGCGCCTTCGTCGACTCCGGTGGCGGTGAGTGGCCTGTCGGGTGCCACCCAGGTCGCCGCAGCGACCGGCAACGGGCACACATGTGCAGTGGTTGCTGGTGGTGAGGTGCGCTGCTGGGGCTACAACAGCGACGGGCAGGTCGGCGTGGCGCCCGGCGTCCCAACACCGACCGTGGTGGGTCAGCCGAGTCCCCCGAGTGCCGGCGCGGTGCCGCCGAGCGTCACCGGGTCGGCCCTCGTCGGCCGGCAGCTGAGCGCAACGCGGGGCGAGTGGCTGTTCGGGCCGTCCGGGTTCGGGTTCGGCTGGCTGAGTTGTGATGCTGCAGCGCCGACCGACTGCAACCCGGTCGGGACCAACTCGGATCGGTACACGCCGTCCGCTGGCGATCTCGGACGGTTGATCCAGGTGGAGGTGACCGCGACCAACATCGCTGGCACGGCTACGCAGCGTTCCACGCCGGTCGGTCCGGTGGTTCTTCCCCCGGCGCCCAGTGTGTCGGCGGTGTCGCCACCGTCGGGTCCGACCACCGGTGGGACGGTCGTGACGATCACCGGGACGGACTTCACCGGCGCGACCGCGGTCTCGTTCGGGTCGAGCCCGGCGACATCCTTCACGGTGGATTCCGACACGCAGATCACTGCGACGGCTCCCACGGGTTCGCTGGGTGAGGTCGACGTCCAGGTCACCGCTCCGGGTGGCGTCTCGTCGGCGGTAGCCGGAGCGAAGTTCACCTACCTGCCACCTGATCTGGTGGCGGGTGCAGCAACCCTGGTGCCTGCGGTCGCGGCCTCGGGTTCGACCCTGTGGTCGTACACCGCGCTCGCAGCGGATGAAGTTCTGGATGTGTCGTTGCGGGGCGCGGACGAGTCGACGTGTCCCATCGTGGCGATTTCCGACGCAGGCGGTGCGCCGGTCGGATCGCTCTCGGGGTGCGAGACGCTGCCGATCCGCCTCGGGGCCGCGGGGCGCTACACGGTGAGCGTCACCGCGGGCACGGCACCAGTCCCGGATGGGGCCTACACACTGGTGGCGTCGTTGCCGGTCTTCGGTGGCGTGCTGACCCGGGACGCAGCGCCGGTGGCGGTTCCGGTCCTGGCCGCGGGTCAGCGTGCCCGCTTCGACTTCGTGGGCGATGCCGGCGAACGGGTTGCGTTCCGGGCCGCTGGGTCCGGTCTCGTGGTTGAACTCCGCGAGGGAGACAACATCCTGGAGTCAGCAGCGCCGTCGGTCGCGACCGGATCACTGGTGTCGTCGCTGCCGTTCACGGCGTTGTACTCGGTCGATGTCATCAACACGAACGCCACTGCAACAACGGCGGGGACGTCGGCGGTCTCGGCGGGCCAGGTGATTGCTGTCGCCGACACCCTCACCACGGGGGCGACGCTCACGAGCCCTGCCGTGGCCGCAGGTGGCGCTGTGTCGTGGCCGGTCGATGCGCCCGGCTCAGCGCTCGTCGTCACTTCTTCGGAGGGGTCGCGGTGCCTCGTGATCCGCACCACGAGCCCCTCGGTCGACGGATGGCGTGACCGCACAGGGTGTGGCAGCACGCGCATCGACGCCCCATCGGAAGTGGGAACGGTCGAGGTCTCCAATTTGGATGGCACTGAGGTCACCGCCGGCGGCCTCTCGATCAGCGCGGTTGCGCCGCTTGCGGGCGGCGGACTCCCCGCAGCAGGCGGTACGACCAGTAGTCCAGCGGCTGAGCTCGGTCAGGCGGTCACGTTCACCTACGCCCCGGTGGCGACCGGTTCGCAGGTGTTCCGCATCTCGGGAACGACCAGCGGGTGCCGCACGCTCAGCGTTGGGACGACTGACGCGGTGGTGGGCTCCGCCCAGGGTTGCGCCCCCGGCGAGGCGTCGGTCGAGGTGCCGGTGACTGCGGGCACCGAGTACACCGTCACCGTTGCAGATGACTCCGACACCGGCGTCTCCGGTGTGGTCACGGTGACCGTCGACAGCTTCAGCGACTTCACCGTTGGGGAGCTGGCGGTGCCGTCCACGTTCAGCCCGCCCGTGATTGCTGCGGGTCAGCGGGCGAACTGGACCTACACCCCGACGTCGGCGAGCGGTTTCTTCGACACGATCTACCTCGCCGCAATCAACTCCTTGCCCAACGGAGTGTGTGCTCGAGTCGATACCCGAGGTGCTGACGGCACCGTTACTGCCGTCGCGGACCTCTGCTCCGGTTCGCAGTTTGAGACCTTGGTTGATTTTCCCGAGGGCACACAGCTCCGGGTAGCTCCGCTCAACGGCGCAGCCCTTGCGGCCGGCACGATCACCCTCATCACCGAACCACTCCCTGTGTCCGATACGGAGCCGGATTCCTTGGTGCGACCCGCTGGGCCCATCGCCGCCTCACTTTCGGGAACGGATCCATCAGCCGTGGAGTCGGCTCGGCTGAGCGCCTTCCCCTGTGCGCCTGTGCTTTACCTCGGCGCGCGCGGCTCGGGCCAGTCCTACAACCCGGATGGTTTCAACGATCTCGGGATGGGCGGCCAAGTCAACGCGTCGTACCGGCGGATCGTGGACCGCCTCCGGGACAAGGGCTTGGGCAGTTTCACCGTAGAGCACGCCGGCGTTCCCGCGCCCGCGTACCCAGCCAATGACGTCGGGGCAATTACGGGTCTGCTCGGGGGGTACTCTGTCGCCTTCGTCGCCAGGTACGGACCGAATCCGGCAGCCTTCTTTGCTGGCATTCAGTCCGGCGCCGACGAGGCCGTCCGCCAGCTCCGGGTGCGGGCTCGGGACTGCCCGAATCAACGGATCATCCTCGGCGGCTACTCGCAGGGAGCAATGGTCATGCACCGTGCGCTCTACGACCTCCTTAGTGAAACGGCCGACCGGGCGATCGTCAGCCGAATCGACGGCGTCTACCTGCTCGCCGACGGTGACCGCCGCCCCGCAGTCGACGGCTTCGTGGACACGGGAAGTGCCGGGGTATCCCGGCTAGACGGGGTCGCGTGGAGCGTCGGCCGTGGCGTTGGGTTCGGTAGCAACGGTCCGAGGCGCTACGGGATGAGTTCTTCCTTCGCCGTCTTCGGAGCCGGTCTGAACTTCCCGATCATCTCGCAATGCAACAAGGGCGACATCGTCTGCAACCCTCCGGTAGTGAGGACTATCGCTTTCCCTTTGAGCACGATCCTGGGCGGCGTTAGCGTTCACACAAGCTACCGCACCAGCGAGATCTTCCGATCCACTGACAGGATCGCCGACAACCTGATCAGGAAGCTCCAATCCAACGGGACCTACCCGGCACCACCGCGCACCTTCATTCTCAACCGTAACGACAACGGATCCGAAGGACCTGCTCTCGAGACGACCTTGGAATCGCTCGGTTACGGTGCCGACCGTAGCTCGGAGGTTCCGACTGACCTGAGCGGCTACAAGTCGGTGTGGGTCGTGATGGCCTATACCGGCTTGACCCCGGCAGAGCAGATCCAACTCGCGGACTACGTACGACGCGGCGGACGTCTATACCTCACCGGTGAACGCCCCTGCTGCGAGATCCTCAACCAGACAGTTGCGCCGGTGATCAACTCCTTGATCCGGGGCGGCGGGGTTACCGTTGGCGGACTCGGCGACATCGATGGGGGGTTCACAATCAATCCGAACGCTGCCGGTCAGATCGCCCTTACTCCGAACCCCCTCACCGCTTTCTTCCCCGGCGGGCCCGGTGGAATGGCGGGTCTCGGCGGGGTCGCGGGCCGCAACGTGTTGGCGAGCAACGGCTCGATACCGGTTGCGGGAGTGTGGGACGAGTCAGACATGGTCTCTGGCCAGGGACGACTCGTCGTGGTCATGGACATCGATTGGCTACGTTTTTCAAAGAGGACGGAACTCGTTGCGAATGTACAGATGTTCCTAGTCCGCTAGCAGGGGATGAACCGCCCCAGGTAGCGCGCAGGCTCCAATCCTTGAGGAGGATGGAGCTATGTCAGAGCATCGGAGACCGGGCCGATACCCGGTGGAACTGCGTGAGTGCGCGGTGAGGATGGTCCTCGACTTGGAACGTCACTGCTCGTCGCAGTAGGAGGCGATCTGTTCGGTGGCCGAGAAGCTCGGTCCGACGGCCGAGACGGTGCGCAAGTGGGTCCGCCAGGCTGAGGTGGACTCGGGTGGCCGGCCGGGGTTGTCGAGCGATGACCGGGAACGGTTGCGGGTCCTTGAACGTGAGAACCGCGAGTTGCGCCGTGCGAACGAGATCCTCAAGACGGCTTCGGCTTTCCTCGCGGCCGAGCTCGACGGCCGCAGGAAGTGATCCGGTTCATCGACGCTCACCGGGAGCGTTTCGGGGTCGAGCCGATCTGCACGGCGTTGCAGTTCGCCCCATCCACCTACTGGTCGGCGAAACGACGTGGCATGTCGCAGCGCGCGCTTCGTGACGAGGTGCTGCGACCGGAGATCGTCCGGGTGCATGCGGAGAACTTCAGTGTGTACGGGGCCGACAAGGTGGGGGCCCAGCTGAACCGTGAAGGGACGCGTGTCGCCCGCTGCACCGTGGAACGCCTCATGGGCGACCTGGGTTTGCGGGGAGCGGTTCGCGGCAAGGTCCGGCGCACCACCGTCAGCGACGACACCGCAGCACGGCCTCGTGATCTCGTCGACCGCCAGTTCCGGGCGGACGGACCGAACCGGTCGTGGGTCGCGGACCTCACCTACGTGCGCACCTGGTCCGGGTTCGTCTACGTCGCGTTCGTCTCCGACGTGTTCGCCCGTCGGATCGTCGGCTGGCAGGCGTCGAGGTCGTTTCGGACCGATCTCGCACTCCACGCGCTCAAACAGGCCATCTGGGAACGTACCCGGGCCGGTGAGGACCTCACCGGGCTCGTCCACCACAGCGACCGAGGGGTCCAAGGCGGAATCAACCGGTCGTCGCAACACCTCGATCTCGGAGGTGCACGTGGCAACGATGAAGGACCGTCAGCGGGAGGTGCAGCTGTATCGGGGACAGATCCCGTCGCCGGGTCGGCCGACCGTCGCGTGGCGTGAGGACAGGGTCGCGTTCTGGGCAGCGATCGCAAAGGGAGCGATGACCGAGCACGCTGCGGTCGAGGCTGGGGTGTCATCCCCCGTTGCGTTCCGGTGGTTCCGCCACGCTGGCGGGGTGAACCCCTGTCTGTCCCCGACGGTGTCGGGCCGCTACCTGTCGTTCTCCGAGCGTGAGGACATCGCGTTGTTCCGCGCCCAAGGCCATGGCGTGCGTGAGATCGCTCGCCGGGTGGGCCGGTCGCCGTCGACGATCTCGCGTGAGCTGCGACGGAACGCATCCACGCGCACGTTCCGACTCGAGTACAAGGCGTCGATCGCGCAGTGGCACGCGGAGCGGCGTGCTCGGCGACCGAAGGTCGCGAAGCTCGTCACGAACGACCGGCTCCGTGACTACGTCCAGCAGCGGCTCTCCGGGGACGTCACCGACGATGATGGCCATCCGCTCGGGCCGGAAGGTCCCGAGTGGAAGGGCCGCAACAAGCCTCATCGAGGCGATCGGCGATGGGTGCAGGGCTGGAGCCCCCAGCAGATCTCGGCGCGGTTGAAGATGGAGTTCCCCGATGATGAGTCGATGCGGATCAGCCACGAAGCGATCTACCAGGCGCTCTACGTCGAGAGCCGAGGCGCGCTGAAGCGGGAGCTGGTCACGTGCCTGCGCACCGGACGGGCGCTCAGAGTCCCGCGGGCACGGGCCCGCCAGAAGGCCTGGGCGCACGTCACCCCTGACGTGTTGATCTCCGAGCGGCCCGCCGAGGCCGAGGACCGGGCTGTGCCCGGCCACTGGGAGGGCGACCTGATCATCGGGCTGAAACGCTCGGCGATCGGCACGTTGGTCGAGCGCACCACCCGATTCACGATGCTCATCCACCTGCCTCGCGAAGAGGGCTACGGGGTGATCCCGCGCACCAAGAACGGGCCGGCGCTCGCCGGCTACGGCGCGGTCACGATGAAGAACGCGCTCGCCAAGTCGATGACCACGCTGCCCGAACAGCTCCGCCGGTCACTCACCTGGGACCGCGGCAAGGAACTCTCGGCCCACGCGGCGTTCAGGGTCGAGACCGGCATCCCGGTGTTCTTCGCCGACCCGCACAGCCCCTGGCAACGACCCACGAACGAGAACACCAACGGGCTGCTACGCCAATGCTTCCCGAAGGGCACCGACCTCGCGCGCTGGACCGCCGACGACATCGCCGCAGTCGCCGAGGCCATCAACTCGCGGCCACGCAAGATCCTCGGATGGCGCACACCCGCCGAGGCCCTCGATGAACATCTACGCTCGCTCCCACCCACCGGTGTTGCTTCCACCGGTTGATTCCGCCCAGTGAGCAGGCGCGCCGCACCGCCCCGTGGAGGGGCTGTGGGCGGTGATCGGGTCCGGGGCTGAGCCCCATCGCTCCGGATCCGGTCAGCGCCCGTGGGTCGGGCCCGCTGCGCATCGTGTCCGCGGCCGCCACAGTGCGGTCCCCGAGGGTGGTCGGGTCTCCGGTCACACCCGCTCACCGGCAGCGCTGATCCACTACTGGAGGGAACGTGGCAACCGGGCCACGTCCGGAGCCTGGGGATCGCCCGACCGGTGGCAGAGAGCACGTCGTCGCTCAACTTCATCGACCGGATGAGTGGTGATCTCCGGCGGACCCAGAGGCGGTTGTGGATCGTTGCCGGCGCGTTCATGGGGGCTTTCCTGCTGGCTGCTGCGGTCACGGTCGCCGGGACGGAGACCGGAGTTCGGCGCTCTCCGTTGCCGGGCCTGATCCTGTGCGGGGCCTTCGGGCTGTCCGCGTTGCGCGCATGGCTCTCGTCGGCGAGGGTCGGCAGGGAACGGGATCGGCTCGACCAGGTCCGAGCACTGATCCGCTCGCTGGACGAGGGCTCGGTGACGGCGGACGGGTCGGTCTCGATCGAGGACCTCGACCCGTACGACCTGGTGCGGGTCGCCGACCAGTGGCGCTGGTTCGAGAGTTGCAGGCCCGTTCCCGAGTGGGCCCAACCAGCGGTCGATGGACCGAGGCTCCGACTGGAGTTCTTCGACGGTCACGTCGAGTTGCTGGGAGCCGACGCCGTGGTTCCCGTCGTTCGTCGCGAGCGAACCCTGGCTGCGTTGGGAGTCGGGGATCCTCCCGGCGCATCGTCGCGTCGACCACGAGACGGCGCCGCGACGCCCGACGGCACCATCCCCTCCGCCGCCGTGGTCGCCGGTGACGTCGTGGAGGTCGGCGGTGAGGAGGTCGAGGTGCTCCGGGTGCAGCGCTCTCGAGCCAGTCGGATGGTCGATCTGGTGCTGGGTGACGGCACCCGCCTCGCAGTGCCGGACTCCGAGCGCATGCGAGTGAAGCGCGACCGGCCCGGAACCACGGCCGAGCTCACGTCGGTCGGTTCCGGCACATCGCAGCAGCGCCCAGTCGACTCGCAGGAGACGCTGCACGCGCGGCTGGGTCCGATCGGGGTGGGGGTGAATCTGGTCCTCGCGACGTTCACTGGGGTCTGGGCCGCGTTGATCATCGGCGCGTTCCTCAGGTCCGGGGAGTGGCGTGACTCGCTGCTTCGCTCCCCGGGTGCGCTCCTCTGGACCTTGTTCTTCTTCGTCCTCCTCGCCGGATTCACGGGTGCTGTGATCTGGTCCACGATCCGAGTTCGGGTGGACCTCACGGAGACCGAGCTGAGCTGGGTGCCCCCGCTCGGTGAGCCGCGATCGATCGATCGCAACAGGATCAGGGGCATCAGGTGGAGCCTTCCCAGTGAGCGGAGAAGGGGACAGTCGGACATCCGGCTGCTGCTGCTCGGTTCGGGCGGATCGACGATTGGTGCCGTTCCGGCCGCCCTCCTGAGTCGGCGAGACGGGCTCGAGCTGGTGCGGATCCTCCAGTCGCAGGCATTCCCGACGGAGGACGACTACCGCAAGCTGGCTCGTCGGCTCGTTGCGGGCGAGCTGCAGGCGACCGACGCGGTGACGGTGCCCGACGTCCGTCCGGGCGACCTGGTGTTCGTCGAGGGTCGATGGCGACCGGTGGACCACGTGCGCCCTCTGGCCGCTTGGGAGCAGGCGGGGAGCGACTCGAAGCCCCTCAGGGTGCGCTTCATCGGCTCGGGGGACGCACTGATCGCACTCGATGAGCGGTTGCCGGTGTTCCGGCTCGCCGACGCGCAGGTTGAGGCGCAGGCGGCCTCACAGCCCGGGACTCGGCGCTGAGATGTTCCTCGGGGGTTCGCATCAGTGACTGGTGACCGGTTGCACTCGATGCCCGCTGCAGGTGGGCTCTCCGCCGACCGCCACCGGTGGTGCACCGTCCGGATGGCGGCGGGGTTCCAGGCAGCGATGACCCGCTACGACGTAGCGTTCGTGCCGTGAATGCGTTCAGGGTCTGGTCGTGGAACGTCCTCGCCGACGCGTACCTGATCCTCGACTACTACCCGCACCTCACATCGCGACCTGAGTCAGCGGGGCGCCTGACGATGGTCAGCGACGTCGTCGCCCGGTTCGCCGACCTGGCCGACGTGATCTGCCTGCAGGAGGTCGATGCTCGGGCAGCCGACGCCGTCGGTGACCGACTGGTCGGCTGGGACACCACGTGGGTCCAGCGGCCGGGGGGACGGCCAGATGGGTCACTGGTGTCCACGCGTTCCGGCCTCGGCGCACGCCACACCAGCCTCGAGATCCTCGGGCGACGGAGCGCTGCGACCGCCGAGATCGGCGTGGATGACTCCTCGGTCCTGTTCGCATCGGTCCACATCTCCTGGGCCCCACCGGAGGCAGCCGACCACCCTGGTGTGGAGGAGGTTGCGGAACTCGTCCGTATTCTCGGCGACCCGGCGGCTGTCGTGGTCGCTGGTGACCTCAACGATGACGCAGGTGGTCAGGTCATGAGCGCCTTCGAGCGGTTCGGTTTCATCGGTTGCGGGAACAGCTCACCCACTGCGTTCGTCAACGGCGGCGGGAGGATCATCGACCACGTCGTCGGGCGTGGCGTCGGTCTGACCGACATCCCCGGCAACTGGAAGGCTGATGGTCCGCTACCCGATGCGGGTTTCCCGTCGGACCACGTTCCGGTGGCAGCGCTCGTCACGTTCGACTGAGGGTCCCATCTGAGGTTCCGGCCAACTCCAGTCGAACGCGGCGAGGGCAACGAGCGTCTACGCGTGCCGGGTAGGAAACCCATCAACGACATGCTCCTGGGATGGAACCGAATGTCTGCCGGACGTCCATGAACCCGGCATTGCAGCGACCTGGGCTTGGGTCGGCGGAGCGGGCTCGGGCTGGTGCGGTTTCTCCAGTCGCAGGCGTTCCTGACGGTGGACGACTACCGCAGGCCGGCTCGTCGGCTCGTTGCCGGTGAACTATCGGTGACCATTTGGGGTGTCACGCTGGGTGGTGGTGGTCGCTGGTGTTGGGGTGAGGGTGCCGGTGCGGTTGGTTGGGTGGGTGTTGGTGGGGTGTGTGGTGTCCGTGGTGGGCGCTGGGTTGGTTGTTGGTCCGGTGGGGGCTGGGTCGGTCGGGTTGTTGTCGGGTGGTGGTGTTTCGGGGTCGGTGGCTGCGGGGCCTGATGGGTTCTCGGCGGTGGCGCCGTGTCGGGTGGTGGATACGCGGGGGACGTCGGCGGGTCGGGTTCTGGCGGGTGGGTTGCGGGCGTTCCAGGTGGCTGGTTCGAGTATTTCGGGTCAGGGTGGGCAGGCGGACTGCAATGTTCCGGATGATGCGGTGGCGGTGGAGGTGTCGGTGACGGTGGTGTCGCCGGTGGGGTCGGG